>DATAPB010000170.1:0-10794 GCA_036265435.1 Solirubrobacterales bacterium | reverse complement strand
GAACTTCAACATCGCCTCCAACCTCGGGATGGCGGGCGTTCCCGAGGGACTCTTCATCTCGCCGAAGGAGATCCAGGACTTCCCCGACGAGAGGGTCGTGGTCATCTCGACCGGAAGCCAGGGCGAGCCGCTGTCGGCGCTCCGCCGGATGGCCCACCGCGACCATCCCGACGTCGAGCTCCACTCCGGCGACACGGTGATCTTCTCGGCGACCCCGATCCCCGGCAACGAGCGCTCGGTGAACGAGACGATCGACCGGATCTTCCAGATCGGGGCGCAGGTGGTGACGGCGGCCGACGCGCCGATCCACGCCTCGGGCCACGGCTGGCAGGAGGAGCTCAAGCTGATGCTCAACCTGACCAAACCACGCAACGTCTTCCCCTTCCACGGCGACCACAAGCGCCTCCGGCTGCACGCCGACCTCGCGGAGTCGGTCGGTATCGAGCCGGATCGCATCTTCAAGGGGCGAAACGGGCTCGCGCTGGAGATCGACGAGTCCGGCGCCCGCTTCGGTGAGGACGTCCACGCCAGCATGATCTTCGTGGACGGGGTCTCGGTCGGCGAGCCGGACGAGTTCGCCCTGCGCGATCGCCGCAAGCTCTCCGACGACGGCGTGTTCATCGTCGTCGCGACGATCTCCTCGGACGATGGCTCGCAGGTGGCCGACCCGGAGGTGATCTTCCGCGGCGTTCCCTTCGCGGAGGAGGCCGACGGACTCCGCGATGAGCTCCGTGACGTCGTCCGGGCGACGCTCAGCGACGCGGCACAGGAGCAGGTCAGGGAGGTCTCGCTGCTTCAGCAGGACCTGCACGACGACATCGCGGAGTTCGTCTACGAGAAGCTCCGCCGCCGCCCGCTGGTCCTTCCCGTCGTCGTCGAGGTCTAGGGATGACCGAGGCGCCGCGGGGCGAGCGTGCCCCGGCCACGGCGGACGAGGAGATCATCTACGCGGACAGCGCGAACGTCTTCTCGGAGCGCTCTGAGGCCGAGCGCCTTGCCCGGATCGAGCGCGAGCTCGTCCGCGGGTTCAACGAGCTGGGAGGGATCGGCCCGGCAATCTGCGTCTTCGGTTCCGCCCGCGTAACGGAGGATTCCCCCGAGTACGAGCGAGCCCGATCCGTTGGCCGGGCCATCGGAGAGGCCGGCTTTGCGGTGATCACCGGAGGCGGCCCGGGGACGATGGAGGCCGCGAACCGGGGCGCCCAGGATGCGCGGGCGCTCTCGGTGGGATTGAACATCGAGCTTCCGCACGAGCAGGCGACCAATCCCTACGTCGATCTTGGAATCGAGTTCCACTACTTCTTCGTCCGCAAGCTGATGTTCGTCCGCTACTCGGAGGCGTTCGTCGTCTTCCCGGGCGGCTTCGGAACCCTGGATGAGCTCTTCGAGGCCCTGACCCTGATCCAGACAGGCAAGGCCGTCGACCACCCCGTCATCCTCGAGGGGCCGGAGTTCTGGTCCGGGTTGATGGACTGGATCAGCTCGTTCCCCCTCGCGCAGGGCATGCTGACGCCGGACGACCTCGCTCAGGCGGAGCTCGCCGACGGGGTCGAGGATGTGATGTTGCGGCTCACCGCCGGTGTCCGCGCTTCGGGATAGCGACCCCGCACCTCGTCGACGAAACGCGCGAGGCGCTCCGCCAGCGCCGGGTCCTGGATCTCGAGGACCGACTCGGCGTTCTGCTCGCCCGAGCGGGAGAGGTTGAACGAACCGAGGAAGACGACGTCATCCGCAATCGTGACCTTGGCATGCATGAAGTCATGGACCTCGAGCTCGGGCGTCCACGGGGTGGACGGCTTGGCGGAGAACGGCAGCTTGGAGAGGATCGCGGCGAGCAGGGGGATCTTCCAGGCCGTGTGCCGGTTCTCCCGCCACTGATGGAAGACCGTCTCGGTCTGCGGCCCGTCGACGACCCCGGCGATGTCCCGGCCTCCCTTGTCGGTGAGCTCGGCGAGCGTGCCGAGAATCGGCCCCGAGGTGATGACCGGCGAGGCGATCCTGACGCGAGTCCGAGCGGCGCCGATCGCCGTCGCGATCCGCTGTGAGAGCTGCTCGCCGTGTCCCGGCGTGAACCAGGCGGTGACCCGGGCTCCGTCGACGTCCACGGGCTCAGGGGCGACCCGGCCGCTCCGCTCGACGTCCTGGTTGGCCCAGAGCTCCTCGAAGTTCCGCCGGAAGCGCTGTGCGATCCGCCCGTCGGTCACGATCGCGATCACGTTCTCCTGACGGGTCCAAGAGTCGATCGTCCAGTTCGTCGATCCCGTCCAGACCGCCTCGTCGTCGCGGACCGCGTACTTGTGGTGCATCAGGTCCGGGATGCCCGGCACGGGGCGCGCGTCGATGGGGAGCTCGGCGAGGATCTCGGGGCGGGTGCGGGGAGGGGGGTGGAGCTCGGACGGTCGCGCTGTGTCGACGTTGTAGAGCAGCCTCGCGGCGACGCCCCGGGACTCGGCCGCCCGCAGCTCATCGGCGACGATCGAGCCGGTCGGGTACGGGAGGCGAACGTCGTAGAGGGCCAGCTCGAGACTCGACCTCGCGGGCCGCAGGAAGTCCGCGACCCGGCGCGCGATCTCATCGGCCGTCTGGCCGCCGTCGCTCAGCGTGATGACTTCGATCGCGCCCATCCTCGGCGACACAGTTTCAGACCCGATGAGCGTTTGATGCTGCCCTCACTCCCGGGCTGACCGGGCCGGAAAAAAGTAGAGCCCCCGGTGGTCGAGGGAGGGGCGACCACCGGGGGCGACGCTTAGTCCGACGTGACGTTGGCCTAAGCGGGTCTCGCCGAGGTGTGTGGGGTTTCGCATCCCGGCGAGGTGTCTCGTCCAAGCGCGGAATCTAGGAGCCCTTCTTGAACGTTTGCTAAAGCTTTTGCCGCTCGTCCGAGCGCTCCGCCGGCCGGTCCTCAGAGGCCGGCTCCGCGCCGGATCCGAGCGGCAGACGGATCGAGAAGCGGGCGCCGCCGTAGGTGCTCTTGCCGGCGTCCACCGACCCGCCGTGCGACTGCGCGACGGCGCGAACGATCGCGAGGCCAAGCCCGGTTCCGCCGCCGCTGAAGGTGTCGGCCGGCCCCTCGCCGTGAACGAAGCGATCGAAGACCTGCTCCTCGATCCCATCGGGAATGCCGGGACCGTCGTCGAGGACCTCGAGGAGCGCCTCGTTCCCGTCGCGGCGAGCCGTCAGCTCCACAGTCGTCCTCTCCGGCGTGTGGCGGACGGCGTTCTCGAGCAGATTCCGGATCATCCGGTGCAGCTCGTCGGGGTTGCCGCTCATCTGCAGTGGTCCCTCCAGATGGCTTTCGAGGTGCCTCTCGCCGGCGAGCGGCTCGACCTCCTCGAGCGCGCCCGCGGCCACCAGCGCCAGGTCGAGATCGGTGCGTGCGACCTGCCGGCCGGCATCGGCGCGGGCAAGCAGCAGCAGGTCCGAGACCAGTCCTGACATCCGCTTCGTCGAGGAGAGCGCGGAGTCGACCGCGTGGCGATCGTCATCGGAACCGGCGCCCTCGACCTGTAGCAGCTCCAGGTTCGCCTGGATGCTGGTGAGCGGCGTGCGGAGCTCGTGGGAGGCGTCAGCGACGAACTCGCGCTGGCGCTCGAGGGCCTGCTCCCGCTCGGAGTGCGCCTCGTCGAGGGCCTGAAGCATGCCGTCCATCGTTCGCGCGAGCTCGCCCACCTCATCGTCGGCGGCGGGCATCGGGATGCGCTTGGAGGGGTCGCGCGTGCTGGTGATCTGACGGGCCAGCCCGGTCAATGCCTTGATCGGCCGCATCGCGCGGTCGGCGACGGCGAGTCCGGCGAGTAGGGCGAGGACCGTGCCGCCGAGGACACCGGCGCCGAGGAACAGCCAGAGTCGCGCGACGGTCTCATTCACTCCCTCCGGGCTGCGCGCGTACTGGACGTACCCGAGGAGGACGCGCTCGCCGGTGAGCGAGTTGATGCCCGTGATGGGCTCCGTCGCGACGCTGAGATTCCCCGAGCTGTGAATGCCGGGCTCCGGGCTGCCCATGTCCGATCCCGCGATGGCGGGAATCAGAGGGTGCCCGTAGGCGTCGTAGATGCGGATCACGGCCTTGTCCGCGGCGGCGAAGTCCTTGATGCGCGGGCTGTCCACGACGGCCTGGCCGTTGGAGGTGTAGATCTTCGTCTCGTCGGCGAGCGACGTGGCCGCGTTCCGGAGCTCCGATCGGAAGTCGTTCCGGATCCGGTTGCCGACGACCTGCCCGAGCACAAGCGCGAAGATGACCAGGATCAGGAGGGTCAGGCCGGCGGTCGTGATCGCGATCCGCCAACGGACCGGAATGCGCTCGAAGAGGGGTAGGCGCCTAGGGTTGGCCCACTTCACGCCGCGCCCTTGAGGACGTAGCCGGCACCCCGCTTGGTGTGCAGCAGGCGTGGCTCCCCGCCCGATTCGAGCTTGCGCCGGAGGTTCGAGATGAAGACGTCGATCGTGTTCGTCTGTTCGAAGGGGTCATAGCCCCAGACGTCCTCGAGCAGCCGCTCGCGCGAGACGACCAGCTTCTGGTTGCGGGCCAGGTACTCGAGCAGCTCGAACTCACGATTCGTCAGCTCGATCTCGCGTTCGCCGCGCTTGACCTCGCGTGTGTCCGGATTGAGAACCAGGTCGCCGACGACGATCGACGCGCTTCCTCTGGGCGGCCGGCGCCGGAGCAGCGCCCTGATGCGGGCGAGGAGCTCCGTGCGCTCGAAAGGCTTCGGCAGGTAGTCGTCCGCGCCGGTGTCGAGGCCCTCGACGCGGTCCTCGGTCTCGGTGCGTGCGGTGAGCATCAGGATCGGGACGTCGCTATCGGCGCGGATGCGCCGGCAGACCTCCATCCCGTCCAGGCGGGGAAGCCCGAGGTCGAGCACGACCAGATCGGGGCTGAACTGCTCGGCTGCCGTCAGCGCCTCGGCCCCGTCCGCGGCGCTGCGTACCTCGTGGCCCTCGGCGCGCAACGAGCGCCGCAGGACGTCGGCAATCGCCTCGTCGTCCTCGACGACGAGCACGCGCGCCGTGGCTGTCGCCTGTTCCATCACGCCCTTTAAGGGTAGAGGCGAAAGCCGGCTTCCCAAGCGATGTTGAGGAAGCTTTTAGGCCGCCTCTTCGTGCCTGGCAGGGGAGGGGGCCCAGGCGTCGAATGGGGTGGGCGAATGCTTGCAGACCGCATTTTCGGAGCTCCGGAGCGGCGCGATCCGCCCCGGCGCAAGAAGCAGCCTGCGCGCGCGCGGAAGCGAAAGCCCGCCGCGCGCGGTCGTGCCCGCGCCAAGGGCCGCGCCTCGCCCGAGGTCATGCAGCGCCGACTCGACCTGGCGGGCCTCGGCTGCATCGGACTCGGGGTCTATCTCGGCTACGTCATCTATCTGGGCTGGAACGGCGGCACGGTCGGAGACGGCTCGGAGACCGCCCTCTCATACGCCGTGGGGGGCGGCGCGGTCGTCGTGCCGGTGGCCTTGGGGCTGGCCGGGATCGCGCTGATCCTGCGTCCATTCCTGCCTTCGCCGCGTTCCGTGGCCGTCGGCGTCGTCGCGATCGCCTTCGGCCTGCTGCTCGCCCTGGCGGCGCAGACGGCGGGCCTCGGGCCGGACGGCGTGCGCAAGGGGCTCTTCGACCCGGACTTCTTCCCGCACTACGGCGGCGGCATCGGCGAGACCCTCTACTGGGCGACGACGACGCTCTTCGACCGGATCGGAGCGCAGATCGTCGCCGTGCTCCTGCTCATCTCCGGCCTGCTGTTGCTCGCCGGCCGCTCGGTAAGCGACATGGTCCGCGCGAGCCGCCGTGGGTTCGACCGCGCCAAGCGGGGCACCGTCGGATTCGCCACGGCCGTCAAGGAGAGCCGCATCGGGACCGACCCGGACCTGATCGACACGTCCCCGGCCTCGACCGAGCGGATCTTCGGGCCACCCGAGCCCCTCGCGGGCAGCGGCGAGGACTACCAGGTGCTGGTCGGAGGGGACGAGCAGGAGGCCGCGAAGGTGGCGAACTTCGACGAGGCCGTCCGGGTGGCGGACGAGCCGGACACGAGCGAGCTGGCGGACCTCGGCGGGTCGGACGAAAAGACGATCAGGGTTGCCAAGGCATCGGCGCCCGAACCCGGTATGCCCGGAAGCGAAGCTGAGGACATGCCGGCTCGTGACGAAGCTGAGGAGATGGGCGTTGATG
Organism: Solirubrobacterales bacterium; assembly: GCA_036265435.1. Classification (GTDB taxonomy): domain Bacteria; phylum Actinomycetota; class Thermoleophilia; order Solirubrobacterales; family 70-9; genus DASUPK01. The sequence goes on along the minus strand of DATAPB010000170.1, from coordinate 4,638 downwards.
GCGAAGCCGAGTCAAAGGAGCAACCGGTCGTCGACCTCACCCCGATGGGGGAGAAGCGCGGGGGCGTCACCGAGTCCGAGGAGATCGACTACCGGGCCCCGGACGCCGAACGGGTACTGGAGCGCGGCGCGCCGGACAAGGGGCCGGACAAGAAGGATCACGAGGCGGTCGCCCACACCCTGCTGGAAGCGCTCGGCCACTTCGGCGTGGAGGCCCGGATCGTCGGCACCGTCACCGGTCCGCACGTCAGCCGGTACGAGCTCAAGCTCGCGCCCGGCACCAAGGTTTCGAAGATCACCCAGCTCAAGGACGATCTCGCCTACGCGCTCGCCTCCACGGACATTCGGATCCTGGCGCCGATCCCCGGCAAGCAGGCCGTGGGCGTGGAGGTGCCGAACCAGCGTCGCCGCCTGGTACGCCTCGGCGACATCTACGGCGGCCGCCCGCAGGGGGCGTCGCCGCTGGTCGCCTGGCTGGGCAAGGACATCTCGGGCAGCGCGGTCTGGACAGACCTGCAGAAGATGCCTCATGCCCTGATCGCCGGCACGACGGGGTCGGGGAAGTCGGGCAGCGTCAACGCGATCCTCAGCTCGATCCTGCTGCACGCCTCGCCGAACGAGGTCCGGCTGGTCCTTGTCGACCCCAAGCGGGTCGAGCTCAACCACTACGAGAAGATCCCGCACCTGCTGACGCCCGTGGTGACCTCACCGCGCCTCGCCGCGAACGTCCTCAACAACCTGATCGCCGAGATGGAAAGCCGCTACGCGATCATGGAGCAGGCGCGGTCGCGGAACCTCGGGGAGCTCAACCGCGTCCGCGAGCGGGAGGGAGACGCGCCGCTGCCATACATCCTCTGCGTGATCGACGAGCTGGCGGACCTGATGATGATCGCCCCGGCCGAGGTCGAGGACGCGATCATCCGCCTCGCCCAGAAGGCGCGTGCCGTCGGCATCCACCTGCTTCTGGCGACGCAGCGTCCCTCCACGGACATCATCACCGGGACGATCAAGGTCAACATCCCTTCGCGGATCGCCTTCGCCGTCTCCTCGCAGGTCGATTCCCGGGTGATCCTCGACCAGGGCGGCGCCGAGACGCTGCTCGGCCAGGGCGACATGCTCTTCCGTCCCGCCGGCACGTCGAAGATGCAGCGCATCCAGGGCGCGTTCATCACCGAGGCCGAGATCGCCAAGCTGACCGACCATTGGTCGGATCAGGGCGAGCCCGACTTCGCCGAGGAGCTGCTGGAGGCAGCACAACCGGCCGCGGACGATGGCGGTGGGGACGATGACTTCGATCCGGACTCCGACGATCTCCTCGACCAGGCCGCGCAGATCGTCGTGGAGAGCGGCACCGCCTCGGTCTCGATGATCCAGCGGCGGCTGCGAGTGGGCTACACGCGCGCAGGGCGCCTGATCGACATGCTCGAGCGACGGGGGATCATCTCCGGCTACGAGGGATCGAAGCCGCGACAGGTCCTCGTCTCGATGGCGGACCTGCCGCGGGTGCTGGGCGGAGGCGAAGGCGCCCCGCAGGAGACGGCCGCGCACGAGGCCGTCGGGGCGCCTGCCGAGGGCGAGTAGGCCCGACCCGCCACAATGCCCGCGTGGGAGTACGCGCGGGAATCCTCGTCACCGGCACCGAGGTGCTGAGCGGCTACGTCACGGATCGCAACGGTCCGTGGCTCTCCGAGCGCCTCGCCGAGCTCGGCATCGAGGTCGAGGAGATCACCGTTGTGGGGGATCGCGCCGAGGACCTCGAGGGCGCGCTGAGCCACATGCGAGACCGGGGACTCGACCTGGTTGTGACCTCGGGTGGACTGGGCCCGACGGCCGACGATCTGACGGCCGAGGTCGTGGGGCGCTTCGCCGGACGCGAGCTCGTGCTCGACACCGAGATGGAGGAGAAGATCGGCCAGATCATCGCCCGTTACGCGCGGCGCCTCCGCTTCGACCCGGAGGCGGTGCGGGAGGCGAACCGTAAGCAGGCGATGGTGCCCGAGGGCGCGACGGCGCTCGATCCGGCCGGGACCGCTCCGGGCCTGGTCGTCCCAGCCGACGGCCAAGTGGTGATCGTGCTTCCCGGCCCGCCGCGCGAGCTGCAGGAGATGTGGCCTCGCGCCCTGGCGGCGCCCGCGGCCGAGGAGGTCGTGGGACGCGCCGAGCCCTTCCGCACGATGTCGATCCGGATGTTCGGCATCCCCGAGTCCGAGCTCGCCAAGGCGCTGCGCGAGATCGAGGAGAGCGGAGCGGACCTGGATCCACTCGAGGTCACGACCTGCCTCCGAGGCGGCGAGCTGGTCACCGACGTCCGGCACCGGCCGGGCTCCGAGGACGCGGCAGAGGCGCTTCGTGCCGGCCTCGAGGAGCGCCTGGGGCGGTTCACCTACACCGAGACCGGCGAATCGATCGAGGAGGTCGTCTTCCGACTGCTCGGCGACCGGACGATCGCCGTCGGGGAATCTGAGAGCGGGGGGCTGCTGGCCGGCCGCCTGACTCAGCGGCCCGGCTCCTCCAGGTGGTTCGCCGGTGGGGTCGTCTCCTACTCGAACGAGTCCAAGACCAAGCTGCTCGGCGTCGACGCGAAGCTGATCGAGGAGCGCGGTGCGGTCTCGCCGGAGGTCGCCGAGGCGATGACGGACGGCGCCCTCGACCGTTTCGAAGCCGACGTCGCCTGCGCGATCACGGGCATCGCCGGCCCGGACGGCGGCACCGAGGAGAAGCCGGTCGGCTACGTCTGCTTCTGCGCGAAGACGAGGGACGGCGACGTGCTGGCACGTGACCCCGTCCTGCCCGGCAGCCGCAACGATGTCCGCGAGCGCTCCGTGGTCGTCGCGCTCCACCTCGTCCGCTACCTGCTCGAGGGGCGAGAGCCGCCGCGATGAGGAAGGGAGCCGGGGAGGGGGTGAGGGCCCTCGTCGTGCTCGTCGCCGTGTGGCTTGCGGCGCTCGCCGGCGCCGCCCCCGCAACGGCCCAGTCGGCCGCGGGGCCGGGGGATTTCGCCGGTCGCATGGAGATCCCAGGCGGCCGCAGCCTCTACCTGGAGTGCCACGGCAGCGGCTACCCGACGGTGGTCTTCGAGGCCGGCCTGCGCAGCCGCGGCGACATCTGGCTGTGGTCGAGGAAGGGCGTCGGGACCGGGGTCGCCTCGCGCGTCTCACAGTTCACGCGCGTCTGCTTCTACGACCGCCCCGGCACGGTCGCCCGGTTTCCCTATGTCAGCCGCAGCGACCCGGTGCCGATGCCGCGCAGCACCGGAGACGTGGTGGCCGACCTGCACGCCCTGCTGGCCGCCGCACAGGTCCCCGGCCCGTACGTGATGGTGGGCGCCTCCACGGGAGGTCTGATCGTTCGCCAGTACGCCGGCCACTACCCGGCCGAGGTCAGCGGGCTGGTGCTGGTCGACGCGATCTCCGAGGGGATGGAGCGCTTCATGAAGCCGGGCCAGTTCGCGCGCTACAACGCCCGCTACCTCCAGTCGCCCGGGGAGGACGCGCTGCAGTACAAAGACCTGGAGGCGATCGACTTCTACCGCAGCTTCGCGGAGATGACGCCTCTGCGGCGCTCGCCACGGTACCTGCCGATGTTCGTGCTCTCGGCCGGCTACGGCTTCTCGACCCCCTCAGGGGTCTGGCGCCGGTTCGGAGTGCTCGTCAACCGCACCTGGAGGCGCAGCCAGCTCTACCTGGCCCGCCTGCACCCGAACACCAAGCGGGTCGTCGCCTTCGGCAGCGGGCACCAGATCCACGTCAACCGGCCCGCGCTGGTAACGAAGTTCGTGCTGCGGATGGTGGCGAAGGCCCGTGGCGCGTGAGCGGCAGCTCGGCTGCACTGTCCTGGCGGTAATCGCCGTCCTGGCCCTGACGGCGACCGGCTGCGGCTCCGACACCACCACGGCGGACCGCCGCCAGGGGCTCGAGGACTACGTCGCGGAGGTCCAGCCGATTCGGCTCGGCATCAACGAGCTGCTCGACAAGGCGGACCCGATACTCGAGGCCTACCGCGACGGCGAGCTGAGCGCGAAGCAGGCACAGCGCCGGTTCGAGCGGATCGAGCGCGGCGTCGCCGGCTACGCGGTTCAGATCGCCGCCGTCGAGGACGTCCCGGACGAGCTGCGCGCCGCCCACGACGCCTACGCGCATACCTTCGTCCTGCAGGACACCTACCTGAGCGCCCTGGCGGCGGCTCTGCCGACCCGGTCCTTCGACGAGCTGCCGCATTTCCAGAACGAGCAGCGTGCGGCGATCATCGCCTGGCGGACGCGGCTGCAGGTGCTCGCCGATCGCTGGGGCGCGACGCTGCCGCAGGACCTCCAGGTCGCGGGCCGGGGCGAGATCTCGCCGTCACCGACCGGCGACTAGGCAGCTTGGCGCTTTCTTGCCGCAGAGCGGCAAATAGGCGCCAAATGCGGCGGTTTTCCGGTGCCGCGCCCCAGAGAGGGGGAGAGCGACGCGAGGCGGATCCTTAGCGCCTCGTGACCCGGGCCAAACCCCGTTGCACATGAGTGCGGCCGACCGGCCAACTAGCGTTTCCGTGTGGCCAAGGAGCGGCTCAAGAGCCCCAGGGCTCGCCTGTTCGTGGCCCTCGACCTCCCCGATGACGTGCGTGCGGGCATCGTCGACTGGCAGCGGACGGCGCTCTC
>DATAPB010000169.1:0-11718 GCA_036265435.1 Solirubrobacterales bacterium | reverse complement strand
GCCCGCCCCCCGCCGCCATCGACTCGGGGCCCATGTCGAGGCCGAAGCGGGGGCGCCCCGACTCGACGCGGATGATCTCCACCGCCGCCTCGCTCACCTGGACGGCCCCGGCCGCTTCGAGGAGCTCGCCCAGGTGGGCGGCTGCGTCGGCGCTCGTGATCAGGTCGATTCCGGCGTCGGTTGACACCGCGAGGACCTCCGTGCCGTCCCATTCGCGGAATCGCTGTGCGTGCTCGGGGCCGATGCCCTCGAAGCCGGCGAGCTCCGGCGCTCTGGGCCCGATCAGGGAGGTGATCGCCCAGCGCTCGCTGACGTCCTCGACCTCGACCTCGCGGCCGATGCTGTAGGTGACCAGGTGCTTCAAGACAGCGGGTGCGGAGGCCGGCTCGAGATCGAGCCAGAGGTCGTCGTTCTCGAGGCGCAGGAGCCGCATGTCCGCCTGGAGATGCCCCTTGCGGTCGAGCAGCGCCGCGTAGCAGCCCGCCTCTCGCTCCAGCGCCTCGATGTCGTTTGTCAGCTGCCCCTGCAGGTACTCGGCCGCATCCGATCCCCTGACGATCAGGGCGGCGCGCTCGCGCGGGAGATAGCCGGCCTCCCCACGGAGCGCCCGGTACTGCCCGTCGAGCTCCACCGGCGTCGCGATCTCGGCCACGGGGCGATTGTAGGCGGGGCCTCCGTGGGAATTCAGGCCGCCCTCGCCCGGGAAAGTTAGTCATGCCTAAATTCAGGTTTGGGTTGTGCTTCAATTAATTCTCGATGACGAAGCTCAACAGGCGGAACCTCCTGATCGGCGGAGCCGCAGCCGGGGCGAGCATGCCGCTCCTGCACCAGCTCATCCCGCATCAGGGGCTGCACGAGGCGATCGAGGGCGCCTCGGCCGCCGAGCACGGGGCCGCACACGGAGGGGCCGCGGCGCTCCACGGGGGCGGGGCCGCCGGGCCGACGTTCGGTCAGGGCCGCACCGTCGACCACGCGCGGAACGGCTTCCACCCGACCGAGATGCTCCGCGACTTCGACGGGGGCAGGACGCGGAGGCTGGCCGGCGGCCGTGTGCTGCGGGAGTGGACGCTGGTCGCTGGGGACAAGGAGATCGAGGTCGCTCCCGGTGTCCACTATCCGGCCTGGACGTACAACGGCCGCGTGCCCGGACCCACCCTTCGCTGCCGGGAGGGCGATCTTCTCCGTGTCCGTCTCGTCAACGGCTCCGAGCATCCGCACACGATCCACTTCCACGGGCTCCATCCCTCAGAGATGGATGGGGTCCCGGGCGTGGGCGCCGGGTTGATCCCCAGCGGCGGAGAGACCACCTATGAGTTCAAGGCCGAGCCGTTCGGGCTTCACCTCTACCACTGCCACGCGGGACCGCTGGCCGAGCACATCGCCCGCGGGCTCTACGGCGCCTTCATCGTCGATCCCGCCAAGGGCCGCCCCGAGGCGGACGAGCTGGCGATGGTGATGAACGGCTTCAACACCAACTTCGATGCGGAGGGCAACCAGATCTACGGGGTCAACACCGTCGCCTTCCACTACGTCAACGAGCCGGTCGAGGTCCGGCGCGGCGCGCCGGTCCGGATCTACCTCGTCAACGCGCTGGAGTTCGACCCGATCAACTCGTTCCACATCCACGCGAATTTCTTCAACTACTACCCCACGGGGACGTCGCTGCAGCCAGCGGAATTCACCGACACCGTCATGCAGGCGCAGGGACAGCGGGGGATCCTCGAGCTCGAGTTCCCCTATGTCGGGGACTACATGTTCCACGCCCACAAGACGGAGTTCGCCGAGCTCGGCTGGATGGGCTTCTTCCGCGTCGGCGGCGAGCGGGACCGCAAGCGCCAGCCCGCGGCCTTCCACCACGCCGATGAGGGCGGGAGCGAGAGCGCCTGATGGAGGCGGCGACCGAGACATCACCCGAACCCAAGCGCGCGCCGCTCTGGGCCGTGATCGGCACGCCGCTCGCGTTGATCGGGGCCGCGATCGCGGGTTTCGCCGTGCTCGGGGGCCCTGGCCTCGAGGAGCGGCGTGGCCCCGCGATCGAGGAGCTGGCCGTCGAGCGGACCGTGCTGCATCCGGGGGAGGTCGAGCTGACCGTCCGCAACACGGGTCCCGATGACGTGCAGGTGGCGCAGGTCGCGGTCAACGACGCCTACGTGGCGTTCACCGCCGAGCCCGAGGGGGAGGTCGGCCATCTCGGCGAGCAGAAGCTCAACCTCGACTATCCGTGGCAGGAGGGCGGCGCGTACACGATCTCGATGCTGACCTCGACGGGGGCGACGATCGAGCACACCATCGACGTCGCGGTGGAGACGCCCGAAGCCGGGGGCGGCTTCTACGGCCTGATGACCCTGCTCGGTGTCTACGTCGGGGTGATCCCGGTGATCCTCGGGATGCTGTTCATGCCGATGCTGCGCCGGGTCTCGGATGACTGGGTGCGCCTGTTCATGGCGGTCACGATCGGGCTCCTGGGCTTCCTCGTCATCGACGGAGGCCTGGAGGGGATCGAGATCGGACAGGGTTCCAGCGGCGCCTTCGGCGGTGTCGAGCTGCTCTTCCTCGGAGCGGCGCTCGCGTACCTGGCGCTGACCGCGGTCGACCGCCGCCTCAAGGCCGGAATCGCGCGGAGGCGAGCCGCGGGTGCGGGAGCGTTCCGGCTTTCCCTGATGGTGGCCATCGGGATCGGGCTGCACAATCTCGGCGAGGGCCTGGCGATCGGCTCTGCATACGCGGTGGGCTCGCTGGCTCTCGGCGCGTTCCTCGTCATCGGTTTCGCGATCCACAACACCACCGAGGGCGTGGCGATCGTGGCGCCGCTGGCACGGGCGGATTCGCCGGGCATCCCGCGTCTCCTGGGCCTCGGCCTGATCGCCGGAGGGCCGGCGATCCTCGGGGCCGTGATCGGCGCCGCCGCCTACAACCAGGAGCTCGCCACCTTCCTGATCGGCGTCGGAGTCGGGGCGATCGTTCAGGTGATCGGCCAGTTGCTGCCCTCGATCCGCGATCGCCACGGTCAGGCTCTCTATCCGCTCAGCATCGCCGGACTGATCGTGGGAGCGGGAATCCTCTACGCGACGAGCCTGATGGTGAGCGTCTGATGCGCGGCCACCACCTTCATCGCGAGCGCTCCGTCAACGAGGGAGCCGAGAACTACGCGAAGGCGATCTACCACCTGCAGGGGCGAAGTGACGAGCCCGTCCACACCAATGCCGTCGCGGAGCGGCTCGGGGTGACCGCGGCGTCGGCGTCGGCGATGCTGAGGCGCCTGTCCGACGAGGGCCTGGTCGACTACGAGCCGTATCACGGGGCCCGGCTCACTCCCAAGGGCGAGGCGGTGGCGCTCGAGACGATCCGCCATCACCGGCTGATCGAGCTCTTCCTCGCCGAGGTGCTGGGTATGCCCTGGGACCGGGTCCATGAGGAGGCCGAGGTCCTGGAGCACCACATTTCGGAGGAGCTCGAGGAGCTGATCGCGGCCAAGCTCGGACAGCCGGCGCTCGACCCGCATGGGGATCCCATCCCCGATCGTGACCTCGCAATCAGCAGCGACGATTCAGTGCCGCTCACCGAGCTCGACCCCGGCGAGCGGGGGATGTTCGCCCGCGTCTCCGACAGCGACGCCTCGATGCTCCGCTATCTGGCGGAGCGGAACATCCAGCCGGGTGACCGGTTCCTGGTCAAGGACCGTGAGCCATTTGGGGGCGCGGTGGTGGTCGAGATCGCCGGCCGCACACACCCGCTCGGGCCGCAACTCGCGGAGAGCATGCGGGTGAGTCGGGGGGGCGATGAGTAAGCGCGACTTCAGGATGGGGGACGAGGAGGCCGCCCTCGTCAAGCCGGTGCCCGGCGCGGCGGGCGGTCCGGCGCAGGGGGTGGATGGCAACGGCGCCGTTGAGGGCGCCCTTCCGGGTGAGGCTGCCGTTGCCCGGGCGGCTCGCGCATCTCTGGAGGGGCGGACGCGCGGGCTACCGCGTATCTGGCCGTTCATGGGACCGGCATTCATCGCGGCCGTCGCCTACATCGATCCGGGCAACTTCGCGACCAACATCGCCGGCGGTGCCAAGTTCGGGTACCTGCTGCTCTGGGTCGTCCTCGCCGCGAACCTGATTGCGATGGTCGTTCAGACGCAGTCGGCGAAGCTTGGAATCGCGACGGGTAGGAACCTGGCGGAGGCCTGCAGGGACTCGTTCTCCAGGCGGACATCGATCGGCCTCTGGATCCAGGCCGAGATCGTGGCAGCGGCCTGTGATGTGGCCGAGGTAGTCGGCGCTGCCCTCGGGCTCAACCTGCTGTTCGGCATCCCGCTGTTCCCAGCGGGCCTGCTGGCCGGCGCGGGGGCCTTTGCGATCCTGGCGCTGCAGCAGAAGGGCTTCCGACGACTGGAGGCCGTGATCGCGGGCATGGTCGGGGTCGTCGTCGCGGCGTTCGCATTCGAGATCGTCAACTCCAACCCGGACGGCGGCGAGATCGCAAGGCATCTCTTCACCCCGGGTTTCGCAGGGACCGAGAGCATCCTGTTGGCCACCGGGATCATCGGCGCGACCGTGATGCCCCATGTGATCTATCTGCACTCGGCGCTTACGCAGCGCCGCATCGTCGGCCGGAATGCCAAGGAGCGACGTCAGATTCTTCGCTTCGAGAAGATCGACGTGGTCATCGCAATGGCCCTGGCGGGGCTGGTCAACCTCTCGATGATGATCATGGCCGCGGCCCTCTTCCACTCGAGCGGGCTCGTCGGAATCGACACCATCGACGGGGCGTTCGATGGTCTCAAGCAGCTTGTGTCTCCCGGAGCGGCGACCGTCTTCGGGATCGCGCTGCTGGCCTCGGGTTACGCCTCCTCCTCGGTCGGAACGATGTCCGGCCAGGTCGTGATGCAGGGCTTCATCCGCCGGAGGATCCCGCTGTTCGCGCGGCGGGCCATCACCCTCGCGCCCGCGTTGATCGTGCTCGGGATCGGACTCGACCCGACCGACGCGCTGGTGGGCAGTCAGGTGGTGCTCTCCTTCGGGATTCCCTTTGCGCTCGTCCCGCTCGTGCTCCTGGGCAGGCGTCGGGAGCTGATGGGAGCGCTCACCAACCCACCCTGGCTGACCGCCCTCGTGGCGGTGCTCTCGTCGCTGATCATCGCCCTCAACGTGTTCCTGCTGGAGCAGCTCTTTTTCGCATAGGTACAGTCCGTCCGTGGCACTCGCCCAGGAATTCCAGGAGGTCGTCGACACCCTGCCGGACGATTGGACCGATCTGGCCCTGGACCTCCGCATCGCCGATGAGTCCCGCTACGTGGACGCAGCGGTGATGCTCTCCCAGGTGAACGCCCAGCCCTATTCGCGCGCCGAGTGGCACTGGCGGATCAACGTCGCTCATCGCTTCGGGCACGCCGCGGCGTCGGAGACCGTCAGCGGCGTCCTGGCGAAGCTCGACGGCGAGGGAATCTCAGGCGAGCTGCGGGTTCGCGACGCCCAAGAGGGGCGTGCCGAGGTGGTCGAGTGGTGGGGCCGGCCCGATAGCGCTCGCCGCGACTTCCTGCGGCGGCGCGGCCTCTAGGTTTCGATCCGCTCTCGCTCGACCGCGTGGAAGTGGGACTGGATCACCGAGGCCAGCTGGTTGGCGATGATCCGCGCGCGGTTGATCTCGGTCCGGGCCCAGGGCCGGTCCTCCTCGCTCATCGCCTCGACGATCCCGAGGGTCTCTCCCCCGAGGACGATCGGCACCATGAGCAGGGAGCGGTACCCCTGGGAGAGAAGGAACCTGACCTCGGAGGCGTCGGCCTCGGGCTCCCCGACCATCACCTGGGTCGCCTCCTGCTCCTCCAGGACCCTGGCGGTGGCCGGGTAGTCGTCGACCGAGAAGTACTCATCCTGGGCCTGATCGCCGCTCTCCGCGAGGGTCTGCAACGCCTGTCTCTCGGGATGCCAGCGCGAGAGGGCGATCTTGTCGGCGCGTAGCTCGCCGGCCATCAGGTCGAGCGTGCTGTAGAGGTCGGAGGCGGTTCGCGTGTTGGCGAGCCGGCCGGCGAGGTTCTCGAGCCGGCGGTCGCCGGCTGAGATCTTCGCCGAGTCTCCACCCGGGCTGGAGATCAGCGCCTGCGCGAGTGCGGTCCTACAGGTCTCCGCGGCCGGCGGGGAGATCTCGCTCCACGGAGGAGCAGGCCGGCCCAGCGCGTAGCCCTGTCCCCAGGGCACGTCCAGGTCCGCGAGGACCTCGATGTCGTCGTGCTTCTCGATTCCCTCGGCGCAAACGGTCGCGCCGACTCGTCGCGCGAAGCGCACGAGCGACTCGACCAGGGCTATCCGCACGGGATCGGAGTGGATCGCGCGGGTCAGGTCGAGATCGAGCTTGACGATGTCGGGCCGCACCCACATGACCTGTTTGAGGCCTGCGTAGCCCGCGCCGGCGTCGTCGATCGCGATGCGCGCTCCGCGCTCGCGGAGGTCAGCCAGGCTGTCGGCGAGCAGGCTGTCGCCGACATAGACCTCGTGCTCCGTGAGCTCGATCACGAGGCCGGAGAGGTCATCGGGCAGCACGCTCCTGACGACGTCGGTGGAGAGGGCCGACGGGCTGACGTTGACCGCGAGGTGGGTTCCGGGCGGGCGCCCCGGAACCTCGAGCGCCGCCTGAATCGCCGCGGCCTCGAGCTGAGGCCCGAGGCCGCACGCGTTGGCCTGGGCGAACCAGGTGGAGGGCGGCCGCCCGGGCGAGTCGGGGAAGCGGGCGAGCGCCTCGTAGCCGAGCAGGCGGCCGGTCGTCAGCGAGGCCACGGGCTGGAAGACGGGCTCGATCGCGGCCTCGCGAAGGATGCGCTCGATCTCGGAGCGCTGCGGGGCGTCGCCGGACAGGCGCACGTGGTCGGGATCGAACCGGCGGATACGGGCCTTGCCCGAGCGCTTCGCCCAGTAGAGCGCTCCCTCCGCCAGCTGGAGCAGCGAGGTGGCGCTGTCGGCGTCCACGGGGTAGACCGCGACACCGGCCGAGCAGGTGACCTCGGAGCCGGCCGGAGCGAGCTGTGCGATCGCGATCCGAACCCTCTCCGCGATCTCCAACGCCGCGTCGGCGTCGGTCCCCGGGAGGACCAGGGCGAACTCCTCGCCGCCGGTCCGAGCGGCGGTGTCCTCGCCGCCGACAGATTTGCGGAGCTCCGCGCCCACGCCCTGCAGAACGCCATCCCCGAAGGGATGGCCGTGGCGCTCGTTGATCGCCTTGAAGTCATCCAGGTCCAGCACGACGAGGGCGACGTTGTCTCGCCTCGACGCCGCCTGGCTCAGCTCGCTCCGCAGCGCCTGCTGGAAACCCCGGTGGTTGGTGAGGCCGGTCAGCGAGTCAATCTCTGCCAGGCCCTCGAGGGCCGTGTGCTGGCGGTGGAGCAGGACGGTGAGGACGATCGTGATCAGCATCCCCAACACGCCGAACGCGGCGAGCTCCTGGTCGCCCTGCGACAGAGCGAGACCGAGCACCGCGCCCCAGAGCAAGGAGAACCCCACGGCCGCCCAGGGCAGCAGCCCGCGGTGGAAGTAGCGCAGTTGGGGGATCTGCCCCACGAACTGAGCTATCGGGAACGGATGTCCACATCTGGATCCCGAGTTTTTGGTCAAATGGCCTGCCTGGACGCATGATCCCCGTGGACGGCCAGAACCCCTGATGGCGCGGATCGCCGCCGTGGTGGCGGATCTCATGCTCGCGAGCCGCGTTCGCACCTCGCTGGAGGCCAGCGGACACGAGGTGGAGCCGGACAGCCGCCTTCCGGACGAGCTCGACGGGATCGATCTGGTTGTCGCCGACCTCGACACCGTTGCCCCGGAGACCCTGGGGGAGCTGGAGACGCCGGTGATCGGTTTCTACCAGCACACCGATACCGAGACGAAGCGGCGCGCGGACGCCGCCGGCCTGGCGTTCGCGGTCCCCCGAAGCCGGATGGTCAGGGAGCTGCCGGAGCTGGTGGACCGGGCGCTGGGCTGAATTGGCGGGTTTGTCAACCAGGAGTTGACACAGGCGCCATCGCGGGTCAGTCGCAGCCTTCGCTCGGCGTGATCTGGACGAATCCTTGCGAGACGCGGTTCATGGCACCCTCCGAGATCACTCCGTGCGCACGGGCCCACTGAACCCAGGCCGACGCGTGCGGGTTCACGAGTCCGGCGGTGAACCCGGGTGTCCGATCCGTGATGGACCAGGCATGAGCCGCCACGAGCGAGTCGAGCTGCGCCTGCTGCGAACCGCGATCGAGTCCCGCGTTTTCGGAGGTCAGGTCATCCAGCGCCGCGCCAGGGTCCCGCTGCATTGCGGAATATCCCCGTTCCAATCCGGCGACGAACGAGCGATCGGGCGCACACCGGTCGCGCGCGATCCGCGCCTCGGACGTCGCCACCACCAGCTCCGGGTACCGCGGCGCCCCGAACTGGTCGACCCGGAATTCGCGGATCGGGATCCCCGTCTGCCGGAGCTGGACGCCTTCGGCGTTCCAGAAGGCCGTGGCCGCGTCGACCTTGCCGGCGGCGAGATCGGCGACGGCGTTGAAGCCGATGGTCACCCGGTGGACGTCGGAAGGGTCGACCCCGCCGGACCGCAGCACCGTGTCGAGAACCGCGTCGTCGGAGGGCACGCCCGTGACCCCGATCGTCTTGCCCGCGAGGTCGGCTGGCGCGCGGATCTCTTCGCCGTCGCGGGCGATCACCGACGCGAGTGGCCGCTGCACGATCGCTGCGATTGCGACCAGGTCGAGCCCGCGCTCCCGCGCGATGCCGAAGTCGTTGATGTCCATGACCGCGAAGTCGGCGCGGCCGGCCTCGAGGAGCTTGGCGCTGTCGGCGGTGCTCGAAGGCTCCTGGATCTTCAGGTCGAGGCCCTCGTCCCGGAAGTAGCCGTTCGCCTGTGCCGCGTAGATGCCCGAGTGGACCGCGTTGGGCTGGAAGTCGAGAACCAGGGTCGCGCCCTTCGGCGCGCCCGGTTCCGCGCCGCCCCCTCCGCAGGCGACGAGGCCCGCGCCGACGAGGGCGGCCGCCAGCAGCGCGGCGACCCGTTTCATCTACGGCTGACCCTATCCCTAAGGACCCCATAAAGCCCGCTCTGGGGTGGTGGGGGCGCGTCACGAATTCCAGTTAGACTGCGCGCCGCTGACGTCCGGTCGGCACTTTTTTTGACTACGAGGAGGTCGCTCCAAGTGCAAGATCGAGGTCTCGCCGCGTATATCGCCGAGCTGCTCGGAACGCTGTTCCTGGTCTTCTTCATCACCAGCGTCGTCTGCCTGTACGTCGCGACCGGTCAGAACGCACAGTTCGGTTCCGACTTCGCCGTGGTGGGATTGGTCCACTTCCTCGTGCTCTTCGCGCTGATCATCAGCGTCGGCGTGGCGAGCGGCGGGCACTTCAACCCCGCGGTCACGGCGGCGTTCATCGCGATCCGCCGGATCGACCCGGTCGACGGGCTCGTCTACATGCTCGCCCAGCTCTCCGGCGGCGTGCTCGGCGCTCTGCTCACCAAGGCCTTCCTCCTCGACGAGGGTCGCGCCTCGGACTACGGAGTGCCCAAGATCAGCCCTCTGCTCGGCAGCGCCTTCCAGGGCTTCCTCGTCGAGGGCATCGGCGCCTTCGTCCTGGTGATGACGGTCCTCACTGTCGCGCTCAACCCGGAGACACGGCGCTGGGCCGCACTCGCGGCCGGCGGCGCGCTGGGCCTGGGCGTGATGGTCCTCGGGCCGCTCACCGGCGGCTCGTTCAACCCGGCTCGTTGGTTCGGGCCGGCGCTGGTCGGTAACCACTTCACCGACGCCTGGGCCTACATCCTCGGCCCGCTGGTCGGTGGACTGCTGGCCGCCGCCGTCTACAAGTTCGTCATCGAGCCCGCCAGTGGCCCGGCACAGGAGCTTGCGGACACGGTCGCCCCGCGCGGTCCCGCGCCGCCCGCCGGCGAGTCACCGCCGCTCCGTCAGGGCGGCCCGCCGCCGGCGTCGCCCCCGGGCGGCATCGCCGGAAGCTAGGCACCACCGAGCCGAAATAGCGGCTGCGCTAGGTTGACCCGGCGATGCGCCGGGTCACCTTCTCGCGCAACTACACGCTCTCGCTGTCACGGACGTGTCAGTGCTACTGCAAGTACTGCGCCTTCGCAACGCATCGGGCGCACATCCACGATCCGGACGAGGTGGAGCGCCGTCTCGACGAGGCCGTGCGCCGCAACGCCAAGGAGCTGCTCGTCCTCACGGGGGAACGGCCGGAGGTCAACCCGGAGGTCGCCGGCCGCCTGCGCGAGTGGGGCCATGAGGACTTCACCTCCTACGTCGTCTGGGCCTGCCAGCGGGGCATAGAGCGGGGGCTGCTGCCGCACACCAACCTCGGCGTGCTCTCCCGCGCGGACCTGGTCCGCCTGCGCGAGGTGACCGCTTCGCAGGGCCTGATGCTCGAGTCGATCAACCCGGATCTCGTCGTCCATCAGGGCTCGCCGACGAAGCGCCCGGCCAGGCGGCTCGAGACGATCCGGCTCGCAGGCGAGCTTCGTATCCCCTTCACGACCGGGATCCTGGTCGGGATCGGGGAGAGCGAGGAGGAGCGGGTCGGCGCGCTCGAGGCGATTGCCGCCGTGCATGCCGAGTACGGCCACATCCAGGAGGTGATCCTGCAGAACTTCGTCCCGCACCCCCGCTACTACGGTGCGGAGGTCGCCGAGATCGCGGATGAGGCATCCCGTGAGCGCTGGACGACCGGGAAGACGGCCGGCTCGGAGCTGCCGCTGCCGGACTGGGCCACCCCCGTGTCGATCGAGGAGATGACGCGGCTGATCTCCGAGTCCAAGCGGCTGATGCCGGACGTGGGGGTCCAGGTGCCGCCGAACCTCGCGGACTGGTGGCCGGAGCTGGTCGAGGCCGGTGCCACGGACCTCGGCGGGCTGTCGGCGAACGGCGATCACATCAGCCCGGAGGAGCCGTTCCCCAGCCCGCACCAGGTGCGGAAGGAGCTCGCACCCCGCGGCTACGCGCTCACCGAGCGGCTCTGCGCCTATCCGCAGTACCTGGATCCGGAGTGGATGGAGCAGGGCGTCCTGGACGTCGTGAAGCTCAAGTACTGGAGCTTCATCCCGCGCCGGGGGTCCGGCCGCCGCCAGGAGGCTCCGCCCGCGCCGGACGTCGCGCCCGGTGCGATCGAGCGGGGCCGTCGGGGCGAGGAGCTGACCGAGGAGGAGCTGACCGCCCTCTTCTCGGAGACGCGCCCGGAGGTCATCGAGGACATGAGGCAGGCCGCGGACGAGCTGCGTGCGGAGCTGGCGGGGGAGACGGCGACCTTCGTCGTCAATCGGAACATCAACTTCACCAACGTCTGCGTCGTCGGCTGCGCCTTCTGCGGGTTCGGTCAGGGCAGGCGCTCTCCCGACGCGTACCTCGTGAGCGAGGAGGACTTCGCGGCTCGCGTCCAGGAGGCGCTCGACTTCGGGGCGACCGAGATCTGCATGCAGGGCGGCATCCACCCGGACTACGAGCTGGAGGACTACGGCCGCTGGCTGCGGCTGGCGAAGGAGTGCGCGCCACAGATCCACCTCCACGCCTACTCGCCGATGGAGGTCCACTACATGTGCGAGCGGTCGAGCCGCTCACCGGAGTCAGTCTTCGACTACCTGATCGGGTGCGGGCTCGGCTCGACGCCCGGGACCGCCGCTGAGGTCCTCCACGACGGCGTCCGGCAGCGGATCTCGCCGAACAAGCTGCCGGTGGCCCGCTGGATCGAGATCATCGAGGCCTCCCAC
>DATAPB010000168.1:0-5313 GCA_036265435.1 Solirubrobacterales bacterium | reverse complement strand
GGTCGTCGCCGCCGAGTCGGCCTACTTCCTGCTCGCCTTCGTCAACATCGGCCTGGTCCCCGACGGTGGCTCCACCGCCTTCCTCCCCGCCCGCGTCGGCTACGCCCGTGCCGCCGAGATGGCGATGCTCGGCGAGCGCGTGCCCGCGGACCAGGCACTCGACTGGGGCCTGATCAACCGGGTCCTGCCCGACGACGACCTGGAGGGTGCGGGCGACGCACTGCTCCAGCTGCTCGCCAAGGGCCCCACGACCTCATACGCCGGCTCGAAGCGGCTGCTCAACCGGCGGATGTACGCGGGGCTCGCGGAGCAGCTCGAGGCGGAAGCCGAACAGCAGCGCGAGCAGGGCACCACCCAGGACTTCGTCGAGGGTGTCCTCGCGTTCGTCGAGAAGCGCCCGCCCAACTTCACCGGCAAGTAGTGCCCAGCTGGGACGACGTCGTGGCAATCGGGGAGCGCCTTCCCGGCGTCTCGGCCGGCAGCTGGTGGGGCACGCCGGGACTGCTGGTCGGGAAGAAGGGCTTCTGTCGATTGCGCACGGACCCCGACGCGCTCGTCATCAAGGTTGCCGACCTCGATGACAAGGAGGCGCTGCTGCGCGGCGAGCCGGAGACCTACTTCACCTCCCCCCACTACGAGGGAAGCCCGCACGTCCTGGTCCGGCTCGAGCGGATCGGCGACGATGAGCTCCGTGAGCTGATCGAGGACGCTTGGCAGCTGACCGCGCCTCGCCGGCTGCTGGGCGAATACGAAGAGGGCGAGGAAAACTAGGCTGGTCGAGCATGTTCTTCCGGCAGATCCTGCATGAGGACCTGAGCTGCGCCTCGTATCTGGTCGGCGACACGGGCGCCGGCGTCGCGGCCGTGATCGACCCGCAGTGGTCGATCGAGCCCTACCTCCGGCTGAGCCGGCTGCACGGCGTGAAGATCGAGCACGTCCTGGAGACGCACAACCACGCCGACCACGTCTCGGGTCATGGTCGCCTCGCCCGGGCGACGGGGGCGACGATCCACATCCACGAGCTCGCCGATGCCGAGTACCAGCACGAGGCCTTCACCGACGGCTGGAAGCTCACCCTCGGCGACGTCGAGATCGAGGCGATGCACACGCCCGGCCACCGTCCCGAGCACACCTCGTTCCTGCTTCGAGACTCGGAGCGCGAGGGCGACCCCTGGGCGGTGCTCACCGGTGACCTGCTCTTCGTCGGGGACGTTGCCCGCCCGGACCTGGCGATCGAGAAGCGCGACGGCGCGGTCGGGATCTTCCGCTCCTTGCACGAGCGGCTGCTGCCGCTGCCCGACGATGTCGAGGTCTGGCCCGGGCACCTCGGCGGCTCGGCCTGCGGCAGCGCCGGCATCGACCACAAGTCGACCTCGACGATCGGCTTCGAACGCTCCCACAACCGAGCCCTGCACTTCGAGACGGAGGAGGACTTCGTCGAGGACGCGGTCTCGACGCTCGGGGACCCACCGCCCAACGTCGAGCGCATCGTTGCCATCAACAGGGGACCGCTGATCGAGTCGATGGGCACGCCGGTCCCGCTCGCGCCCCACGCGGTCGAGGTCAGTATCGCGGAGGGCGCGTTGCTCGTCGATGCGCGGACCAACGAGCAGTTCGACGAGGCCCACGTCCCGGGCGCGATCAGCGCCTCCGCGTACGAGACCGGGTTTGCGACCAAGGTCGCCAAGGTGGTTCCTCCCGACGTCGAGCTGATCGTGATCGCTGCATCCGATGGCTATGAGCTCGAGGCGGCGGAGCTCCTCGCCTCGGTCGGCCTCAGGGTCCGCGGCTATCTCGAGGGCGGGATGACCGCCTGGCGCTCGGAGGGCCGGCCGGTGCGGCGAATCGAGCTGATCGACCCGGACGAGCTGGCCGAGCGACTCGAGGACGGCGACACGCTTGTCCTCGACGTCCGCGATCGGGACGAGTTCGACGAGGCGCACATCCCCGGCTCGGTCCACCTTCCCTACGGGGAGCTACTCGAGCGGCAGGGGGAGCTGCCGAGGGACCGAGCCATCGCCGCGATCTGCAGTGGCGGCAAGCGCAGCGGGCTGGCCGCCTCGATCCTGCAGCGCGAGGGCTTCCACCAGGTCCTGCACGTGGCCAACGGCGGAGTCGGGACCTGGCGCCGGGCCGGGCATCCCGTCGAGCAGAGCTAACCCTTCTTCTTGCCCGCGCCCTTCTTCCCGGCGTCCTAGCCCGTGCTGATCTTCTTCAGGAACGGGATCAGCCGCTTGATGAAAGCGTTCTTCGGATAGGCCGCGTTCGGATCGTTGTGGGCGTAGGTCGACTGCCGGTTGACCAGCTTCAGGTTCTTCTTCGGGATCCCCGCGGTCTGCGCCAGGACCTGCGCCGCCAGCGGGACGTTCGGTCCACCCAGTGCGGCGCCGAAGGCATAGATCCGCAGGCGCTTCGGCAGCTTCGCCGCGTCGGTCGAATCGACATCGAGGATCGACTGGGCCGGATTGGCGACGCCGTCACCCACAGCGCCCGCGTCGATCGTCAGGCGGAGCGGGTGGTACCAGGCGGTGCCGTCGATGTTCTGCAGGCCCCAGCCTGAGAACATCGTCGCCCAGCGCTGGACCGGGGTGATCGCGCCGTCGCGAACCCACCCGCGTGGGTCGCCGCTTGCCGCCAGCTGGCCGGCGTGAACCTGGGCGGCCCGCAGGCTCGACGGCGAGGTCGCCGCGTCGGTCGCGAAGCCGAACCCGCCCTCGTTGGTCGGCATGACGCCCCCGGGAGGCATGAGGTACGAGGGCAGCAGAGGCCACCCGGCGAACACCGAGAGGGTGTTCGGGGAGGCCTTCGCGGAGGCCGAGCCGACGGTGCCGAAGAGGCCGGCGAGCGGCGCCGGGATGCCGCCGAAGCTGAGCCAGGGCGATGAGGTCTGGAGGTTGTTGAGGGACGTCTGTGCCTGGTCCGCGCTGACCGGCGTCGGGTTGCTGGCGCCGTCGATCAGGACGAGGCCGGAGAGGTCCCGCCCTCCGGGGCGCCCGTTGAAGTCCCAGGTCGCGTATGCGGTCGTGATCGACCCGCCCAGAGAGTGACCGCCCATCGCCACGTTGCGTCCCTTGCGGGCGGCGGCCTTTACGACGACGCGCAGGTCGTTGACCTCGGTGTTCATCCCCCACTCCCTGGCGAACGGCACCTGGGAGGTCTGCACCGGCTGGTAGTGCGGGGAGATGCTCGAGTTGCTGAGGTAGCCCAGGTAGTAGTTGAAGGCGTCCTGGGCGCTCACCTTGCCCTGCTTCAGCAGGTTGAGCTCGGACTGGTCCTCGAGGAAGTTCTCGCGTCGCTCGACTGACCAGACCTGCCAGTCGGGCAGGGTCTTGACGATGGTCCGGGCGAGCGGCTGGAAGTAGCCACCCCCAGCCGAGGTGCCCGGGTTGAGGACCAGGACGTTCTTCGCCTTCGGGTCCCCGATCTTGAGCACGCCGACGACGTTCAGGTTGTCCGGCGTCCCCGGCGAGGCGAAGCCGCGCATCACCTTGAACTTGACCGGGATCTTCGCCCCCGCCGCCGGTGCGAACACGGCGGACAGCGCCGCCGTCGCGAGCGCGAGCAGCGCCACGCGGCCCGCCTTGACCAGCCCTGCGATCATCCTCTCTCCTCCTTGTCGTCCCGGTCGCGCTACTGATACACGACCCGGCAAATGTATCGAAGGCCGGTCCCAGCGGCGGCTCGGATCGAAACCGACGCAACTTCTCTAGGCCAGATCTGTTCTGATGCCACCCTCATGAGGCGCGCCGCCATCCTGATCTCGCTGATCGCCGTCCTCGTCACGGGGCTGGTGGTAGCCGCCAGCGCCCCGGCGGCCGAGCCGGGCTTCAACCTCCCGACCAAGCGGCTCGAGGGGGCCTACAAGTTCGCGCTCCAGGATCGGCGCTTCGATCCCGCCGGCTGCTACGCGCCGCCGAGCGAGCTGTCGGGCATCCTCACCAGGGCCACCGGGCGGACGGTGGGCGTCGCCCGGGGCACCGGCGGCCTCCGCAAGCTGAACCGGGTCTACGTGCTCAAGTCCGGGACGAACTGCAACCGGCTGCGGATGGCGCTGCGCGCCGTCGGCGGCATCTATGTCCTCGACTCCCACCTCGGCACGGTCCGGATCCAGGGCCGCAAGGGCGCGGCCACGCCCGGCCTCGCGCGCACGCTCAGCGGCTTCACCCTCGCGACCCAGACCTATCGGCTGAACAAGCCGGACACGGCCCCGCGCCTCGAGGTCATGTGTGCAGGCGGGAAGTCTCCGCTCGGGGGCGGCATGACCCAGAGCCCCGGAGTGGGGGCGGATGGCGACGGGATCTACCCGCACTCCTACGAGCGGCTGGGCGCCCAGCTCGGCTACCACATCAGCGTGGTGGTCCTGGATCCGAGCCCGGCACAGACCACGACGCGCACGGTCACGATGCAGACGGTCTGCGGCCGCGGCGTGATTCCCGCCACCCCGACCCCTCACAAGACCGTCTGGGTCAGGAGCGGCCAGACGAAGACCGTGACCGCCCGCTGCCCGAAGGGCCAGTTCCTGGTCTCCGGCGGCTTCCAGCGCACGAACTTCCGCAGCGACGGCGGCGACTACATCACCCAGTCGAGGGCCGCGGGCCCGAAGGCCTGGACCGTCAGCGGCTCCGCCTACGGTCCCACCGGGCAGGGCGAACTCACCGCAATCGCCTACTGCGCGCGGATGAAGAAGCCGATGCTCACCGAAGTCAGGTCCGGTCCCGTCCCCGTGGGAGCCAACCAGGTGGGTAGCAGCACCACGTCCGCCTGCCCGAAGGGCAAGCGCCTGGTCGCGGGCGGCTTCTCGAGCGGAGGCTCGAGCAACGCCTTCTTCGCCGAAGGCCAGATGAACTCGAACAGCAGCTTCACCGCCCGCAGCTTCGGCTTCTTCGGCCCGGTGTCGAACCTCACCTCATACGGCTACTGCTGGCCCTCGAAGTAGTCGCGGCTCAGCTTCCGACGCCGAGAGCCTCAGGCGTGGCCGAAGCGGACTTCGGGCAGCACCCGGTCGGCCCAGCGTGGCAGGTACCAGGCCCAGGGACCAAGCAACCTCAGCATCACCGGAATGAGGAGCAGTCGTACGAGCGTCGCGTCCAGGAGGACTGCGATGCCCAAGATGATTCCCATCTCCTTGGGCGGCAGCGGCCCCGAGAGGGCGAAGGTGAGGAAGACCGCGACCATCACCGCGCCCGCCGCGAAGATGACCCGCCCCGAGTGGGCCAGACCGCCGACCATCGCATCCTTGGCGTTGCCCGTGCGGTCCCACTGTTCCTTGGCCGAGGAGAGCAAGAAGACCGTGTAGTCCATCGAGATCGCGAA
>DATAPB010000167.1:0-7491 GCA_036265435.1 Solirubrobacterales bacterium | reverse complement strand
CTCCGCAATGCAGTGGTTGTGGAAGCGGATACGAGCGCGAGCGTCTTCGCATTCGGCCGGACCGCTGAGGTCAAGGACGTGGACAGTGGCCAGACGAACACCTGGAAACTGGTGGGCGCAACGGAGGCCGACCCGAACCAGGGGAAGCTCTCGGTCGAGTCTCCAGTGGGGCGCGCCCTGCGGGATGCGCCGGTCGGCGAAGACGTCAGGTTCGAGACGCCGGGGGGCGTGAAGACCTACAGGGTCGAAGAGCTACTCGACTAGCTAGCTGGATGCGAGCGAGCGAGCGGCCTCGGTGAGCGCGTCCGAGTGCCGAACCGGGTAGCGCGGCTTCTCGCCGGGGCTGCGCAGCGCGATCGGCAGCGAACCGAGGCTTCTCCTGGTCCGCTCCCGCATCTGCTCGAGCGTCTCCTCGTGGACGATCTCGCCGTTCCTCATCGCCGGCACCAGCAGGGGCTCGCCCTCGAGCTGTTCCTCTGCCGTGCCGACCACGTCCTCGGCCATCGTGTCGCCCTCGGAGATCCGGAACACCTGCTTGGCGCCCGGCAGCGTCGCCTTTCCCTCGGAGCGCTTCGCCACCCCCCGCCACGCCTCGCCGCTGAGGTCGGCGACGAGCTTGTAGACGCCGTTCACGACCGGCGAGTCCCTGCTGGTCCCGAGTTCGGTGCCGACCCCCCAGAGGTCGATCGGCGTGCCGGCACGGCAGAGCTCGGCGATCCGGTGCTCCTCCAGGTCGCCGGAGGCGACGATCACGGCCTTGTGCATCCCGGCCTCGTCCAGCATGCGCCGTGACTCGCGGGCGAGGGCGGCGAGATCGCCCGAGTCGATCCGGATGCCGGTTAGCGGGATCTCGGTCCGGCGCGAGGCCTCGATCGCCCGGCGCACCCCCTCGAGCGTGTCGTAGGTGTCGACGAGGAGCAGCGCGTTGTCGGGGTTGTCGGCCATGAACGCCTCGAAGGCCGCCTCCTCGCTCTCGAAGCTGAGCACGTAGGAGTGAGCCATCGTCCCGACCGGAGGGAGCCCATAGCGCATCGCCGCGGCCATGTTCGAGGTCCCGCCGAGTCCGGCGACGGCCGAGGCCCTGGCGACCTTCATCGCGGCATCGACCCCGTGGTCGCGCCGGGGGGAGAAGTCGATGATCGAATCCCCCTTGCCATCCGCGGCGAGCACCACCCGGGCGGACTTGGTGGCGATCATCGTCTGGAAGTTGATCTGGTTGAGCAGCAGGGTCTCGAGGAGCTGGGCGTCGATCAAAGGCGCGGTCACCCGGACCAGCGGCTCGTCCGCGAACGCGATCGTTCCCTCCGGCATCGCCTCGATGTCGCCGGAGAACCGGAACCCCTCGAGGTAGCTCAGGAAGCCATCGCTGTGGCCGAGCGTTGCCAGGTACTCGAGCTCGGTCGGCCCGAAGCGCATCTCGGTGATCAGCCGCAGGGTGGGGCCGAGGCCGCAGACCACCAGCCAGTCGCGGTGGGGCGGCAGCCTGCGGACGAAGAGCTCGAAGACGGCCGGCTCGTTGCGGTTCAGGCGGTGGTAGCTCGCCGCCATCGTGATCTCGTAGCGGTCGATCAGCAGCGACGTCTCGGCCGGCGTCAGCAGCCCGGGATCGTTGGCGTCCGCCATGGCCGAAGCCTATGCGGGCGCTTCTAGCTCAGCCCGTCAGCCAATGGACCGGGTTCTCGATCATCATCGTCCGCTCCTGCTCCTCGGTCATGCCCCACTCGCGGAGCTCGGGAAGCACCTTCTCTTGGACGATGCGGATGGTCCAGTCCTGGGCCGCGCCCGCCGCGATCAGGCCGTCGATCACGTTCACGGGGAACCAATCGGTGGTCGCCACCGAGTCCGCCGAGAGGAACATCCGGTCGGCGTAGCCGCGTTCCAGCAGGGCCTTCGCGGTGGCCTGGCGCCTGTCGTAGGGGAGGAAGATGTCGAGGCCGTAGCGGTCGAGGCCGATCCAGACGCCCTTCTCCAGGAGTCCCTCGATGTAGTCCAGATCGTCTGTGTCGCCGGTGTGGGCGATCTGGATCTTCGACGGTTCCACGCCCTCCTCGAGGAAGATCTCGATCTGCCGGGGGCCGGTGTTGCTGGCCGGACGGGAATGGGCCATGATCGGCGCACCGGTGCGCGTGCTCGCTCGGGCGACGGCGCGGTGGACCTTCTCGATGTTCTCGTTGACCCCGGGCTCGTCGGCCGCGCACTTCAGGAAGGCCGCCTTGATGTCGGTCCCCTGGATCCCCTGCTCGATGTCATGGACGAAGAGGTCGGCGATCTGGTCGGGATCCCGGTTCATGAAGAACTGGGGGAGATAGTCGTAGGTGTAGATCCCGGTGCAGGGGATGACCTGCAGGCCCGTCTCCTCGGAGACCCGCCGCATGAACTCGACGTCCCGGCCCAGGAACATCGCCGTGGGCTCCCCGATCGTCTTCACGCCGAGGTCCACCGCCGCCCGCGCCTCGCGGACGGCAATCTCGTAGACCTTCTCTGGCCCGACCTCGTGGGGCTCATCCTCCTTGACGGCGCCCACGTGCGGCCACTGGTTGCGGACCGCCTCGTCGGCGTTGCGCAGGTGCTCGTGGATCAGGGTCGTGCCGAGCTGATCGGCCTCGACCATCCCGGTCACGGTCGGCACCTGCGCCATCCGCGGGGAACCCTATTGGAGCGCCCACCATGGGCGCTATCCGGTTCTCCGCGTCTCGACCGACGGCGCTGAAATACTCGTGCCCGCTGCCACTAGCCGTGGCCGCAATCCCCGTAAGAACGCCTTGGGGGAGGCGTCCGAGTAGAGGAGGAACGCGCATGGAGAGGAGCGACAAGGCTTGGGTGCCCCTGGTCACGGGCCTCGGCTTCGCCGCGCTGTTGATCATCAGCATCATCGTCACCGGTTCGCCCAAGGGTGCTGATGACGGGCCCGCGGCGGTCGCCCAGTGGTACAGCGACAACAAGGACGCGGCCGAGATCGGCTCGTTCATCGGCGTCATCGCCGGGGGCTTCCTGATCTTCTTCGGGGCCTACCTGCGCAAGGTCCTCGAGCCCGGCGCGGGCACGATGCTCTCGATCCTGCCCCTGATCGGGGTGGCGATCGTGGCCACCGGCGCAGCGATCGACGGCATGCTGATGTTCGCGGCCGCGGAGGCGGTGAACGACGTCCCGGCGCCCGAGATTCAGACGATCCAGGCGATCTGGGACAACGATTTCCTGCCGTTCCTGCTCGGCGTGCTCGTCTTCAACTGGTCGGTCGGGCTCGCGGTGTTGAAGAGCGGAGCCCTGCCGAAGTGGATGGGTTGGGCCTCCATCGTGTTCGGGGTCATTGGGCTCGCCGGCCCGATCGGATTCTTCGGAGCGATCGGAGCAGGGCTCTGGATCATCGTCGCCAGCATCCTGCTCTCGCAGCGGGCGAGCGGAGGGGCGCCGGCGCAGCCGGCCGCCTCCTAGGTCGTCTCGACTGCCGGACCGGGCCGCGCGTGGGAGACCGCGCGCGGCTCCGTCCTGCTTCACGGCCGCCCGCGGTGCGGAGCGGAGAGGGTGGGATTCGAACCCACGAGGCGGTTAACCCGCCCACTCGCTTTCCAAGCGAGCTCCTTAAGCCACTCGGACACCTCTCCGGGTGCTCTGCGGCAAGAGCCTAGCGGCCGTCGCGCCCGGAGCTAGGAGATGAAATAGAAGGGGTTCGGGAGCTTGAAGCTGCGGTCGGCATGGCCGCCGGCGAGGTCGCTCTCCTGGTCGCCGACGTTGGCGATGATCCGGTAGCCCTGACCCTCTAGCGCCGCCCGCTGCCCGCTCTTGAAGGCGACGACCGCCTCGCTCCCGGGCTTGAAGAAGACCCCGGCGAGGTCGCTGTAGCCCGCGTTGTTGAGGTTCTGGCGCGTCTGCGGCTCGATCGCCGCCGGTCTGCCCGTGATTGCGAACACCGAGATGCCCGCGGAGCGTGCCTGTCGGTAGAGATCGAGCGTGGGGGCGATGGCCGGAGAATTCCCGGCGACGGCCGAGAGCGCCAACGCGGTCGTCGCATTGCCGAAGTTGTTCAGGTTGAGCTGCGCGTAGTTCGAAAGGGAGGTCTCGTCGATGTCGAGCACGATCGCCAGCTTGAGTTGCCGGCACGAGGCCGCGGCGCGGTTCTTCTTCTTGCCCTGGTTGGAGCAGCGCCTCTTCCGCTTCTGCCGCAGTGCCTTTGCCTGTCTGAGCATGAACGAGCGGGCCTGTGCATCGACGGTGCTCAGGTCGGACTCGTACTGGCCGCCGTCGTGGTAGCTACGGAGGGCGGGAGCCAGGTCCACGATGCCCACGGTGCCCTGCGCCCCGATCTCCGGAACGCCCACACCGGTAGGCCGAATGGAGACCGCCGGGCTCGGCTGGGGCTTGGCGGGCGTCAGCGGCTTCTTCTTCGCCAGGGCCACCACGGCGGTCGCCAGAATCGCCCCGAGCGCCACGAGGGCCAGGGCCCTCAGCGTCCGATTCAGTCTTCCTGCGCTGCCCATCGAGCGCGATCTAATCACTTGCGGCCGGCGCGGAGCCGCGCGGATCCACTCATTAAGATCGCGCCGTGGCTTGGAGCGTCTACCTCGCGGGCGAGATCCACTCCGACTGGCGCGAGCGGATCGCCTCCGGCGCGGAGCAGTCCGGGCTCGACATCGCCTTCACCTCGCCGGTCACCGACCACGGCGCGTCCGACGACGTCGGCGTCGCGATCCTCGGGAAGGAGTCCGAAGGGTTCTGGAAGGACCACAAGGGCGCCGGTGTGAACGCGATCCGCACCCAGACCCTGATCCGGCAGGCCGACGTGGTCGTGGTCCGCTTCGGGGACAAATACAAGCAATGGAACGCCGCCTTCGACGCCGGCTTTGCGGCGGCGCTCAGCAAGCCGATCGTCACCCTGCACGACCCCGACACCACGCACGCGCTGAAGGAGATCGACCGCGCCGCGATGGCGACGGCCGAGACCCCGGAGCAGGTCGTGGACGTACTGCGCTACGTGCTCGAGGGCAAGCTGCCCGCCGGCGCCTAGCGCGGTTCCGCCGCTAGCCTTTTCACGCCCCGGAGGGGTGCCGGAGTGGTTGAACGGGGCGGTCTCGAAAACCGAGGATTCGGTCAGACGGCGTAGCTGCCTCAACGTAAGTAGCAGAGCCAAAAGCCCCGCTATCCGCGGGGTTTTTGGTGTCCGCAGATCCCTTCCCGAGACCGGCTGGAGACCGCTGTAAGCCGCTGGGGAAAGGTGCCCACTGGTACCCGACTGGTACGCAGCCGGTCGCGTTCCACCGACAAACGAAACGCGGGAGCGGAAATGTGACCCTAGGACTCCCGGGTTTCCCCACCGATTCTGGTGGGCCATACGGTGGCGCCCGCTCAGGGTGCTACAAGCGAGGCTCCACGGCCCGCGGTGCGCGAGAGCGGACCCAAACGTGGCGGGTGATGCGCCCCAGAACCCGTGTTGGACCCCGGCACGGGCACCGCCATTATTGGCGGCAGTCTTGAGCCGAGAGGCTCGGGTAGCGACGAGTAGCGGGGGAAGTTGCGGGTTGGCGTCCGTGTTGAAGTATCTGGCCGCGATGATCTCGTCAGCGTTCGAAAGTCCGCTCCGCTCCCGGAGGGATTCGGACGTGCTACCTCCTGGTCCGAGGGGGTAGGTCGCGCGTTAGGGGTGGACACTTGACTCCAAATGTGACCCAGCTCGCCCGCGACTTTGGCCGAGCGGCGCGCACTCTCGACCGCAAGGCCCTTCGCCTCGAAGAGGCAGCCGAAAGTTTGGGTGTCTCCCTCGACTTCTTCCGCGAGCACATTGCTCCCGAGCTGAGGATTGTCCGCAAGGGGCGGATACGGCTCATACCGATGACGGAGCTCGATCGCTGGCTCGACGAGAACGCGTGCCACGTCCTATGAACGTGACCAAGATCAGCGAGATCTGAGTCCCGCCGGCAAAAACCCTGGTACTCGCTGGCCGGCGCTGACCAGGGCGCGGCGTCGGGGTTGCCACTGCGGCCGCTCTCGCTCGTCGTCAGGTATCGCGATAACACCACACAGAAACGACAAAACGCGCGCGTGACCGAGCGACACCAAGACGCAATAACCGTACGCCTGGATCGTTCGCTACCCGATCACCCCGCCAGCCGACGGCCGCAATGAAATCCCTCGCTGTGGCGGAGCGCCGGCCGAGGCAACCCTGCGATCGGTGGGCGAATCCAGCTGTTGCTCGAGCGTGGTACTCCTGTGGTACGCACCCCCTAGTTCGTGCCCGCATAACCGGGCGAACGGTGTCCTAGACCGCCCCATGATCAGGGGCAGAGGCATTGGCCGGCAAGGCGAGCCGTGTTTACCGGATTCCGAATTCGCTACGACTGACGAAGGGGGGAGAGGAGGGGCCTCAGCCCGCACTCTGATCCTTCTTTAAATGCCCCCGCCCCTGAGATTTTCATCACCAGAACGGCTTTAGACCGGAAGCAGCCTCGCCTTCTTGCACTTCTTGAGTGAGGCGGCTCGCCGCTAGGGAACAGATTGCACCCGTTCGCACTGACGCGGAGTGTCGCGGCCGCGGCCGCCGATGCAGCGATCGTGGCCCTTTCTGCCGTCCATGACGTCGTTGCCGGCCTGGCCCAGTAGTAGGTCATTGCCTGGGCCGCCGATCAGGTCGTCGGACCCGGGGCCGCCGAAAAGGGTGGCGTTCCCGTAGCCGGCGATGAGCCTGTCGTTGCCGGAGTCGCCGTGAAGGTTGGCTTTCAGGAATTTAGTTACGCCGTCGAGGGTGTCGCGACCGCCCCTGCCGAACATCGCGACTATGTTCAGCCCTTCCGGGGGACAGACTGCCTGGTGGCCCTTCCCCGGCACCTCACGGATGACGCACGGCGCCAAGGCGATCATCACGGAACTCTCGGATTGAAACCAGAAGCAGCGCCCTCCACCGGGGCACGCCGGGTTGAACCCACTCTCCACGGAGATGTCGTTGGCGGTGTCGTCGCCCACCACCTGCAGTGTGTTGCCGCCGGTGATCCTCACGGAGGCCGACCCCGCCTGGGCGGCCGCCGGAGCGAGGGCCAAGAGCCCGAGCGTCAGGATCGCGACGGCCGCGATCGTGGTCGCCAAGCCGATCCTGCGAATCATCTCCCACCGTTCCTTCCAGCCTGAGGCAGGCCCAGCACCTGCCGGACACGGCAACTCTCTCAGCGTCTCCGACGGCGTGTCAAGGGGATCATGGGGCCGGGGGTAAGTTAGTCGTATCACTCGGAGCTGCTTTCGTCCCAAGCGGCTATCTCACGAGGCAACCCGGTGGCTCAGCCGGATTGCCTAGTCAGCCCACCAATCGCGCTGGCCCTCGACGTCTTCGCGCGGATCCTCGCCGAGATTGGGTGCGCCGAAGACGATGATCTCGAGACCCTCCGGCCCGGCCTCGTAGCCTCGCCACGTAGCGGGCGGGACGCGCACCGCGTCCCACTGCTTGAGCTCGACGATCTCGTCGTCGAGCTTCATCCGCCCGCCCCCGTGCAGGACCACGTACACCTCCTC
>DATAPB010000166.1:0-7768 GCA_036265435.1 Solirubrobacterales bacterium | reverse complement strand
AGCCGGTACCAGAAGCCTGACTCGGTGGACGTCGCGTCTCGCTCGGCCCTCCTCTGGAGGAAGGCCGGCGCTAGCGCATTGACCCTGTTGCCGAGCAGAGCCAGCACGGCCGGCAACACCGTCAGCGCGATCGATGCGGCGAGCAGGGCGACCAACATTCCGCCGAGCCCCATCGAGTAGAGGAAGCGCTGCGGGAAGACGATCAACGAGGCCAGCGCCACCGCGACGGTGATCGACGAGAAGAGCACCGTGCGGCCGGCGGTGTTCATCGTCCGCCTCATCGCCTGCGCCCCGGGACCGAACTTCGCGATCTCTTCGCGATAGCGGGAGACGACGAAGAGGCTGTAGTCGATCGCCAGTCCCAGCCCAAGCCCGGTGGTCAGGTTGAGGGCGAAGATCGACACCGACACGAACTCGTTCGCGATTCGGAGCAGCAGGAAGGTGCCAACGATCGCCAGGCCGCCGATCAGCAGCGGCAGCAGCGCGGCGACCCCGCTGCGGAAGAAGAGCAGCGAGAGCAGGAAGAGGATCGGGAAGGCGAGCAGCTCGGCCTTGCGCAGGTCCTTCTCGACCTGCTTGTTGACCTGCTCCTGCGCAAGGGCGATGCCACCGACCGTGACGCCGGGCTGACCCGAAAGCTCGTCCGCAATCGCCTTGGCGGCGTCTTGCTGCGCCTTGTCGTCGGTCTGCTTCAGGCTGACCGCCAGGTAGGTCGCGTTACCGTCGCGTGCGATGAAGTCGCGGCTCTGGGTCTCGAGGTACCCCGTGATCTGGGCGACGTCAGGGTTCGCGCGCAGCTGCCTCTCGACCTGCTGGATCCTCTGCTGCCCGGCCTGTGAAATGGGGGAGGTGTTCTGGAAGAGCACGATCAGGCCGGGGTCGCGATAGCCGTCGGCTTCCAGGCGATCCGCGGCCTTGACGCTCTCCGTCGCCGGGTCATCCGCTCCGTAGGGGGCCAGCTTGCTGGCCACTCCTCCGCCGATTGCACCGGCGACGACGAAGAAGATCGCGGCGAAGATCACCGTGCGCTTGCCGTGACGCTGTGCGAGTGATGCGAGTGCGTTGAACATGGCCTACCTCCACCGGGACGCCGTCAGCGCCCCGGTCGTCGCTCGTTCCAGATCCTCGGCGGCGCGCTCGAACCACTGCGCCGCCCATTCGCTGCTCTCGATCCCATACCGGAGCACGGTCAGTGAGCCGATATCCGGCTCGGCGTCCGGGCCATCCGGATGACCCTCCCGGTCCACGACGTCCCAGATCGCGCGCAGCTCGTTCCCCTTCTCCCGGGCGATGGCGGCTCGCTCGCGGGCGACCTCGGCGGCCCGCTTCGGCTCGATGGACCCTGCGAAGAAGAGCTTCAGCAGTCCCTCGTCACGAAGCTCGAGGGTTTGCGCCTCGCTCTCGATCCACGCCCGAGCAGCCCTGCGACCCTCCGCCGTCAACTTGAAGACGGTTCGCGGCCGGCCTCCCTGCGCGGCGTCCGTGCCCCCGATCAGGCCGGCATCCTCGAGCTTCTTCAGCTCCGGATAGATCTGGCCGTAGCTCGCGGCCCAGAAGAAGCGAGCGGACTTGTCGATCAGCTGCTTGATCTCGTAGCCGGAGCGCGGCCTGCCGGCCAGCATTCCGAGGATCACTTTCCCGGTTGCGCTCAATTCCATGAGCGCATATATATCAACCCGATATATCCGAGTCTGTGACTTCGCTCACACGCCTATTCCGGCGAGCGTCCCTGCGGCTCCCACTTGAACCTTCTCGCCGCGATCCAGATGCCGCCTAGCCCCCAGATCAGCAGGGCGGCGACGTCCCGGCCCGAGAGGCCGATGCCGCTCGGGTCCATCGCCACCGTCGACTGGAGGCCCTGGGCGACGTGGTAGAGGGGGAAAATCCGCCCGATCTCCTGGAGGAAGCTGGGGAGCGTGTCCAGCTGGATGAAGATGCCGGAGACGAAGGAGAGCATCACCACGGTGAACGCCCCGATCGGCTGCGCACTGTCCTCGTTCTTGGCGATCGACGTCGCGGCGATCCCCAGCGCCGAGAGACAGGCGGTGCCGAGGAAGAGGTAGATGACGAACCCGGGCACGGTCTGCGCCGGCAGGTGGACGCCGTAGAAGATCACCCCGATCGCGATCATGATCCCGCCGACGACGAGGGCGAAGGCAACCGAGCGCAGCACCTGGGAGGCGACGAAGGTCCAGGCCGGCGGGGGCATGCCACGCTGGCGCTTCAGCTGCCCGCGCTCGCGAGCGGAGACCAAGGACATCAGAGGGGTGCTGAAGCAGGAGAGCGCGAGCGCGTAAGCGATCAGTCCCGCGGTGAAGTAGGAGTGGACGTCGATCGTCTGGCCCTCGACCGTGGTCGTCTGCGGCCCACCATTGGTGAACAGCGAGTTGAAGAGGAGCAGGAAAATGATCGGGAAGAGCGCGCCGAAGAGCAGCGCCCGCGGCGTGCGGAGCGTCGCCAGGACCGCGTACCTCGTCTGGACCAGCACGAGTCCGACGTCGCTCATCGCCCGTTCTCCGAGTTCGAGGTGACCTCGAGGAAGACGTCCTCCAGACTGGGCCGGCGGACCTCCAGATCCGGCAGCTTGATGCCCTCACGCTCGGCCCACTGCAGCAGCCGGTAGAGGTCACCCTGGGGGTCGGTGCTGGCGATGGTCGCCTCGTGCCCCGAGACGGTCGGCCTGCCGCCGACGACCGCGGCGATCCGGTCGGCGATCCCGTCGTAGGTCCGGAACCGGATCATGGTCTCGCGGCCGAGCTGCTCGCCCAGTGTGTCGGGAGCTCCCTCGGCCACGATGCCGCCCTCGCGCATGATCACCACCCGATCCGCGAGGTGCTGGGCCTCGTCCATGTAGTGGGTGGTGAGGACGATGGTGGTGCCGAGTTCCTTCAGCCCCTCGATCATGCTCCAGGCGCCGCGCCTGGCGGAAGGGTCGAAGCCCGTGGTGGGCTCGTCGAGGAAGAGCAGCTGGGGGTTGCCGATGATCCCGACGCCCACGTCGAGCCGCCGTTGCTGGCCACCGGAGAGAGATCCGACGCGCGCCCCTCGCTTGTCCGTCAGGCCGACCAGATCGAGGGTCTCGTCAACCGGGCGGGCGTTGGGGAAGAAGCTGGCGTAGAGGTGCATCGTCTCGCTGACAGTGAGCAGCGGATTGAGCTCGCACTCCTGGAGCACGAGGCCGATCCTGGTCCGCCACTCACGCGTGGGGTGACCCGGATCGATGCCGAGGACCGAGACCTCGCCGGCCGTGCGTTCCCGGTATCCCTCGAGGATCTCGATCGTGGTGGTCTTGCCGGCCCCGTTGGGGCCGAGGAAGCCGAAGACCTCGCCGGGTGCGACCTCGAAGTCGATCCCCCGGACGGCCTCGTTCTCGCCGTAGCTCTTGCGCAACCCGCGGACGGTGATCGCCAGCTCTGACATCCGGGACTCCACGCTATTGATGCGCCTAAAGCTGACCTATCCGGGCCCGGGCCTCACCTATCCTCAGGCGCAATGACGGCGACCCAGGCAAACGGCATCGTGGTGATGAAGTTCGGCGGCACCTCCGTGTCCGGAACGGACGAGCTCAAGCGTGCCGCCAGGCGGATCGTCGCCGCACGAGAGGCCGGCCACAACGTGGTCGCCGTGCTCTCCGCCCGGGGCAAGACCACCGACCGGCTGCTGGAGGCGGCGCGCGAGATCTCCCCGCGACCCGATCCCCGCGAGATGGACATGCTGCTCTCCATCGGCGAGCGGGAGTCCTGCGCTCTCTGCGCGATGGCAATCAACGACCTCGGTCACCGAGCGATCTCCCTGACCGGATCGCAGGCGGGGATCGTCACCGACTCCTCTCACACCAAGGCCCGGATCATCGACGTGCGCGCCGATCGCATCCGCTCGGCCCTCGAGGAGGATTCGATCGTGCTGGTCGCCGGCTTCCAGGGCGTCTCCACCGACAGCCGCGACGTGACCACGCTCGGCCGCGGCGGCTCGGACACGACGGCGGTCGCCCTGGCGGCCGCGCTGGGCGGCGAGGTCTGCGAGATCTACACCGACGTCGACGGGGTCTTCACCGCCGACCCGCGGATCGTCCCGGACGCCCGCAAGCTGCCGGTCGTCTCCTACGAGGAAATGCTCGAGATGGCGTCGTCCGGCGCCAAGGTGCTCCAGCTGCGCTCGGTCGAGTACGCCCGGAACCACGACGTGCGGATCCACTGCCGAAGCTCGGCGAGCGAGGCCCCAGGTACCCTCGTCGTCTCGGAGCAGGAGACCTTGGAACGACCCCTAGTCACAGCAGTCACCCACTCGACCGACGAGGCGCGGGTCACCCTCACCGGCGTGCCCGATGAGCCCGGCGTGGCGGGGCGGATCTTCGGCGCGCTCGCCGACGCGAACATCAACGTCGACATGATCATCCAGAACGAACCGGTCTCTCACGATGGCGGGGCGGACCTCTCGTTCACCGTCGAGGCAGAGGACCTCGAGAAGGCGGTCGAGGTGATCCGCATCGAGGACTCCGAGATCGGGATCGAGCAGGACGAGGCGATGGGCAAGGTCTCCATCGTCGGCGCGGGGATGCGCAGCCACCCGGGCGTCGCTGCCAAGGTCTTCCGCGTCCTCGGCGAGAACGAGATCAACATCGAGATGATCTCCACTTCGCCGATCAAGATCTCCTGCGTGATCCGCGCCGGCCACGTTCCCGAGGCGGTCAAGGCGCTCCACGCCGCCTTCGAGCTTGGCGAGGGAGCCATCCAGGAGGAAGACCCAACCGGCGAGCAGCACCACCCGACTGTCTCGGGCTGACCGCCGCCGTTCATCTCAGGGCGCGTAGGCAGGACCCGAACCCGGCGACCCGTACTCTTTTGGAGCATGGCCGCGAACGGCGAATACCGAGTCGGGGTGGTCGGCGCCACCGGCGCCGTCGGCTCGACGATCCTCGAGGTGGTAGCGGAGCGGCGCTTCCCGCTGTCGGAGCTGCGGCCACTCGCCTCCGCCCGCTCGGCCGGGACCAAGGTGAAGTTCGCCGGCTCCGAGCTCGAGGTCCAGGAGATGACCGAAGAGTCGATCCAGGGCCTCGACCTGATCCTCTCCTCCGCCGGCGGCAGGGTGAGCTCCGAGTGGGCTCCGAAGTGGATCGACGCCGGCGCGGTGGCGGTCGACAACACCAGCTACTGGCGGATGCACGAGGACGTTCCGCTCGTCGTCGCGCAGGTCAACGACGACGCGGTCGCGGGCCACAACGGCCTGGTCGCCAACCCGAACTGCACGACGATGGAGCTGATGGTCGCGCTCAAGCCGATCCTGGACGCGGCCGGGATCGAGCGGCTGATCGTCTCGACCTACCAGTCGGTCTCCGGCAGCGGCCGCCAGGCGATCAAGGAGCTTGGCGAGCAGTCAGCGGCCGTGCTCGAGGGTAAGGAGACCAAGGCCAGCGTCTATCCCCACCAGGTCGCCTTCAACGTGATCCCGCAGGTCGAGAACTTCAAGGACGGCGACGACTACACCACCGAGGAGCGCAAGGTGATGGCCGAGACGCGCAAGATCCTCGGCCTCTCCGAGGCCGTCGGCATCTCCGCGACCTGCGCCCGCGTGCCGGTGGTGACGGGCCACTCCGAGTCGGTGAATGTCCAGACGGAGCGGGACCTCTCACCGGAGGAGTGCCGCGAGCTGCTCTCCGACGCTCCCGGCCTGGTCGTGCTCGACGATCCGAGTGACGGGATCTACCCACTGCCGATTGCGGCCGCGGGCCGCGACGAGGTGCTGGTGGGCCGGATCCGGCGCGATCCCTCTCATGAGCGCTGCCTCAACCTCTGGGTGGTCGGCGACAACCTGCGCAAGGGGGCGGCCCTCAACGCGGTGCAGGTCGCGGAGCTGCTTCACGAGCGTGACCTCATGCGCGTGCCGGCCGGCGCCAGCCTGAGCTAGCAGAAGCGCCGGGCCACTACCTGATCCGCGCGCAGATCCGGAACTTCAGCGACTGGACCGCGGCCTTGCCCTGGCGGTCGGTCGCGGTGACGCGCAGGAGGTGGCGGCCGCCGCGGAGCTGGAGCCGCGGAAGGCGGGAGTTCTCGCGGCGGGTCTTCAGCACCCGCCGCC
Organism: Solirubrobacterales bacterium; assembly: GCA_036265435.1. GTDB lineage: Bacteria > Actinomycetota > Thermoleophilia > Solirubrobacterales > 70-9 > DASUPK01. The sequence goes on along the minus strand of DATAPB010000166.1, from coordinate 1,693 downwards.
CGTCGAGGCTGGCGCGCACCTTGCGGATCGCCGCGTTCGCCCGCACGGAGACGCTTGCCTTCAGCCGCGGGATGCAGCGCTTCCCGGAGACGCCGGTGACCCTGACGTAGGGGGCGAAGGCCGCCGCCTTCACATCCGCCCAGTTGCCGGCGGGGTCGCTCGAGTCCATCACGTCGTTGTACGCGTACCAGAGGAGCATCTGCGGATCACCGCCTGTGATCGCCGCGTCGCGCATCGTCTGCATCTCGCTGCGGGTCGGGAAGCGGTCTGCATACGAGGGGTCGTACTCGGACCAGGAGAATGCCTGGAGCACGAACATGGGCTTGCGGCCGTACTGGCCGGCGAGCTGGCGCGTGTCCTCCGCGTAGCCGGAGAGGGCGTCCAGGTTGTTGCCCTTGCCGACCGGGTAGTAGTCGCCGCCCACGTAGTCAGCAGTCTGCTCGAACGGCTCCAGCTGGCTGGTGAGCACGCCGTTGTCGTTCGGGATCGTCACGTAGAGGGTCGGCTTGCTGGGCGCGATCGACTTCACCTCGTTGGCGAGGGCCTTCGTCTGCGAAATGTTCTGTGAGGTAGGGGAGAGCTCGTCGCCGACGTAGAACCCCCAGGTCGCCGGGTGATCCTTGACCAGGCCCAGCGCCCACTGCTTGAACTGCGCGTTGCTGGAGCACGGGCAGTCGGGCCCGAGATAGCGGTAGTAGGAGCGCAGGTTGGTGCCGTCGCGCCAGGCGTGGTCGTTGAGCGGCCAGATCACCTTGAGGCCAACGGCCTGCGCCTCGTCGGCGTACTCGCGAACCTGCTGGGCGCTGCCGTACCAGGCGGTGTAGTTGAGGACGTACTGGAATCCGGCGTCCGCGATCGCCTTGAGGCGGGGCCCGCAGTCGTCGGTGGCCGGCGCGCACTGCTCATAGACGCCCTGCGGCGGCAGCGCCGCGCTTGCCCTGGAGGGACCCCAGAGGGTGAACATCGCAACGAATCCGAGCAGGGCGATGAGCGCCGGCCGCGCGCGGCGCGGCAGGCCGAACGATCCAACTGAGGCTGTCCCTGGTCCGTACATGGCTCGCCGTTCCTGCGTGAGCCATCGGACCGCTCCCAAAAGTGATTAGGCACAGGCGTCTCGTCTGGACGTTTGTGGCGTGAGCGAATATTCGGTAGTGGACAGATTGTCCAGTGGCAACGGGCGAAAACCCGGATGGATATCCGCCTCCCACCCGCCTCATCGTTCAGGCCTGAGGTCTCCGGTTTCCCCTCCGCAAGGAGGCGCACCTCCAGCAACGCGCTCTCCTGCGCGGGCGGGCGATCTGCTCGCCCTGGCGCGAGTTGGTCAGGCTTGATTCCAAGACGAGCGCTAGCAGGAGAACCAGGAGCAGCGCGAAGCGGACAACGTTCGTATCTCGGACGCCGAGGATCCTGGCGAAAGTCTCGAGGAGTTGCCGGAAGACGCCGCCGGCGAGCATCCCGAGTTAATGATGCCCGTGAAGCGCTGGCCGTGGATCTCGCTCACCAAGCGGGCGGGCATGTGGATCAAGACCCGCCCAGGGAGCAGGCTCAGACCTCGGCGCGACGCCGCATCCGGACGCCGGCGATGCCGATCACGACTCCGAGGATGATGATCAGCGGCAGCGTCGTGTACGCGGCGCTGGTCGACGGGCTGCCGGTGTCCAGGGGGTTCTGGTTGTTCGACGAGGCCGCAGCG
>DATAPB010000165.1:0-3249 GCA_036265435.1 Solirubrobacterales bacterium | reverse complement strand
GACGGTTTCGCGGGGCAGCGAGCTCTGCACGTAGAAGCCGAACATCGTCGTCTGCTGGTTCCAGCGGGCGGCAGCGTCCGGGAAGATCCAGGACCACAGTGGATCGTCGTGGAACGCAGTCGCGATCGTTTCCATGACCGCTTCGTAGTCGGAATCGCTCGCGACCCGGACAGCCATCGGTTGCCCATCCTGGCATTCAGACGATGCAGACGTTCCGCACGTGGAGCTCGAGGCGCGTCATGCGATGGCGCAGTGCCGCGCCCCCTTCGCATGCCGGCTCCATACCCCGGCCCCTATCGAGATCAACCTAGACTGCGACGCCCGCAGCGGGAGCGATCGACGACCGCCAGGTGCGAGACCTCTCCGTTCGTCTTGAACCGGACCCGCAGCACACCCTTCTTCACAGACCACGCCTTGCGTTTCAGTCCCCTGCCCTCGAGACGGACCGCGCAGGGCCGGAGCCTGTGCTTCAGCGTCGTCAGCGATGCATCCAGCGAGATCCGATAGCGGTCCGCCCGCCTGAGCGTCAGCTTCCATGAATGCTCGCCCTCCTTCGAGCGGATGCCGCCGTTCTCGCCGAACGGCGATCGCGATTTCCCGCGTGGGAACGCGATCAGATGGAGGCGTCGCGCAACGTCGGCCAGCCCGACGGTCGAGCCTGCGCCGTAGCTCGCGAGGGTCTCCGTATCGGCGGGAAGCAGGGGAAGGATCGCGCCGGCTCGCACCATCAGCGGCAGCTGCTCGAGCGGCGCGGGGACCGTGACGCTCCTCCGTCCCTTCAGCGCCTTCGCCTTACTGAGCCGGAACGAGCCGTCCGCGTCGCGATAGGAGATCGCCTTCCAGAAATCGATCCAGCGACCCGCCGGCAGATAGAGCCCGCGCCGCGTCTCGCCCGGTTCGTGCACCGGCGCCGCCAGGAGATCGGGCCCGAACATGAACTCGTCCTCCAGTCCCGAGGCCGTCGGGTCGCCAGGATCGACCAGACCGAGGTGACGCATGAGCGGCATCCCCGTCCGCCGGTACTCGCCGTCCGCCGCGAGCAGGTATGGATAGAGCTGGGTTCGCAGCTTGGCGTAGCGGCGCCAGATCGGCAGCTGATCAGGGTCGAAGATCTGCGGGCGCTCGTACCCCTGCAGGTTCACGCCGTTCGCCTCCGTCCGCATCACCCCCGACACCGCGCCCAGCTCGACCCACCGAGTGAGCAGCTCGCCCGTCAGCCTGCCCTGGGTCAGCGAGAAGAACCCGCCGATGTCCGAGCCCCAGCGTGAGATCCCGGAGGTCCCGATCGACAGTGCTTGCCTGATCGCCGAGGTCAGGCCGTCGAAGCCCCAATCGGTGGTGGGGTCGCCGCCCCAGACGATCTGAACGCATCGCTGCGTTCCGGTCCACCCCGATCGGACGAACGGAGCGAGCGGGTGTGGCGCCCCCCGGGCATAGTCGCCGGTCGCGCAGTGGTAGAGCGTCGGATAGCGATTGTGCATCGCCGGCCCGGGCTCGCCGTCGGCGGACTTGGCATCGAGGGGCGTGTACTCGCCGAAGTCCTCCATCCAGCCGTCGTATCCGTCCGCCACGGCCTCGGAGAGCAAGCTGTTCCAGAACGACTGGGCTCCCGGCGCCGTGAAGTCGAATTGGGAGACGGGCGTGAAAACCAGCGGGCCGGTCGAGAGCGGGTAGACGTACGGCTGATCGAGCTGGTTCCGCGTCAGCACGCCCGCCGCGGCAGCCTGCGAGTAGGTCGGCTGGTAGCTCGTGCAGATCATCGGGTTGAAGTAGGTGGTGATCGCGTAGCCGAGGTCGTGGAAGCCGGACGTGAACGGTGGCTGCTGAGCCTCGACCCCGCGCTGATCGCCGCAGGGCAGGTAGTGCAGGTAGGTGTTGACGGCCGAGCCCGGCACGTCGGCGCCCCGGAGAGCCCGGGCCTGACCGAGTTGGTCCGAGCCCGTGGGTTGGTACCAGGGCCCGAAGATCCAGGGCGCCGCCGCCGGCGGCTGACGACCGGTCACCTCCGTCAGCCGGCGCAGCGCATCGGCCGGCGCCGGCCCCCCGATGAAGCGCAGATCGAGGTGCGTCGACTGCGCCTCCACGCTCCAGACGGACGGATCGGAGCTGCCGAGGCGGAAATAGCTGGTCTCGTCGTTGCCGACCAGCACTCCGTACCCGGCCGTCGAGAGGAGCCAGGGAACCGGGAAGTACGTCGAGTCGTCCCGCGGGCGAAAGCCCTGCGGCGGCACGATGTTCGAGATCAGTGGACGGTCGCTGGGGATGTATGGCCCGTCCGAGACGTAGTTCTCGACCTCATTCCCGCGCTGGTCCACGGCATTGGAGCGCTCCCCGAACCCGAGGAACCGCTCCCCCGGCCTGGCGTCGAACCCGATCCCGACCGCGGTCACCCCGCCCTGCTGCCCGGTCACGGACGCCGTCAGGTGAATGATCCCGTCTCCGGCGGGCTCGATTCGTACCTGGATCCCCCGCGTGGGATCCGTGGTCTCCAGCTGTGCCGTGTAGACGCCACCGTCCATGCCCCCCGCGACGACCCGGGTGGCGTGGGACCAGCCCCCCGCCGTGCTGAAGCCGAGGGTGCCGGTCGGCCTGCTGCCGAGTCCTCGGTTCTCGCTCAGGACGAGCCCGCCGGAGGCGTCCGTGATCGACAGATGCCACGGATCGGCCTCGGCCGATGCGCGAATCGGCCCTGTCCCGACCTGCGCCGATGCCATCGCCGGGACGACGAAGAGCGATACGGCAACGACGAGCCCAGCGGCGAGCGGGTGCCCGCGCCGACCCATCACCCGCCGGTCAGCCGCCGGCGACCGCGGGAAGGATCGTCACCTCGTCACCGTCGGAGACCTGAGTGTCGAGGCCGTCCTGGAAGCGAATGTCCTCGCCCGAGACGTAGACATTGACGAAGCGGCGCAGCGTGCCGTCCTCGGTGATCCGCTCGCGCAGATCGGAATAGGTGTTGAAAACAGCGTCGAGAGCCTCGCCGACGGTGTCGCCGTCGACCTCCAGCTCGTCCTCGCCGTCCGTCGCGGCTCGCAGCTGCGCGGGGATCTTGATCGTGACCGCCATGGGCTCGAAATTTATCTACTGCCGCCGCGCTAGGCGACGGCGGCGGTTGAGGCGGACTCGACGCCTGTCTCAAAGGCGCTCACGGTCGGCTCGATCTCCGTCAGCTCGAACCCTTCGCGCACCGCGTCGAGCGTCTTCAGCCCTTCACCGGTGATGATCGCCACGACGCGCTCGGACTCGTCG
>DATAPB010000164.1:0-4766 GCA_036265435.1 Solirubrobacterales bacterium | reverse complement strand
GGGGACGATCACGCGCCTTCTGAATCTCCGCGCGAGCGCTTTCGCCAGCGACTGGTGGACCTCTCGGAGCTGGCCGACGAGGACCCTGCGCACGGTCCTACCGGCCTTGCAGCACTCGCCAGCGGCGGCCGGCTGCGCTTGCTTGCGGGGATGGTCCGTGCCAACCGCCCGTGGCGGCTGACGGCGCGGCTTTACCGGGCACTAATCGCAGCCTTGGCGACCGTGGCCTTCGCGCTCGTCACCTCCGACGTCTGGCGAATCTCGGAAAGCACCGGTCCGCTTCGCCTGGCCGCGGTCATGTTGCTCTCGATCGGGATCACAGTCGGCTCGCTGATCGCGGTTCACGACCTATGGGAGCGCTCCCGGCCGGAGTGGGCGAGGGATCAGGTCCTCCTGTTCAACGCCGCCACGGCGATCACCGTGACCGTCGGGATGGCATCGCTCTATCTCGTCCTGTTCGGCTTGGCGCTGGTCGGCTCGGGACTGCTGATCACGCCGGACGCTCTCTCACAAGCTGTGGGTTCGGACTCGGATCTCGGGGACTACCTCGACCTGGCTTGGCTGGTCAGCTCCCTAGCCACGGTGGCCGGCGCCCTCGGAGCCGGATTGGAAAGCGACGTCGCGATTCGAGAGGCGGCGTATGCGCACCGACCCGGGGCCTCGATGGCCGCTGACGACATCCCAGACTAAATCCGTCGCCAGAGCCCCCAGAAGTCCCGCAATTTGCGGGGGTCCTGTTGACCGGGGACGTTCGGCCCGTTTCGGCTATTCCTGGAGGGGCAACCGGTCTAATAGCCCGAGATGTCCCGTCTTCCTACGAAAGGGGGGACGATCGAGGCGGCGACTCAGCTGTGTGAGCGATGCGGACTGCGCCCGGCGGTAGCGACGATCAGGCGCGTCCGGCCAGGGGTCGGCGAGGAGACCCAGAGGCTCTGCCAGGTCTGCCTGGCCGAGGTGCGCGGCGGCAGCGAGGGATTGAACCGCGGGATTGCGGGAGGCGGCCTCTTCGACGACTTCTTCTCGGATTTCTTCGATCGAGGCTTCGCGGGTCGCTCCGGCGGTGACGGCGGGGACGCGACCGCTGTGCCGACCCGGCGGCGCGGGGTCGAGCAGGTGGACATCACCGAGTACTTCAGCGACGCGATGCGGGAGCTGCTGCAGCGTGCGGCTCAGAGGGCACTCGAGGTAGGCAGCCTCGACCTCGACAGCGAGCATCTGCTCTGGGCGGCCCTCCAGGACGAGCTGGTCGCACACGTCCTGCGGCAGATCGACGTCGACGCCGGCGCACTGGCCGACGAGGTCGAGGAGCAGACGGCGAAAGCCGAGCGCACCGACGTCGCCCCGTCTCTATCGCCGGATGCGAAGAACGTCCTGCTGACCGCCTACCGGGAGTCGCGCGAGCTCGGCGCCTCCTACGTAGGGCCCGAGCATGTGCTCCTGGCGCTTGCTGCGGACGAGGAGTCCGAGGCCGAGCGGCTCTTGCGTCGCTTCGGCGTCACCCACACCAAGCTGCGCGGGGCGGTGATTCGCGGAGTCGAGGAGGGGGAGGGGGACGGCCGGCCGGCGAGCCAGACCAAGACCCTCGACCAGTACAGCCTCGATCTCACCCAGTCGGCTCGCGAGGGAAAGCTCGACCCGGTGATCGGCCGCGCCGACGAGATCGAGCAGACGATCGAGATCCTCTCCCGCCGCACGAAGAACAACCCCGTGCTGATCGGCGATCCCGGTGTCGGCAAAACCGCGATCGCCGAGGGGATCGCGCAGCGGATCGTCAACGACGAGGTGCCCGAGACGCTCGCCGGAAAGCGGCTGGTGGCGATCGATCTGGCAGCGATGGTCGCCGGCAGCAAGTACCGCGGTGAGTTCGAGGAGCGCCTCAAGTCGGTAATCGACGAGATCACCGAGAACGCCGATCAGCTGATCGTTTTCATCGACGAGCTTCACACGGTCGTCGGGGCCGGCGCGGCGGAGGGTGCAATGGATGCCTCCAACATGCTCAAGCCCGCGCTCGCCCGCGGAGAGCTGCACGTGATCGGCGCTACGACGATCGACGAGTACCGCAAGAACATTGAGCGGGACGCCGCGCTCGAGCGGCGCTTCCAGCCGGTGCTGGTCGATGAGCCGACCGTCGACGAGGCGATCGAGATCCTTACGGGGTTGAAGGACCGATACGAGGCCTTTCACCGGGTGCGGCTGCCGGAGGAGTCGATCGTCGCGGCGGTCGAGCTCTCGGACCGCTACCTGACTGATCGGTTCCTTCCCGACAAGGCGATCGACCTGATCGATCAGGCCTCGGCACGGGTGCGGTTGCGATCGAAGACGAAGGCTCCGGACCGGCGCGCCCTCGAAGACGAGGTCCGGGGACTTGAGCGCGAACGCGATCAGGCGATCGCCGCCGAGGACTACGAGCGGGCGAACGAGCTCAAGGATCGGATCGAGGAGCGTCGTGGCGAGCTCTCGGACAGCGACCGAGCCCGCGAGCGCGCGCCCGAGGTGACGCCGGACGACATCGCCGAGATCGTCTCGCGGGCCACCGGGATCCCGGTCTCCCAACTCAACCTGGAGGAGCGCGACCGGCTCCTCCGCCTCGAGGAGCATCTGCATGAGCGGGTCGTCGGTCAGGACGAGGCCGTGGAGGCGATCGCCGAGGCGGTCCGCCGCGCTCGCGCCGGCCTCGCCGACCCGAATCGTCCCGACGGCAGCTTCCTCTTCCTCGGCCCGACGGGAGTGGGGAAGACCGAGCTCGCGCGAACCCTGGCCGAGGCCCTGTTCGGCGACGAGGAGTCGATGGTCCGCTTCGACATGTCCGAGTTTCAGGAGCGCCACACGGTCAGCCGCCTGGTGGGTGCGCCGCCCGGATACGTCGGCTACGAGGAGGCCGGGCAGCTGACCGAGGCCGTGCGCCGCAGGCCCTATGCCGTGATCCTGCTCGACGAGATCGAGAAGGCGCACGACGACGTCTTCAACATCCTCCTTCAGATCCTCGACGACGGCCGGCTGACCGACGCCCAGGGCAGGACCGTGGACTTCAAGAACACCGTCCTGATCATGACCAGCAACCTCGGGGCGCAGCGGATCCAGGAGCACGCCCGGCGCGAGGGGGAGTCCTTCGATCAGCTCAAGGGCGAGTTGATGGAGCTCCTCGGACAAAGGTTCCGGCCCGAATTCATCAACCGAATCGACGAGATCATCATCTTCGAGGCGCTCACCGCGGCGCAGCTGAAGCAGATCACCAGCCTGATGCTCGACCGAGTCAGCCGCCGCCTGCGCGCCCAGGGGATCCAGCCGGAGTTCACCGACGGTGCGATCGAGCACCTCGCGGAGGAGGGCTTCGATCCCCAGTTCGGAGCACGCCCTCTGCGGCGTGCGATTCAGCGCCTGGTGGAGACCAGGCTCTCCCGCATGGTCCTCTCCGGAGAGCTGAATCCCGGCGATCGCGTCACCATCGACGCAAAGGGGGGAGAGCTGCAGTTCGAAGTCACGGCAGGGGAAGCACAGACGGATGAATCCGTCGAGGCCCCCGTTGCCGGGACCGCTTGAGCAGACTGACTTAAGTGCGCTTGCGTTTCAGGGCCCGCGCGAGACGCAGCGGCAAGAGGCCCAGCAGAGGGGCGCGGCGGCCGAGATCCTCACGGTCCTCGCGGTCGAACGACCTCGCGTACCGCTCGGCTTGCTCAGCGGACTCATAGCGCTTGGAGCCGCCGGTGCCACATCCGCGCGCGCATCTCCACACCATCGTCTCGGCCTCGGTTGAGAAGCGGAAGCGATGACCAAGCAGCCGACAGCGAAGCATCTGAGGCCAGCGTATCCGGCGGGTTCCCGATGAACGCGGTCGCCGGCGCGGCGAGAACCATCCAGACCCAGATCCCCGCTCGCCTCGACCGGCTGCCCTGGTCGAGATTTCACTGGCGAATCGTGATCGGCCTCGGGACGGTCTGGATCCTCGACGGGCTGGAGGTGACGATCGTCGGGTCGATCGCGCCCCGTTTGACCGAGGACGGCAGCGGCATCGCGATGAGCAGCGCCGACATCGGCACGGCCGCCGCAATCTATGTCGCCGGTGCCTGCCTGGGCGCCCTCTTCTTCGGCCAGCTCACTGACCGGTTCGGTCGCAAGAAGCTGTTCATGCTCACGCTCGCGGTCTACACGGTCGCAACGGTCCTGACGGCATTCTCGATGAACCCGATGTGGTACTACGCCTGCCGGTTCTTCACCGGCACCGGTATCGGTGGCGAGTACGCCGCGATCAATTCCGCCATCGACGAGCTGATCCCGGCCAAGTACCGCGGTCGGGTCGACATCGCGATCAACGGTTCGTTCTGGGTCGGCGCGGGGGCAGGCGCCCTCGCCACCATCCCGCTGCTCGACCCGACGGTCATCGACCAGGGCATCGGCTGGCGACTGGCGTTCGGGCTCGGCGCGGTCCTCGCGCTGGGCGTCCTCCTGGTGCGCCGCAACGTGCCCGAGAGCCCGCGGTGGCTCTTCATCCACGGCCGCGAGGACGAGGGCGAGCAGATCGTCCGGGACATCGAGCAGAAGGTCGAACAGGAGTCCGGCACGGACCTCCGCGACGTCTCGGACACCATCACGATCCGCCAGCGCAAGACGATCCCGCTGACGCTGATCGCCAAGACGGTGTTCACGATGTACCCGCGGCGCACCATCTTGTGCCTGGCGCTCTTCATCGGGCAGGCGTTCCTCTACAACGCCTTCTTCTTCACGTACGGGGACTCGCTCACCACGTTCCTCGGCGTGGGCCAGACCGG
>DATAPB010000163.1:0-24829 GCA_036265435.1 Solirubrobacterales bacterium | reverse complement strand
GCCTCGCGCAGCACGGGGTCGCCGATCTGGACGACCTCGCGAACGCTCACTCGCCGTCCCGCATCGGCAGCCGGACGCCGCGCTCGTCGGCGACGGCGATCGCCCGCTCATAGCCGGCGTCCGCGTGCCGCATCACCCCGGTTCCTGGGTCGCTGGTCAGCACCCGCTCCAGCTTTTCCGCGGCGAGATCGGTGCCGTCCGCTACGCAGACCATCCCGGCGTGGAGCGAGCGCCCGATGCCCACGCCGCCGCCGTCGTGGATGCTGACCCAGGACGCGCCGGCTGCCGTGTTCACCAGGGCGTTCAGCAGCGGCCAGTCCGCGATCGGATCGGATCCGTCCGCCATCGACTCGGTCTCGCGGTAGGGGGAGGCGACCGACCCGGAGTCCAGGTGGTCGCGCCCGATCACGATCGGCGCGGAGACCTCGCCCGACCGCACCAGCTCGTTGAAGCGCAGCCCCAGCCGCGCCCTCTCGCCGTACCCCGCCCAGCAGATCCGCGCCGGCAGCCCCTGGTAGGCGATCCTCTGCTCGGCCAGGCCGATCCAGCGTCGCAACGCCTCGTCGTCCGGGATCTCCTCCAGGACTGCGCGATCGGTCGTCGCGATATCGGCAGGATCACCGGAGAGCGCGACCCAGCGGAAGGGGCCCTTGCCTTCGCAGAACAGTGGGCGGATGTAGGCGGGGACGAAGCCGGGATAGGCGAAGGCGCGCTCGAATCCACCGAGCTGCGCCTCGGCGCGGAGGCTGTTGCCGTAGTCGAACACCTCCGCGCCGGCGTCGAGGAAGCCGACCATCGCGGCGCAGTGGGCCGCGATCGCGGCGCGAGAGCGCTTGACGTACTCGTCGGGATCCTCCTCTCGCAGCCGCAGCGCCTCCTCGAGCGTCATCAGGTTCGGGACGTAGCCGTTGAGTGGGTCGTGGGCGCTGGTCTGGTCGGTGACGATGTCGGCCTCGAATCCCGACCTCTGAAGCTGCGGCAGCACATCGGCGGCGTTGGCGTTCAGCCCGACGCTCAGCGCGCGGCCCTCCGCCTTGGCCTCCCGGACCCGGGCGATGGCGTCGTCGAGGTCCTTCGCCTCCTCGTCCAGGTAGCGGGTCTCGATCCGGCGGCGCAGGCGGCTCGCGTCGACCTCGACGCAGAGCGCGGCTCCGCCGTTCATGGTGATCGCCAGCGGCTGCGCTCCACCCATGCCGCCGAGCCCGGCGGTGAGCGTGATCGTCCCCTCGAGCGAGCCTCCGAAGCGGCGCCTGGCGATCTCGGCGAAGCACTCGTACGTCCCCTGGACGATTCCCTGGGTCCCGATGTAGATCCAGGACCCGGCGGTCATCTGGCCGTACATCGTCAGGCCCTCGGCCTCGAGCCGGCGGAACTCGTCCCAGTTGTCCCAGGCGCCGACGAGGTTCGAGTTCGCGATCAGCACCCGCGGGGACCACTCGTGCGTCCGGAAGACGCCCACGGGCTTGCCCGACTGGACGAGAAGAGTCTCGTCGTGCTCCAGCTCGCGGAGCGATCGCACGATCGCGTCGAAGGCGTCCCAGGATCGCGCTGCCCGGCCGCTGCCCCCGTAGACGACCAGCTGGTCGGGGTTCTCCGCGACCTCTGGGTCCAGGTTGTTCATCAGCATCCGCAGCACCGCCTCCTGCTGCCACCCCTTGCAGGAGAGCTCGGGGCCACGCGGGGCACGGACCTCGCGAGGACCGCTCATCGCAGTTCCCCGACCGCCTCTTCCACGGTCCTCACGATCTCACCGGTGGCGACCAGGCGCTCCGCCGCCGCGAGCTCGGGTGACAGTTGGCGATCCGGCCCCGGCCCCGCCACTCCAGCGGCCCGGATCGCCGCCACCGCGGCTCCCGTTCCCGATCCCGGCTCCAGCGGGGCGCGAAGGTCGAGGGCGCGCGCCGCACACACCGCCTCCACGGCCAGGATGCGCTCCAGGTTGGCGATCGCCATCCGCAGCTTTCGCGCCGACGACCAGCCCATCGAGACGTGGTCCTCCTGCATTGCGCTGGTCGGTAGCGAGTCCACGCCGGCCGGGACCGCGAGTCGCCGGTTCTCGGCCACCATCGCCGCCTGCGTGTACTGGCTGATCATCAGCCCCGAGTTGACACCCGGGTCCTCGGCCAGAAACGGTGGGAGGCCCTCCGAGCGGCTCACGTCGAGCAGGCGGTCGGTTCGGCGTTCGGCGATCGCGCCGGTGTCGGCGACCGCCATCGCGAGCAGGTCGCACGCGAGCCCGAGGGGCGCGCCGTGGAAGTTGCCGCATGACTCGACCCGGCCGTCGGGCAGGATCATCGGGTTGTCGATCGCCGAGCGGAGCTCCTGCGCCGCCACTCCCTCGCCATAGGCGACGGCGTCCCGGGCCGCCCCGTTCACCTGCGGGGCGCAGCGCAGCGAGTACGCGTCCTGCACCCGTGGGTCATCCTCGCGGTGGCTGGCGACGATCGGCGATCCGGCCAGCAGCCGTCGCAGGTTGGCCGCGCTGTCGGCCTGTCCCGGTTGGGGCCGCAGCGCGATCAGGTCCTCGGCGAAGGCGCGGTCCGTCCCGAGCAGCGCCTCGACCGACATCGCCGCTGTGATGTCCGCCGCTCGCAGCAGCGAGCGGAGATCGAAGAGGGAGAGGATCAGCATCCCGAGGATGCCGTCCGTGCCATTGATCAGGGCCAGCCCCTCCTTCGCCCGCAGCGTCAGCGCTTCTATCCCGGCCGCTCCGAGGGCCTCGGCAGCCGGACGTCGCTCGCCGGAGGCATCGGTCACCTCACCCTCGCCGATCAGCGCCAGCGCACAGTGGGCGAGTGGCGCCAGGTCGCCGCTGGCGCCCAGCGAGCCGTGCTCGAAAACGACCGGGGTCAGCCCGGCGTTCAGAAGCCGGAGGATCGCGTCGGCGAGCTCCGGCCGCGCCCCGGAGTACCCCATCGCCAGCGACCGGGCCCGGAGCAGCATCATCGCCCGCACGACCTCGCGCTCGACCGGCTCTCCCATGCCGGCGGCGTGAGAGCGAAGCAGCGCCCGCTGCAGGTCCTCCCGCCGGTCCGCGGGGATCGGCGTGGTCGCGAGGGAGCCGAAGCCCGTCGAGACCCCGTAGGCGGGCTCGGCGGAGGAGGTCAGGCGGTCGACCACGGCCGCGCTCTCCTCCATCGCGGCTCGCGCTTGATCCCCGAGCTCGACCTCCTCGTCGCCCCTCGCGACGGCGATCACCTGAGCGGGGGTGAGCCCCTCGGCGGCCAGCGCAATCACGGCTGCCCACCCTCCCTGGGCTCGATCATCAACACCCGCGCGACGGCCAACACCTCGCCGCTCGCGGAGACGACGGCCGCTCCTGCATGTTGCTTCCGTCCATCGGCCGAGATCGGCCAGGCCATCACGACGTGCTCCTCGCCGGCGGCCACCGGTGCGTCGATCCGCGCGGCCATCCGGCCGAGGAAGCTCATCGGCAGCTCACCGTCGCCGTAGACGGCGAAGTAGGTGGGGCAATCCATGACCGCCCAGACGAACTCCGGGCGCACCCGCCCGGCCTCGTCCGCAGTCCATTCGGGCGGGGTCCAGGGGGACGCGACCACCTCCCGCCCCTCGACTACCCCCGCGAACACGCCGAGCGCGTCCTCCCGCGCGGGCCCACAGACGAAGCAGCTGCTGAACAGCCCCTCGGTCGATCCCCGGTAGCGCTCCTTCGCCTCCCGTGCCTCCTCCGGGCCCACCGCGTCGGGGACGTCCACCTCGAGCTCGGGCACGGGAACGGCCTCGGCGACGAGGGTCTCCCCATGAAGCATTCGCGCGGAGCCGTCGTCTCCACGTGTGACCTCGAGGGCGGCATCGAGAGGAATCGGACTCCTCAGGGTGACCTCGGCCAGGCCCTCGACGAGGTCAGCCATGACCGCCGAGCAATAGCCGCCATGGCCGCTATCGCGGGGTCCGTTGAAGCGGCGTGGTACCGACATGGTCTCGGCCACGCGCTGACTATTCCACGCGGCGACGTTAGGTCGTCTTGACGACGAAGACCGAGCAGTCGGCGTTGTGCGCGACCGACTTCGGAACGCTCCCCAGCACCCGTCGGTGGATGCCCTTGTTGCCGATCACCAGGACGTCTGCTCCGCAGTCAGCGGCCAAGCGCACCAGTACGTCGCCCGGGTCTCCCTCGTCGACCAGCGTCGTGCATTCGATCCCCTGCTCGTTGAACTCGGTCTCTGTCCGGGCGAGGATCTCCCGCAGCTGGGCCGCCGGACTGTAGGCCCACTCGGCCTCGTCTGTGCCGGTCGGAGGTGCGCCGTCCTTGAACGCGCTGAGCAGGACGAGCTTCGCGTCGAAGCGACGCGCGAACTCAGCGGCCTGCTTCACCGCCTCGTTGGCCGTCTCGGAGCCATCCGTGCCCACAGCGACGGTGGAGATCACGCCCTAGTCCTATCACCCCCGGGCGCCGAGTGGGGTGACGGAGGTGTTACGCGCCGCTTGGCCGGCCCCTGAAGCGCCCGATCAGCCGGCGTGCGAGAGACGAGGGGGGAGGCGCCCCGACCAGGATTCGAACCTGGGGCCTACTCCTTAGGAGGGAGTCGCTCTATCCAGCTGAGCTATCGGGGCGGAGTGCCGGGTTCCGCTCCACGCCTGCGATTGGCGGTTCGGCCGAATCCGGCAACGCATCCAGCGTATCGGCGTTCTCGGCATTTCTGACCATTCGAGAGGCGCTCGATCTCCGCTAGGGGTCATACGGATGGGCCGGCAGGCGAGCCGGCGCCGGCCCGGCGGACCCGTTCCACCTGACGCACCGCTTCCTCGCGTGAATGCACCCCGAGCTTCCCGAGGATGTGCTTGATGTGGGTGCGGACGGTCGCCTGGCTGAGTTGCAGTTCGCGGGCGAGACTCGCCGTCGTTGCACCTTCGGCGAGGAGGTCGACCACCTCCCACTCTCGTCGCGTCAGCGAGCTCTGAATCGGACGAAGTCGATTTCGGTCGGTTCGTTCTTGGCCGATCGCCTCTTTCACGACCCGCTCACACAGTGCCCGGGGGACGGCCGCCTCGCCCGCATGCACACCGCGGAGCACGCGGGGGAGAACTTCGAGGTCGACGGACTTCATCAGCCAGCCCGCGGCACCCGCTCTCAAGAACTCCATCTGGGTGTCCTCATTTCGCTCGATGGCCAGGACGATGATTCGGGTGTGCGGAGAGGCCTCGATCATTTCGCCGATTGCGTGGCGGCTGTGCTTGTCCCGCGGCGTGACTGCGATCAGGACCAGGTCCGGCTGCTGCTCGGCGACCAGGTCAACGCCGGTGGAGGCATCCGCGGCCTCGCCCACGAGGTCGAGGTCGCGCTCGGTGGCGAGTTGGGCACCCAGGGCACGGCGCGCTAGTGGGTCGCCGTCGACGGTCACGACTGTGATCGTCTGAACCGGCGATGACCAACCCGAGGTCGGGGGCCCCACATCCATGAGATCGGAAGCTACGTGGCCCATGACGGGGGGGGACAGCAAAACTGGACCCAACCGGGGTTAGAGATGTACCCCTCTCGAGGTATCCCATGGGGGCGGAAACTCCCTCCCAACGGTTGCACGGATACCTAATCGAGGTGGCAGAGACCCCCACTCAGAACTTGGTAGCAGCGACAGACTGCGCCCATGCCAACGCGCACGCGTCCGACCACCCTGCTCTTGGGGGCACTGGCATCCGGTCTCACCGGGATTGGATGCATTGGGCTGGGACTGGTCGGGGTGTCAGAAGCTGCGTGTTTCGGTGCGGGTGGGGCACTGACCCTCATGTTCGTGGCCGGAGGCTCCCGGCACCATCCCGATGCGCTGTATCCGGCCCGGATGCAGCTCGCGCGCTGCCGTCGTAGCGGGCAGCCGGCGGACATCCTGGTGGTCGGCTTTCCGGTGAGCACCTCGATCGCCGGCCGGCGACAGTCTCGAAGGTGGGCAACCGCCGCGTCGTCGGTGCTACGCGTCACCGACGGCGTCTCGATGGTCCCGTCTATGGGGGGAAACGGGCTGTGCGCGGTTCTCGAGTCCGACGGCCGAGCGAGATCCGCGATCGACCAGCGGCTCAGAAGTGCTTGCGGCAACGAGATCCAGCTGGCCTGGGCGAGTTCTCCGGACGACGGAGTGACGCTCGAGTCCCTGCTCGAGGTAGCTCTGAATCGCCTTCCCATTCCCGGGTCCGGGCGGCGGCAACGGCGCGAGAGCCTGCGACCGTTGCCGGTGCAGCCCCTTCGCAGCAGTGTTGGATCCGAGCGAGAGCCGATGAGGAGCGCGCATTGACGTTCCTGGTGACCGGCTGCGCGGGGTTTCTGGGCTCTCACCTAAGTGAGCACCTCACCGACGTCGGCGAGGAAGTCGTCGGAGTGGACTCCTTCACGGACTACTACCTACGCGAGCTCAAGGAGCGCAACCTGGAGGTGCTCCGCGATCGCGCCCGCTTCACGCTGTTCGAGCTCGATCTGGGAAGCGAGCCTCTCGAGGCCGTCCTCGACGGGGTCGATACGGTGTTCCACCTCGCGGCCCAGCCTGGGGTGCGGGGCAGCTTCGGGGCGAGCTTCGGTCGTTACGTGCACGACAACGTGCTGGCCACGCAGCGATTGCTGGAGGCCAGCGCGAGGGCCAATGTGGAGACCTTCGTATATGCCTCCTCATCGTCGGTATACGGGAATTCCCTGGCCTATCCGACCCCCGAGGGCACACGCCGCGCCCCGATTTCCCCGTACGGACTGACCAAGCTCGCCACCGAGGAGCTCGCGGCGGTCTACGGCCGGCTCGACGGCTTACACACGGTGGGGTTGCGGTACTTCACCGTCTACGGCCCGCGACAGCGACCGGACATGGCGTTCGCGAGGTTCTTCGCCAGCGCCCTCGCCGGGAAGCCCGTGACGATTCTCGGTGACGGATCCCAGGTGCGCGACTTCACCTTCGTCGACGACGCGGTCAGGGGCACGATCGCCGCGGCGCGCAACGGCCGCCGGGGGGCCGTCTACAACATCGGCGGGGGCACCCAAGTGGAGCTGCTGGAGGCACTCGCTCAGATCGAGCAGGTGCTCGACGGGAAGATCGAGATCGAGCACCTGCCGGACGCCCGCGGCGACGTGCGCAGAACCTGCTCGGATCCACGCACCGCGACCGCCGACCTGGGCTTCGCTCCCCGTGTCAGCCTCGAGGAGGGTCTGACGCGCCAGGCGGCGTGGACCCTGACTCAGACCTCGGAAAACCGGGAGAGGGTCGCAGCATGAGGGCGGTCGGTTCACAGTCAGCGCCGTCTCGCGTGCTGCTGACGGACGCTCAGGACCGCTCCTCCTTGGCGGCCTGCAGAAGCTTGCGCCGGGCGGGCTACGCGGTCGACGCGGTCGCGAGCAGCCGCCCCGCTGCTGCGCATTGGTCGCGATCCTGCGACAGGCGCCTCGTGGCCAGCGACCCCAGGGAGAATGAGGCTCGCTTCGTCGAGGAGCTCAGGGACATTGCCCGGACGGCGAGCTATCGGCTGCTGGTGACGGGCAGCGACGCTTCGTTGCTCGCCGTCTCGCGGCATCGTGAGAGATTCGAGGGGTTCATCGAGCTCGGCCTACCCCCGACAGAGGTCGTTGAGCGGTGCGTCAGCAAGCCGGCTCTTGCCGATGCCGCAATCGAGGCGGGCCTCGGCGCCCCGGAAACCGAGGTGTGCGCGGACGAGGCCGAGGCGAGGGCAGCGGCTCGCCGGTTCGGATATCCCGCCGTGCTGAAGCCGCCGAGCACCGTGCGCGCCGTGAATGGCGGCTCCGTGCAGCGCGGGAGCATCGTGGTTCGGGACGAAGCCGCGCTCGAGGCCCTGTGGCCCGAGTACGGGGCTCACTCTCTGGTCCAGAGGTGGCTTGGCGGAGACGTCGTCTCCTTCTCCGGGGTGGCGGCCGATGGTCGCCTGCTCGCGTACGGCGTGAGCCGCTACGGTCGCACCTGGCCGCCGGAGGGCGGCGCGGTGTCGTTCGCGGAGACCATCTCGCCGCCGCCCGACCTGAAGCGGAAGGTGGAGAACCTGATCGGGGTGCTGGGCTGGCAGGGCGTCTTCGAGGTGGAGCTCGTCCACCACGGGACCCGTTTCGCGGCGATCGACTTCAACCCGCGCCTCTTCGGCTCGCTCGAGCTCATCACCAGAGCGGGAGCGCCCCTGAGCACGGCTTGGTGCGACTGGGTGCTGGGTTTCGAGACCGTCGCGAGCGAGGCTCGGGCTGGCTATCGCTACAGATGGGAAGACGCCGAGGCGCGGAACCTGTGGCGGCGGCTGCGGGAGGGCCGACTTCGGTCCGCACTCAGCATGCTGCGCCCGCGGCGACGGATGACGAGGAGCTTCTTCAGCCCCACCGACCCCGCTCCCCTCGCCGCTCGCCTGCTTCTGCTCCTCAACCACCTTTTCCGCCGGTCGCGCTCGACGCTCGTGCCGGTCGCCTTGGACGGTCGACCCAAGGGGGCCCTGAATGGGCCATGACTCTCGCGTCGCGATCATCGGCGCCGGCCCCTATGGGCTGGCGTGCGCTGCACACCTGCGCCACAAGGGGATCGAGCCGCGGGTCTTCGGCGAACCGATGGGCTACTGGCGGAAGCACATGCCGCACCAGATGCTGCTCCGGTCGCGCCGCTGTGCCTCTCACATCGCCGATCCGAGTCGGACGCTCACGATCGACGAGTACGAGAAGAGCACCGGCACCAAGCTCTCGGAGCCAATCGATCTCGAGAGTTACATCGACTACGGCGACTGGTTCTGCCGGGCGGTTGCCCCCGCTGTCGATCGGCGCCGTGTGCGGCAGGTGGATCTGGTCGACGGAGGCTTCAGCCTCAGCCTCGAGGACGGCGAGGAGATGGACGCTGACCGGGTCGTGGTTGCGGCGGGGCTCGAGCCCTTTGCTTGGAGGCCCTCGCCGCTGGGCGACCTACCGGGGGAGCTCGTCTCGCATACGTCCGATCACCAGGACCTCGCCACCCTCGCCGGGAAGCGCGTGATGGTGGTCGGCGCGGGGCAGAGTGCCCTCGAGTCAGCCGCAATCCTCCACGAGGTGGGCGCCGAGGTCGAGATCGTCGCTCGAGCACCTGGCATCGTGTGGCTGGCGCCCGAGGGTGGGACCGACCCACGCGGGCGCATCAGGCAGTTGATGATGCCGCCGACCGGGGTCGGGGGTATGGGGTCGGGTTGGATCGCGGCCGCCCCAGAACTGTTCCGCCGGATGCCGGCCAAGATGCGGCCCGAGATCACACGGCGCTGCATCGCCCCGAAGGGATCGGACTGGCTTCGTCCTCGGCTGGCTGACGTGCCGATGGACACGGGGCGCGCCGTCGCCGAGGCCACACCGTCCGAGACGGGGGTCCGCGTCGTTCTCGACGACGGAGCCATCCGCGATCTCGACCACGTCCTGCTCGGGACGGGTTACGCGGTGGACGTCACCCGGTATCCGTTCCTCTCGCCGGAGTTGGTTGGGGGCCTCGACGTGGCCGGCGGCTACCCGGTGATGCGCCCGGGCTTCGAGTCGAGCGTCCCGGGGCTGCACTTCGTCGGTGCCGCCGGCACGCTCAGCTTCGGGCCCGTGATGCGCTTCGTAGTCGGCACCTGGTACGCCGCTCCGGCGCTCGCGCGGAACGTCCTCGGCCGTCGCCAGCGAATGGTCCGACTCTCCTACAAGCCGCGCGTCGCCCTCCGGCCGACCGCCGACCTCACGTGACAGCACGCAGGGACATCCACCACTTGGATCTGCTCGACCAGAAAGGCAAGGCAACCTGATGGGACGCAACCCGAAGTACGACTGGCCAGACGATCAGAGGCTGCAAGCCCTGCTCGACGAGCATGGAACGCTCGAGACAGCGCGCCAGGTCGGCTGCCCGCCGCGCTCGCTATCGAACCGGATCCGCAGGCGCGGGTTGCGAAGCTCGAAGGAGGGCCGTGGGCCCGATGCGGCGAACGGGAATGGCAAGCCGGAAGTCGCGGAGTCGAATGGGGAGCGGGTCCGCGAAGGGACCGACGCTCGTCTGGACGAGCGCTCGAGCCGCAAGGAGGATGAGCCGGCAGGCGCGGCCACACTCGGCGAGGAGTCCCGGAGCCGGATATGGGAAATGCTTGCGGCGAGGCCGAACAAGGAACCCGCCCGCGAGTCGAAGCCGAGGAGGGAGCCCGGCGAGTCACGGAGCCGGACGCGGGTGCCGCTCGAGCACCAGGGCAGCGCGGACTACGTGCGAGGGAGGCCCGAGAACCCTGCCGCGGTCGACGCCGCGTCCGGGGGCGACGACACCGCTTCCGCGCAGCGTGCGTTTCGCCCCGAGCATGCGCTTGCCCTTCTGCGGCGCGTGCCTCCGCCCATCTTGCGGGTTCTGGCCGTCGTGGGCCTCGCGGCCGTCGCCGGAATCGCGGCTTACATCTCGGTGAGCAACGACCCGAAGACCTACGAGCGCGACTCGAGCTTTGCGGTCCGCCCCAGCGAGACCGTTCCGCCCGCCGCGGTCAACGATGTGCTCGGAACGCTCGCGCAGCCCGACAGTGCGATCACGGAGACCATCGTGAACATGTTCGGCAGCCCGCGACTGCGCAGCTTCGCCGCTCGGTCAGCGGGCGTCCCCGCGGGCTCAGTCGGCGGGAGCGGCGCGGAATACGGCTGGAGCGCGACACGTAGGACCGGCAGCACCATCATCGACACGCGGCTGACCGGCCCGGATGACGACAAGCTCCGCGCCATGCTGACTGCTGCCGGCCCGGAGGCCGCCCGCCTCGTCGAGCAGAGCTACCCGCCGTACCGGCTCGAGACCCTGAGCGCTCCCTCGCCGCCGGTCCAGGTCGGCCCGAAGATCACACGGACCGTTGGGCTCGCGCTTCTGCTCGGAGCACTCCTCGGGATCACCCTGGTTCTCGCCGAACGTAGGTTGCGTTCAACCCTCGCCCAGCGGGAGGGGCCGTCTCGAGCACCCGCTCCGAGAGGCGAGTCCTGGGAGCGCTGACCGATGCTGCCGCTGGTCCTCCTTCTGATGTCGGGTGCGGCTGTCGTTTGGGTCTACGCGGGCTATCCGTTGCTGCTTGCCGCCCTGGGGCGCATTCATCCGCGGCCGCGTGAGCGCAAGCCGACACACAGGACGGTCAGCGTCTTGGTCGCGGCGCACAACGAGGAGGGCGTCATCGAGGCCAAGGTGGCGAACGTGCGCGCGACGGAGTACCCGCAGCATCTGATCGAGATCGTCGTCGTGTCAGACGGCTCGACCGACGGGACCGTCGCCGCCGCTCGGCGAGCTGGGGCGGACCGTGTGCTCGACCTTCTGCGGGTCGGGAAGATCACCGCCCTGAATGGGGCGGTGGAGGCGGCGAGCGGGGAGATCCTCGTGTTCACCGATGCTGACTCCCTGTTCCTCCCCGACACTCTGGACCAGTTGCTGGCGAACTTCGCCGATCCCACCGTCGCCGGCGTTTCCGCCAACGAGGTGAGCGGCACCGGGTCCGACGCCTCGGGGGTCGCGCGCGGGGAGGGCGTGTACTGGCGGTACGAGCAGTGGATCAAGAGGCTCGAGGACAGAGTCGGTAGCGCGGTATCGGCGAGCGGCCGTCTCTACGCGATTCGGCGCTCGGTCTTCCGGCCTTCGACCGTCACCTCCGGCACCGACGACTTCGTGATCTCGACCCAGGTGCTCAGGGCAGGCCGGCGGCTTGCCTTCGACGAGCACACGCTGGTGCTCGTGGACGCACCGCGCGATGCCGGCTCCGAGTTCAGGCGGAAGGTCCGAGTGATGAACCGGGGCCTTCGCGCCGCCCTCTCACTCAAGGAGCTCCTCCTGCCCTGGCGCGGGGGGTTCTACTCGGTTCAGGTCCTCTCGCACAAAGTGCTGCGCCGGCTCCTCCCCTTCTTCCTGTTGACCGCCCTTGCCGCCGGCCTCTGGCTGACCACGCTGAGCCCGGTGTGGTGGCTGGCGCTGGGCCCTCAGCTCGCCTTCTATGCCCTGGCCGCCGCGGGTTGGGCCGGCCGCACCAGGGCGTGGGGCAGAGCCCGACCCCTCTGGGTCGCCTACTACTTCTGCCTGGTCAACCTGGCCGCGGCCACCGCGGTGCTGTCCGTGCTCGGCGGGGTTCGCTTCGAGAGGTGGAATCCGACAGGAGAGGGCCGCAGGGCCGGCGAGCCCGCCGGCAGCCCGGTAGGAGGGTGAGGCGGGCGATGGCCGAGGTGCTGATCCTCTGCTACCACGCGGTGAGCGACAAGTTCCCTGCCTCGCTCGCTGTCTCGCCCCGCGCGCTTCGTGCTCAACTCCGCAGCCTCGTCCGTCACGGCTATGAGGGCGCGACCTTCAGCGGCGCGCTCGGCCGAGTCCGGGAGGGGACGACCCTCGGGGTCACCTTCGACGATGCCTACCGCTCCGTGGCTCGGCTCGGCTTCCCGATCCTCGCCGAGCTCGGGTTGCCGGCGACCGTCTTCGCGCCAACCGCGTACATCGGCACGGAACGGCCAATGGGCTGGGACGGGATCGACCGCTGGCACAACACAGCTCACGAGGACGAGCTCGTCCCCTGCTCGTGGCATGAGCTCCAGCAGCTCGTCGACGCCGGCTGGGAGGTCGGATCCCACACCCGGACGCATCCGCGCCTTCCCGAGCTGAGCGACGCCGAGCTCGCCACCGAGCTCCGGGGATCGCGGCGAGACTGCGAGCGGCACCTCGGGGTCCCATGCCGCTCGATCGCCTACCCGTACGGGGCCGTGGACGGACGCGTCGCCGATGCTGTGGCGGACGCCGGCTACCTGTTCGCGGCTGAGCTGCCAGGCAGCTTTCGAATGCCGTCCGCCTCCCTGCGCTGGCCCCGCGTCGGTCTCTATCACCGCGACGCTTCCTGGCGGTTCCGGCTCAAGACGGCGCGGTTGACTCGGGCCCTTCGCGGTACGGCCGTATGGGGAGTGCTCGACCGCACGAGGCACTTGGGCGGCCCCCTGGTCATCGGGGGGCTCGATGTGCTCCTCGCCCATGACCAGTTCACGTCATCGGGCCTCGGCTGACGACGCGATGCGACTCGCCGTCTACACCGACTACAAGTACCGGTGCGACGCCACGGGCGTCTATGCGGAGAAGGCGTTCACCCTCTTCATCGCCCGCCTCGCCGAGCAGCTCGACGGGCTCGTGCTCCTTGGACGCGTGGACCCCAAGCCCGGCCGATGGCACTACCGCCTGCCCGAATCGATCTCGTTCGTGCCCCTACCCTGGTACCGCACCCTCGCGAGACCGCTCCGCGCGGCGCCCGCGATGCTGAGATCGATTCGGCGGTTCTGGCGGGCCCTGGACGACGTGGACGTCGTCTGGCTGCTGGGGCCGCATCTGCTCTCCATCGCCTTTCTGATCGTCGCGGCACTGAGAAGGAAGCCCGTCGTCCTCGGCGCCCGTCAGGACCTTCCCCGATACGTGGCGAGCCGTCACCCTCGCCGCCGCTCGCTTCGCGCCCTGGCCCTCACCCTCGAGGGCGCCTGGCGGGTGCTTGCCCGGCGGTATCCGATCATCGTCGTCGGGCCGGACCTGGAGCGTCGGTACCGCCACGCGATTGCAGCGCTCGGGATCTATGTCTCCCTGGTCGATGAGTCCGCGATCGAGGATGCCCGCGAGAGCCGTGATTACTCGGGCGAGCTGACCGTTCTCTCCGTCGGCAGGCTGGAGCGCGAGAAGAACCCACTGCTGCTCGCCGACGTGCTGGCGCTGCTCCGCGAGCACGATCCGCGCTGGCGCCTGGTCGTCTGCGGCGAGGGCCCGATGCGGGAAGAGCTGCTGGACAGGCTCGATCGGCTCGGGCTGACCGAGTACGCGGACCTTCTCGGGTACGTCCCGATGGACGATGGGCTCGATCGGTTCTACCGGGAGTGCCATCTCTTCCTGCACGTCTCGTGGACAGAGGGGATGCCCCAGGTGCTCCTCGAGGCGTTCGCCGCCAGGCTGCCGGTCGTGGCCACGGCGGTCGGCGGGGTCGCCGACGCGGCGGGTGGTCGCGCCCTCCTGGTGCCGCCGGGTGACGCCCCGGCCGCCGCGTCCGAGCTCGCGAAAATCGCCCACGACGGCTCCCTGCGCGCACGGCTCACCCGGGTGGCCGCCGACCACGCCCGCCGGCACACCGTGGAGACGGAGAGTCATCGGGTGGCCGACTTCCTTGGCGGGGTCACCGGGGCTGAGTCGGGACCCGAGCGGAAGCAGCCGAGCAAGGCGCGAGCCGCAGCCGCCATCGGCTCACTCATCGCTTCGATCTGCGCGCTCGCCGCCGTGGCACTGGCCGGGACCGCGTCGGGCACCGTTGGCGGCTGCGCGAAGGTCGCCGGCCCCGACGGAAACGATTCGGCTCCCGGGACCGCCGGCAGGCCGTATGCGACGACGCAGAGACTGGTGAACGCGCTCGCCCCCGGAGAGACGGGCTGCCTCCGGGCCGGCACCTACCGAGAGGACCTCACTCTCGCCACCCCCGGCGTCGGGCTGACCAGCTATCCGGGAGGCCGGGCGACCCTGGCGGGCCGCCTGCGCGTCACTGCCGACCGGGTGACCGTGGAGCGACTCACGCTCGACGGGCGCAACGCGCGCGACCTCCCCAGCCCCACGATCAACGCCGACGACGCCGTCTTCCGCCGCAACGACGTCTCCAGCCGCGACTCGGGCATCTGCTTCATCCTCGGCAGCCTCACGGAGGTACGACACCCCGTGATCAAGCGCAACCGGATCCACGACTGTGGCCAGCCAGGCGGCATTCCGGACCACGGCATCTACATGCAGCACGTGAACGGCGCCAGGATCGTGCGCAACACGATCTACGACAACGCGGAGCGCGGCATCAAGATCGGCCCCGACTCTCAGAGAGCGCTGATCCGCGGCAATGTCATCGATGGAAACCCGATCGGGCTCAACTTCTCGGGGGATGAGTCCAGCGCCTCCTCCGGGAACGTCGTGACGCGCAACGTGATCAGCAACTCGACGGGCTACTGGAACGTGCAGTCCTACTGGCCGGGACCGGTGGGGCGCGGAAACGTCGTCTCGCGCAACTGCGTCCATCCTGCCAACACCGACTCCCACTACAACGAGAGGGGTGGGATAAGTGACGGTCCGGGGTTCGCCGCGGTGGGGAACCTGACTGCGAGCCCCGGCTACCTCAACCGGCAGGCGAAGGACTTCCGCCTGAGCAGGGACAGCAGGTGCCGGGCGGTGTACGGAGCCGCCGCGAGCGGGAGCGCGAGCCCACTGCTGGGCCTGGCCCTCGAGCTCCGGCAGCTGATCGATGGAGTGCTCGCCTACCTGGAGTGACCGTGGAAGCTCTCGCCCGCAACAGACAGTCTCCGAGCACCGGACTTGCCGTCGCCCTCTGGGGCGGCGGGGCGCTCCTCGCGGTCGTCTTCGGGGTCGCGGCCGCGACGTCGGTCGCTGCCGTTGCCGGTCTGATCGCCGTGCTGGCGGCGTCGGCCGTTGTGGTCGTCGCGTTCACGGCGACGCGCTGGGCGCTGCTCGCCCTGCTCTTCCTCCTCTACAGCTACGCGGGCTGGGTGCTGGGGCACACCGTCGGCGGTCCCGAGGTCAGTCAGGTGCTCCTGCTGATCATCATCGCCGCGGTGGCCTGGCGGCACCTGGAGCGTACGGAGAGATTCTCCCTCCCCGGCGAGCTGATCGCCGTCCTCATTCTTGGGGTCGCCTTCGCCGCCTCTGCTGCTTTCACGACGGACGCCGGCGCAGGCCTGCGGCAGATCTGGGACTTCATCGGCTATGCGCTGACGGTGGTCGCCATCGTCGCCCTCCTGGATCGGCCGGAATGGCTTCGCCGCGCGGTGTGGACCGTGGTCGTTGCCGGCGGCGCGCTCGCGATCCTCTCGCTACTTCAGGCCGGCACGGGCGCATACGACAACGATTTCGCCGGCTTTGCCATCGCCAGGCCGGAGGGCGCGGGTGTCTTCAGGGTCGGCGGACCGCTCGATCCCAACTTCTTCGGTCAGGTGCTCGTGGCGACCGCGGTTCTGGCGGTCTACCTGGCTCTCTCGGCCCGTGATGGCCTCAGCCGGGGGTTCGCGCTCGCGATCTTCATGGCCTGCATCGCGGTCACTGGCCTGACCGGCTCGCGAGGTGCCCTGGTGGCGACCGCCGCAGCCTTCTGCCTGATCCTTCTGCTGGCACCGATTCCGCGCGACATCGGGGCTGCGATTGCGGCTCTGGTCGTGATCGCGGGACTGGTCTTCATGCCATCCGGTCTCCAGGCTCGGATCGGCCTGTCGAGCTCATCCTCCCCGGAGGTGGCCAAGGTGACCCGGGGCAGCGAGGACGCGATCCAGGGTCGCAAGTCGGAAAACCTTGCCGCCCTGCAGATGTTTCGCGATCACCCGCTCCTCGGTGTGGGTCCAGGCAACTACCCACAGCACTACCTCTCCTACTCGCAGCGGATCGGGCTGGACCCCCGTCTGGCTCCGCGGGAGGCACACAGCCTCTATCTCGGGGCTCTGGGCGAGACCGGGATCATTGGCGCGTGCGCGCTGCTGGCTGTGCTCTGGCTGGCCGTCCGCGGCGCCTGGCGGGGCAGGCGCTCGCTTCGCGGCGGTGACGCACTGCTTGCGGAGGGCATCTTCGTCTCCCTGATGAGCTTTCTCGTGGCGGGCCTCTTCCTGCATGCCGCCTACCCGCGCTATCTGTGGATCCTGGTCGGCTTCGGGTTCGCCGCCGGGCAGCTCGCCCGGAAGGCCGCGCTGAGGGCGTCCCCCGCGCACGTCGCACTCGACGGGCCGGCGGTCGCCGGGCCGACCTCGCTGGCGCGGCCCCCACGCGCCCGTCCGAAACCGCGGTGGCGTGCTCGCCCCCCGCGCTTCGCCATGGCCACGGCGATCGGGGTCGCGCTCGCGGCCTGCATCGTGATCGGCCTCCTGGTCGCAGGCCAGGGCGACAGGGAGACTCCGGCGCAGATCGTGTCTCGTGCAGAGCCCGCCGGCAGCCTGGCGGGGGAGACCGCCGACTGCGATCCGATCATCGGAAGCGGGATGGCGAATTCCGGCAGGAAATATGCCCTCACCAGCTTCGCTCCCGGCGGGAATCCGGCCGACTGCGCCAGGGCCGAGTCGATCGTGCTCTCCGCGCTCAACGGCGGCAGCGCCAATATCGGGAAGTGGAGCTGCACCACCAATCCGGCGGGTCCGACGATCGCGACCTGCATCTCCGCCGACGGCGCGAAGATCTCGGCGCACGACTAGAGGTCTCAGGCCGTCGCGACTGGCTCAGCCTGGGCTCGAGCGCGGGGAACCGCCGCGCGGTCCCACGACTGAATCGCGAACCGCACGATCTCGCGTGCCACCTCGGCCCAGGAGTCGCCGGCCGACGGGCTCAGTTCCTCATCGGACCAGGCACGACGGACGTGGGCGATGAGGCGCGGAATGTCCTCCGGCGAGTCGACGCCGGCCGGGACGAAGCCGGGGCGCTGCGTCGCGAATGCGGCCAACTCTCCTCCGTCGCCGCTGACGGTCAGCGCGATTCGGGGCACCGGCAGTGTCAGGTACTGAATCGCCTTGCTCGGCAGCTTGGCCGGATCTGCGTTCCCGACCACCACCGCGGCGTCGAAGCTGCGCGCGATCTGGCAGGCCCGCGCCCAATCGACCGCGTCGTGAGCCTCGACGGCGACCGCCGGGTCTTCCGCGTGCACGAGCTCGGGGTGGTTCACGGGGCCATAGTTGGCGAAGCGCACACGTCTGATTCCCGCGGCGCCCGGAAGGGCTGAAAGCCATTCGCCAATCGGCACCCTGCGGGAGTTGATCGAGCCGAAGTGGACCAGCCGCAGCTCAGCGTCATCGGTCCCGGCGTCAGCCGGTCCTCCCCGTACACCGGGCTCGCCGGCGGCGAGGTAGCCGTTGGGTCGCACCAGCAGCTCGAGATCAGGAAAGAGCGCCCGCAGATCGCTCGCCTGCGTTTCGGTGGTCACCACCCCGGCCGCGGCATGGCGCCAGAGGAAGGTCTCGGCGGCCCTGGCCCGCAGCACTGACAGGCGTCGCGGCCACCCGGGGGGCGCGGGCTCGGTCAGCACCCAGGGATCTCCGATGTCGACCACGTACGGAATTCCCGCGGCAACGAGATGCGACGCGGCGATGTAGATCGGGGAAAACGGCCACGCGATCAAGAGGGCGCCTCTTCCCCGGGGGTGCCAGCGGCGCATCAACATTCGTGCCGGGATCTCGAGGTGGTCGAGTACCAGCGGACTGAGAGCCTTGCGAGCCAGTCCTCCCGGCAGTGAGTTGCGGCTTGGATGTGAGGCCCGCCCGAGATGATCGGGCACTCGTGCCACCCCGAACTCGAACTCCCGCTCGAGGGCTTCCGTGAGATGCGCGGTGCGCTGAATCCGAGGGGAGATGGGCAGCTCGCCGGCAAGCTCGGCGAACGAGACCACGATCGCCTCTCGGTCGGGCGATGCGTCCCGACCATCCACAGGACCGCGTGCCAGCAGGTCATCGGCCACGGGGCTCACCGGCGCAGCCTCGAGACCAGGCGCCGACCGTCGGTCGCTTCGAATCCCCCGTCGAAGGTGTAGGTGTGGACGCAGAGGTTGTTCCCTCCCGCCCAGCTCGGGTCGAGCGATCCCACCGGTCTCTCCCGGTACGCCTCCGGCGTCAGCACCTCGACGGCGTTGAACACCACTCGCGAGCCGTACCGGCCCGTGCAGTCCTGGGCGGGTCGGATGACGACGTCGCCATGGAGGAACGGCCGGCCGGCCGGACGCGCGCAGCGAGCATCCGATACGACCGGGTTGCGTGGATGAGCGATCCAGCCGGAATCCAGTCGGTCGCTGAAGTAGAGAAACGTCTCGTCGCCGAGCCGCCGGTCGGCGAAGGGCTGGCTCACCCACATCCAATACAGCCCGCCGTGATGCAGGACACTCGCATCGACCGCCTGGACGCCCTCGAGCAGCGCCTCGACCTTCGTCCAACCGGTCGGGAAGTCGGTGGCCGCCCAGAGCTCAACCCGTTCGGCCTCGCCCGACTCCGGGATCATGAAGGTCTCTGCACCATCGCGGAAGACGTACGGGTACGAGAGGTGGTGAGGGGCGCGCAGAATCGGCTCGGGGTCACTGAGCTCGGCGTCCTTTTCCAACCGAGCCACAGCGAGCTCGCCCTTCGTATCTCCGTAGCCGAGTTGCTCGAAGAAGACGAGCGCCTCGCCGTCACGCTCGAAGACGAAGGGATCGGCCCATTGGCGATCGACGGGCGGCGACACAACCTGCCAGGGACGGGGATCCTCGTGCGGAAGGGCGTCCGCTCGTCGCTGCCGAACGCCGAGGAACCATTGGCGGCGATAGGCGGCGCTGCCTAGCCTGCGCTTCGTGACCCGCCCGGCGAGCCTGGCCATGTGCCTGACGGCATCGGCATTCGAGGGCACCCGCCCAGGCCGGACCCGGGGAACCGCCAGCTCCAAATCCGGAGTCCATCGCCCGGCCGCCAGGTCCTCGAGCCGCCGGAGGACGAAGCGAGCGCTCTTCCAGTAGGCGGCGTTGCGAGTTCGCTGCAGCGAGATCGGGTCCGTTGGGGTCGTCGACCGATAGAGGACCCTGCGCTCCTCGGGGGTTTGATCGACGGCTTCGAGCGCGGCCTTCGAGGCGGGCTCGGCGAAGAACACCTCCCAGAACAGCGCCGGCTCGTCGCCGTTTCGGCGCGCGTCGCCGAGGTGGAGGTACCAGATGCCATGTCGGACGAGAAACGGAACGTCGCCGGAAGCCAGCGGTGTCCCCAGGCAGACGAGTACGTCGAGCGCGGACCCATCGGGGGCCATCTCAGGAAGGCTGTGGTCGTACTTCCCTGGCTGCTCGGGACGCGCCGGGAGCCGCACGATCGGCACGCCTTCGAGCGCGGGCGAGACCTCCACCGGCTCGAGCGCGTCGGAGGCATTGCGGAACACCCGGCGATCCAGCGCCTCATAGAGCGCGAAGAGGACCGAGCGCGGTCTCTTCTCGACCCGACCCGGAATGACGGCCAGCTCGAGCTCCATCCCCTCCTGTGCACGGATCGCCTTCAGGGCCCAGGCGGCCCAGGCCGGCGCCTGCATCCCATCCAGCACGACTCCGATGCGCAGCGCTGGCCCCGGCTCCGAGTTCCTCATCGCGTCGACGTCCTTGCCGGGGAGCCGGTTGTGAGGTTGCCGTTCCGCCGCGAATGAAGCTCCTCGTAGAGCTCCTGCAGGCGCTCGACTGTGCGATCGAGACTGAGCTCGCGGCGGCAATGGTCCCGTGCCCGGGCACCCATCTCGCGGCCGCGATCCATGTTCTCGAGGAGCCCCGCGAGAGCAGCGGCGAGAGCCGACTCATCGCGCGGGGGCACCAGTACGCCGTGCACCCCGTCCTCGATGACCTCCGGGATTCCGCCGACCTGCGTGGCCACGATCGGCTTGCCGGCATCCATGAACTCCAGGACCGAGCGCGGGCTCCCCTCGTAGTCAGAGCAGATTACCGCCACGTCGATTGCGGCCAGGACGTCGGGCACGTCGGTTCGGGCGCCTGTCATGTGGATGCTGCCCGAGAGCCCGACTCGCTCGGCAAGCGCCGCCACCCGGGCGCGGTCGGGGCCATCGCCGGCGATGAGCAGCCGGAGGCGGGGGAAGTCCTCCCTCAACAGTGCCGCGGCGCCCACCAGGACGTCGAGCGCCTTCTCCGAGCGGATGATGCAAACGGTGCCGACCACTGGGTCGCCGCTGCGGATCGCGAGATCCGAGCGCAGAGCTCGCCCGTCACCTGGCGCCAGTGCCCGGACCCCGTTCGGGAGCAGCACCAGACGCTCGGGCGGGATGCGCTCGACCTCGATCATCCTGCGCCGAGCCTCCTCGGATACGACGATCATCGCCGCGGCGCGGCGCGCGATGAGCTCGCGGTCGATCACCGGGCGCAACGCCCGCCCGGTGAAGGCCCAGTTGTGCTCGTGGGCGATCACCACGGGGACACCCGCCCACCTGCCGATCAGCGACCCCCATGCATTCGGGCCGAAGGCATGTGTGTGAAGTACGTCGATTCGCTCCCGCCGCAATGCCCGAAAGAGCGGCCACCAGGCGAGTGGGTCGTACTTGAAGCGACGTCTCAGGAAGCGGACGTCCACCCCGCGCCTACGCAGGTCGGCCACCACCTGTTCGCCGGTCCGGTCCCGGGGGGGACGGCTTACGAACAGAATCCGCTCAAACCGCTTCGGATTGAGCTCGACGAGCAGGTCACGAGCCACCCTCTCGGCCCCGCCGCCGCCGGCGGGGCCGATCTCACGCACCAGCGTGACGACCTTGAGTCGCGGCTGACGGAACACCTAGCCCGACCTCACCGGTGCGGAAAGCCCGGGCGACACACGCGGCCGATCGCTCGTCTCACCGTCCGGTCTGGACCGCTTCCACATCCTCCCGACCAGATCGCGGAACTCCGCCAGGGTGCCCGGTACGAGCGCGTGCAGGATCCCCGCATAGATCGCGAGCCCGAGCGCCGCCTCGAGCGCAACCAGGAGGAGGCCGATGGCGGTGGCCTGATCTCCCGCCTGGACGACGAATGCCTCGAGCGGGAAGACGACGGCCACCATTGCGAGTGCGGCGAGCAGAGGAGCGCGGATCGCGTCCAGCATCTTCCTCAGCGGGAGGCCCACGACGGCGTGTGCGCGGCTGAACGCGTATGCAGCTCGCACCACCGCCCCGATCGAGATCCCGATGCAGACGCCGACGAGTCCGAGTGGCAGCAGCGCGACCATCGCGGCGCCGCCGACGGCGATTTCGACGACGTTCATCCGGGTGACGACGTCGGGTCGGCCGTCGGCCTTCAGCGTTTCGACGATCAAAGAACTGACTCCCCGGGCCGCGGTGAAGACCCCGAGTGCCATTGCCGCCTTTCCCGCGTCTGCCCAGACCGGGCCGAAGGCCAGCGTGGTCAGAGGCTCGCCGAGCGGGATCATGATCAGGCCGCCGCCGACGGCGAGGATCGCCATCCAGCGCAGTGCCCGCAGCACGCTCGCGTGGAATCGCTCTCGCTCGGTGGCGATTCGAGCGAAGGCCGGAAACAGCACGTAGGAGGCCGCCGCCATCAGCATCGCCAATGGCAGGGCCGCGATCCGGCGCCCGTACCGGAACTGGCCCAAGGCTGCGGTGCCGGTGAATCGCCCGAGCAGGAGGACCGGGATCTCCTCACCCACCCGAAGTACGGTGGTGGCGGCGATCGTGTGTCGCCCGTAGGAGATCAGCTCCCGCCACATCGCATACGACGCGAGTCGCAGTTGCGGTCGCCAACGGACCAGCCCCCACGAGAGAATCGTCTTGACCGCGACCGAGGCGTACTGGGCGATGACGAGCCCCCAGATCCCAAATCCGTTCGCCGTCAGGACGACCCCGGTGATGCCGAAGGCGAGCACGGACGCGGGCTCCACGATCGTTCGGCGAAGGAACGAGAAGCGGCGCTGCAGTAGGGCATCCGGGACCACGCCGGTCGCTCGCACGAGGCTCATCCCGGATACCGCCATCGCGACGCCGGCGATGGTCGTGCTGCCGAAGAAAGCGCCGATCAGGGGCGCCAGCGCCAGCAGAGCGAGCGAGACCGCAAGGCCGCCGATCACGGTCGCGATCACGGCGGTGGCTGCGGCCTCATTGACCCGATCCCGTCGGTAGACGAGCGCGGACATCATGCCCGAGTCCGTGTAGAGGTCGGCGAACGCGACCAGGACCATGCCCGCTGTGAACTGGCCGAACTCGGTCGGGGTCACGAGTCGCGCCAGTACGAGATACGTCGCCAGGGTGAGTACCTGGCTCAGCGCATAGCCGGATCCCGCGAGCGCCGTTCCGCGCACCACCCTGCCCGTGAGGCCCTCAGCGGCTGCGGCCTCACCCTCGCCGTGGTCAGGTATGCGGTCCACGTCTCGAACGCGGTTGGGTCCTCAACGGCTTGCGCCGAGCCGGCCCGCGAGTCGCCGCGCCTGGGCCCTGGGTCGAGCGGGCAGGGTGCGCCACGCCCGGCGCAGGCGATCCACGGCCGCTGCATTGATGTGCGCCTGGTGTCCGCGGGGGGCAAGGAGGACGGTGCGCACCGGGCGAGACGAGCTCGCGAAGCGGCGCTTGAACGCCTCGTCTCCACGCAGCATGTCGTACTCCGAGGCTCCGTCCTCGATCGCCTCCCTGATGGTCTCCGCGAGCAGGAGGAATCCAGGGCTCTGGCGGGACCATGCCGGATCGAATCCCGCCTGGTAGTAGGACCAGCGCTCGCCGATCAACCACCCGTAGAGCGCCGCGATCGGGACCTCATCCACCTCCATCACGGTGAGCCGCAGCCAGCCTCGCTCGAACGCGGCACGAGCGAACTCGAGGTGAAACTCCCGGACCGTGGGGTCGGCGAGCGCGGAGCTCTCGGAACGGTCGGCCCACCGAGCGTCGTGCAACCTGAGCAGGGTGCCGACGTCGGCGGGGACCTCGTCTGAGCTCCGCGTACGGCGAAACCGCACGTCGTGGTCCCTGCGAAGCGAGCGCAGCTTTCGACCGAGTTGGCTGCGCAGCTGGCGGCTTCGGCCCGCGAGGTATTCGTCCCAGCTCAGTCCCGCCAGCTCAACGAAGGGCAGCGTCGCCTCGCCTCGCTCGACGGTCGCCAGCGGAGCCGGGAATGCCTCGGCCAGGGCACGCCACCATCCCCCCTCGGCGTCGACGTTCTCGAGCAGAAGCGAATGGAGGCCACGGCCAGGTGGCGCAATGGCGGGCGTCGCTGCGGTGGCCACCGCATCCTCGTCCCCTGCATCCGCGACCGGGTGGAAGCGGTCTCCGATCGGGCACACCCGAAGCTCGCCCCGACCGTTGCTCTTGGAGCTCACGAGTGGGAGTAGCCCTCGAAGCGTCCGGTTACCGGTGCGGACCACCGCCACGTGCGGCTCCCAGTCCTCCCCGAAGTGGCGCAACCAGGCCAGGAACCACTCCGGCGTCAGAAAGGCGTTCCCCCGCCGCTCGGCGAGTGCGCGCCATTCCGGGGAGAGCGCCGTGACTTCACCGATGTCTGTGACCAGCTCGGTGTGGGTTTCCACAGTGCCGGCCTGGCTTCTCATGCGACTCCAGTCCGGCGGATCAGGACGGGCACCGTCCGGATCAGGATCCCGAGCTCACGCCACACCGACGTGTTCCGAAAGAAGCTGATCTCGAGCCTGCACCGCTCGGTGAAGTCCATGGAGTTCCGGCCCATGACCTGCCACGGCCCGGTCAGCCCGGGCGCGAAATCCAGACGCTCGGTTTGCCAGGGGCGGTAGGTGTCCGAGGCGAAGCTGGTCGGGCGAGGCCCGACCAGGCTCATCTCGCCCTGGAGGACGGACCAGAGCTGGGGAAGCTCGTCGATGCTCGTCTTCCGCAGCATGTGGCCAAGCCGCGTTACCCGCGGATCGTGGTCGAGCCTGAAATCCGGCCAGGAGACCGAGCTTCGCTCGCGCAGTGACTCCTTGAGCTCATCCGCATTGGGCACCATCGTGCGGAACTTGGTGAGCTGGAATCGCCGCCCCAACCTGCCCGAGCGGGATTGGCGAAACAGAACCGGGGCCTGGGGGCAATCGATCTTGACGGCGAGCGCCACCGCCACCAGAAACGGTGTCAGCAGAATCAGTGCTGTCGCGGAAACGACCATGTCCATTGCTCGCTTGACCACCAGATAGGCAAGGTTGGGGGGGCCCAACGTCGTCATTCCGTTCCCGTCCTCGTCTCGGCGGATTGCTTGGGCCGCGCATCGACCTACTTGAAATTAATGGCGGGGCGGCGGCGGTCTGGGGGAAGATCCCCCGCAGGAAGGGGGGTAGGTTTCTCCCCCACCGAGACCCGCGCCTGACGTCTCAGGATCCGAGCGTCAGGTTGACCGGCGTCCCCGCCGGGACTTCGGTGCCGGCGGGCGGCTTCTGTTTGGTCACCCTCTTGCCGCCCTTCTTCCGCAC
>DATAPB010000162.1:0-29067 GCA_036265435.1 Solirubrobacterales bacterium | reverse complement strand
GGCCCGTGCCCCGATGGGCGACGTGATCCTGGCCGATGTCGGCCTCGCGCTGCGGGCACTCCTAGAGGAGGTCGGAGAGGCGAACCGCGCGGAGCCCGACCCGCTCCCGGAGCCGACCGCGGGAGACGAGACCGACCCGCTCAGCCCGACGATGGTCCACAACACCCTTGCCGCCGTCTTCCCGGAGGACGGCATCGTCGTCCTCGAATCGCCGTCCAGCACCCTTTCGCTCCGCAACCAGCTGCGGATCTCGAAGCCGGGCAGCTACTACTTCGGCGCGGGGGGCGGCCTCGGCTTCGGCCTCGCCGGCGCAATCGGGGTTCAGCTCGCCCAGCCGGACCGGCCCGTCGTCTGCGTGCTCGGCGAGGGCTCGGCGCAATACGCCATCACCGGCTTCTGGACCGCCGCCGCGTACGACGTCCCGGTGACCTTCCTGGTCCTCCGCAACGAGGAGTACTCGATCCTCAAGTGGTTCGCCGACATCGAGGAGGTGCAGGGAGCGCCCGGCCTCGACCTCCCTGCGCTGGAGGTCGCGAAGGTCGCCGAGGCCTACGGCGTCTCGTCGAGGCGGGTCTCCGGGCGCGATGAACTGCACAGCGCCCTGGAGAGCTCGATCGGATCCTCAAAACCGGAGCTCGTTGAGGTCCCGGTGGCACCGGGCATGGCGCTCTTCTGACCATGGATCTCCTCGCGCCCGACGTCACCCGGATCGCACCTGAGGGGAACGAGCCGGCGAAGGACCGCGTGCCCGACCAGCTCGCGACAGGGACGCCCGAGCCGCTTCGCAGCGAGCTGATCGGGCTGCTCGGGGAGGACCGTGTCCTCACCCGCGTCATCGACCTGGTCCGCTACGCGTCGGACGCGAGCCCCTATCGGCTGCTGCCGAAGGCTGTGGTGATGGCGCGCGACGCCGGTGACATCTCGAAGGTCCTCGACTACGCGCGGGCCGCCAAGATCCCGATCGCCTTCCGGGCCGGGGGGACCAGCCTGAACGGCCAGTCCCAGACCGACGGCATGCTGGTCGACGTCCGGCGGCACTGGAGCGGCGTCGAGGTGCTCGACGACGGCGCGCGCGCTCGCGTCAAGCCGGGGACGGTGCTCGGCCACGCCAACGGGGTACTGGCGCCGCACAGCCGGAAGCTCGGCCCGGACCCGGCCAGCACCGACATCGCCTGCGTCGGCGGGGTTCTCGCCAACAACTCCGGCGGCATGCGCTGCGGAGTCGTTGCGGACTCCTACAGCACCGTCAGCTCCATCACGTTCGTTCTGCCATCCGGGACCCTGATCGACACGGGGGCGCCGGACGCGGCCGAGCGCTTCGCCGAGTCCGAGCCGGAGCTGGCCCGGGGTCTCGCCCAGATCCGGGATGAGATCCGCGGCGACGAGAATCTCGCCACCCGCATCCGCAGCAAGTTCCGGATCAAGAACACGACCGGGTACCGGCTCTGCGCCTTCCTCGACGAGGACGAGCCGGTCCAGATCTTCCGGCGTCTCCTGATCGGCTCAGAGGGCACCCTCGCGTTCATCGCGGAGGCTGTCTTCGAGACGGTTCCGAAGCCGCCGAGGACGACGGTCTCCTGGCTGCATTTCGACGGCATCGACTCGGCGACTCATCCGGTGCCTGCGCTCGTCGACTCCGGCGCGACCGCGGTCGAGCTGATGGTGGCCCCGGCCCTGATGGTCGCGGCTCAGAACATCGCCGGCGCTCCGCAGGACTGGCTCGAGCTACCGCCGAGCTCGGCCGCGCTGCTCGTGGAGTTCGGTGCGGAGACGGACGGCGAGCTCGATGCGCTGGTGGCCGGCGCCGAGGCGATCCTCCGGGAGTACGAGCTGCTGCGGCCGGCCGACTTCACCCGCGATCCCGAGCGCATCGAGGTCTCGTGGACCGTCCGCGAGGGACTGCACGGCCTGATTGGCCGCTTCCGTCCTCCCGGCAGCTCGCTGATCATCGAGGACGTCTGCGTCCCGCCCGAGCGGATCGCCGAGTCCGCCCGCGACATCCAGGCACTACTCACCGAGCACGGGTTCCTCCCCGGCGTCGCCGGCCACGCCTCTGCCGGGAACCTCCACTTCATGCTCACCCCGGACTTCTCCAAGGCGGAGGACACCAAGCGCTATGAGGCCTTCATCGGCAAGCTCGTCGACCTCGTCCTCGACAAGTACGACGGCTCGCTCAAGGCGGAGCACGGAACCGGCCTCAACATGGCGCCGTACGTCGAGCGGGAGTGGGGGCCGAAGGCGACCGAGCTGATGTGGCGCGTGAAGGCGCTCGCCGACCCGGATGATGTCCTCGCGCCGGGCGTCCTGCTGAACCGCGATCCCGGCGTGCATCTGCGCAACCTGAAGACGACGCCGGAGATCGAGGAGGTGGCGACGACCTGTGTCGAGTGCGGATTCTGCGAGCCCGTATGCCCGAGCCGCCATCTGACCACGACCCCGCGCCAGCGGATCGTCATCCGCCGGGAGATGGCCCGCCAGCCGACCGGGTCGCCGGTCGAGCGGGCCCTCCTCGAGCAGTACGAGTACGACGGGATCCAGACCTGCGCCGCCGACGGGACCTGCCAGATCGCCTGTCCCCTCGGCATCGACACGGGCAGCCTGGTCAAGGGGTTCCGCGAGCGGGAGCACACGCCGCGCGCCCAGCACCTGGGCGTCAGGGCCGCCGAGCGCTTCAAGCAGCTGGAGGGCCTGGCACGGACCGGGCTGCGCACCGGCGCGGTCGCCGGCCCGCTGATGCGGGCAGCGTCCAACGCGACGCGCTCGCTGGTCAGCGAGGAGCTCGTGCCGAGCTGGCCCAGCAACATGCCGCCGCCCGCGCCGGCCAAGCTGCCGCGGACCTCTCGCGAGGGCGCGGCGGCCGTCTACATGCCGGCCTGCGTCAACCGGATCTTCGGCCCGCCGGCAGCAAACGGGTCGCGCACGGCGGCGCACCCTCGCTCCGGCGGCTGGCATCTGCCCGAGGCGATGGTGGCGGTCTCGGCCCGGGCGGGGATGCCCGTCTGGATCCCCGACGACGTGGCCGGGCACTGCTGCTCGGTGCCCTGGTCCTCGAAGGGCTATTCGGACGGCGCGCGCCTGATGGCGAACCGGACGGTCGAGTCGCTCTGGCGCTGGAGCGGCGAGGGTGGGGTGCCGATCGTGATCGACGCCAGCTCGTGCGCGCTTGGACTCGCCGGGGAGGTAGCCGACGACCTCACCGACGAGAACCGCGAGCGCCACGGCGAGCTGGAGATTCTCGACTCGGTCGCCTGGGCGAAGCGGCTTCTGCCCGGCCTGCCGATCGGCGAGAAGCTCGGTTCGGTCGCCATCCACCCGAGCTGCTCGACCCGGCACCTCGGCCTCGAGCGCCAGCTCCGCGAGATCGCGGGCGAGATGGCGGACGAGGTCCACCAGCCGATGCGCGCGACCTGCTGCGGCATGGCGGGCGATCGCGGGCTGCTCCACCCCGAGTTGACCGCGTCGGCCACGGAGGAGGAGGCCGCTGAGCTGCGCGGCTCCCGCCATGACGCCTACCTCTGCAGCAACCGCACCTGCGAGATCGGCTTGCAGCAGGGCACGGGGGCCGCCTATGAGTCCTTCGTCATCCCACTGGAGCGGATCAGCCGTCCCTAGGCCGGGGCCTTGACGATCGGCGCGATCCCCGCCGGGCCTTAGACTCGCGCCGCCTTGTTCAGAAACGGCACCGCAGCGACACGAACCTCGCCCTGGGCGTCAGTGGTGAAGGGCGCGGCGGTCGCGGGGCTCGCCGCCGCCTTCGCGGTCCCGTTGGTCCGCAAGCGGTTCAACATCCCGGCCGGAGTCACCGCCGCCGCCCTCGCCGCCGGTCCCCCTTCGCTGGCGGTGGTCGGCCGGCGAACCCGCCTACGCGACGCCGGGATGTACGCGCTGCAGATGTGGATGTTCACGCTGGGGCACGAGCTGCCCTACGACGATCCGGAGGGGGCGAGACGCCGGCTCCGCATCGACTACCCGATCAAGGCGGACCGGGTGCTCGGGGGCGGCGAGCTCCCGAACGTGCGGCTGCAGCGGGCTCTGGCGGGCCTCGGCAGGCGAAACTCGCTCGACCGTTTCCTCTCCTGGGTGCACTGGATGTGGTTCCTCGAGCCGCACGGGGCGCTCACGTGGATCCTGGCCAAGCACCCCGAGCACTTCGCCCGCTCGGCACGCCAGATGTCCGCCGTCTACGACATCGGTTGCGCCGTCTACATGGCCGTCCCGACCTCGCCTCCGTGGTGGGCGTCCGAGCGGGGCTACACCGACGCCAAGGTCCGACGAATCATGCAGGAGGTGGGGGAGGAGGAGTGGGGCAGGGCGTGGCCGGTGCTCTACGACGTCCTGGGTGGGAACCCGTGGGCGGCGATGCCGTCGCTGCACTTCGCCACCTCGCTGATGGCCGCGCTGCTGCTGACCGAGACTGGCCCTGCCCAGGGGGCATTCGGCTGGGGATACGCGGGCGCCCTTGGGTTCGCTCTCGTCTATCTCGGTGAGCACTACGTGATCGACCTGCTGGCCGGTGCGGCGATCGTCATCGCGGTCCGGCGCGGCGAGCGCTACGTCGAGCCCGTCGCCCAGGCGGTCAGCCGTGGGCTCCAGCGCCTCGAGGGCATCGCAAATCCAAGCGACTGAGCTGCTCGCTCGGTCCGGGATGGCCGTTTGCGAACATGCCGAGGGTGAGGGAGGAGCGCCCGCAAAGCGCTTCCGAGCAGCCTGAGACGAGCCGCGAGATCGTCGCGGAGGCTGAGCCGAGCTTCTTCACCAATCCGAAACGGCTCATCCAGACGATGGTGGTGGTGGTCCTGCTGTTCGTGGCGATCTATGTCCTCGTACCGAGGCTGTTCGATCTGCAGGACGCGATCGACAAGGTCGGCGAGGGGGACCCGGTCTGGATCGCCGTCGGGATCGCCTTCTGCGTTCTGATGTTCGCCGCGTATACCGCCCTCTTCAGAGGCGTCGTGGGCGAGAAGGTGATCCACCTCGAGTGGGGCGAGAGCTACCAGATCACGATGGCGGGACTGGCGGCGACCAGGCTGTTCTCCGCCGGGGGCGCCGGAGGGATCCTGCTCACCTACTGGGCGCTCCGGAAGGCCGGGATGGAGATGCGCCAGTCGGTCTGCCGGATGGTGGCCTTCCTGGTCGTCCTCTACTCGGTCTACATGGCGGCACTGGTGATCTTCGGCATTCTGCTCAGGACCCACGTCCTCTCCGGCGAGGCCCCGCTCTCCGGGACCCTGATTCCGGCGGTGCTGGCCGGCCTGGCGATCGTCGTCGGCCTGCTGCTCACCCTGGTCCCCGGCGACATCGAACGCAGGATCGAGCGACACACGTCGGGCCGGTTCGGAAAGATCGCCAAGCGCCTGGCCACGGTGCCCGCGACCTTCGCCGAGGGCACGCGCACCGCCATCGCCTTCGTCCGAGTCCCACGCGCGGGCTTCCTGGCCTTCGGCGGCGCAATCGGGTTCTGGGCGGCGAACATCGCGATCCTCTGGGCGAGCTTTCACGCCTTCGACGTCCACGTGCCCCTCGGCGTCGTCGTGCAGGGGTTCTTCCTGGGGATGCTGGCCAACCTGATCCCGTTCGCCCCCGGCGGCGTCGGGGCCGTGGACGCGGGGATGATCGGCGCCTTCGTCCTCTTCGGCCTGCCGGGCGCTGAGGTCTTCGCGGCGGTGCTCACCTACCGGGTGATCGCCTTCTGGCTGCCGATTCCGCCTGGGGTCGTTGCCTTCTTCCAGCTCCGCAACACGGTCAATCGCTGGGAGAGGGAGGGCAGGGATCGCCCCAAGCAGATCGGGGTCGGCGAGCCCAAGACGGCCGCCGCCGGGTCGTAACGAATCACCGCTTGGCGCTACTATAAAAAGTGAAGTAAGGCCCCCAGCGGATGGCCTCGAGGATGTCCACCGAGACTCTGGGTAGGCTCCGAAAGGACCGAGATGACTGACAAGGCGAATGGCAGCGAGAAGGTCGAGGACCTGATCATCGTCGGCGGCGGCCCCGCCGGCTACACGGCCGCGCTCTACGCCGCTCGGGCCGAGCTCGAGCCGCTCGTCATCGAGGGCTTCCAGTGGGGCGGCCAGCTCCAGAACACGACGGACGTCGAGAACTACCCCGGCTACAAGGACGGCGTGATGGGGCCGGAGATGATGAATGAGTTTCGCTCCCAGGCCGAGCGCTTCGGAACGCGCTTCATCACCGACGACGCGACCGAGCTCGAGCTCAGCGACGGCGGGGTCCATACCGTTCACGTCGGCAAGGACACCTACAAGGCTCGGGCCGTGATCCTCTCGATGGGCGCCGAGCCCAAGCGCCTCGGCATCCCCGGTGAGCTCGAGCTCGCCGGCAGCGGCGTGTCCACCTGCGGCGTCTGCGACGGCGCCTTCTTCAAGGGCGAGAACGTGGCCGTCGTCGGTGGCGGCGACTCGGCGATGGAGGACTCGATCTTCGTCTCGAAGTTCGCCAACAAGCTTTTCTCGGTACATCGCCGCGACGAGTACCGCGCCTCGAGGATCATGCAGGACCGTGCCCGCCGGAAGGAGAACATCGAGTTCCTGACGCCCTACGTCCCGGTCGAGTTCGTCGCCGGCGATGACGGCAAGATCGCCAGCATCCGGCTGCAGCACGCCGAGACCGGCGAGAAGAAGGACCTCGAGGTCGGCGGCGCCTTCGTCGCGATCGGCCACCGGCCTCGGTCCGAGTTGGTCGAGGGCCAGGTTGACCTCGACGACGAGGGCTACGTGGTCGTCGATGAGCCTTCGACGAAGACGAAGCTCGCCGGTGTCTTCGCGGTCGGCGACCTCGTCGATCACACCTACCGCCAGGCGGTCACCGCTGCCGGCAGCGGCACCAAGGGCGCTCTCGACGCGGAGTGGTACCTCCGGGACATGCCGCCGGACCCCGAGGAGCACTGGGGCACCACCACCGGCGCCATCGTCGAGGCCGTCGAGGCTTCCTAGCCCTCCGCTTGGTCGGTGAGGCCGGCGGCGTCGAGCGCGGCGGTGCGGTCCATGTACCCCTGGACGCGAACGATGCGTCCCTCGCGCAGATCGATCAGGACCGCCGCTTCGAGATCGAGCTCCATGCCGCTGTTCTTCCCGCGCATGTACTCGCGATGCAGGAGGACGATCCGGTCGCCCGCGTCGACGACCCTCTCCGTTTCGATCCGGTGCTCATCCCAGGTCTCCTCAGCGGCCTCGTAGTCCTGCCTGATCGCATCGACGCCGTGTCTGACCCGGCCCTCCTCCACGCCCCCAACCGTCGCATGCATCTCAACGTCGGGATCGGCCAGCTCCGCCATCCCCTCCCAATCCGAGCGCTCCCAGCGTTCCGCGAACTGGCGGACGATCTCGACGTCCTTTTGCGACACCGCTAGCCGTTGAACGCCCGGCAGGGCTCGCCGCGCAGCCCCGGGCACGGCGGCAACGGCGTCGGGGCGGACACTCCCGGGACGAACGGAAGGATCAGGCGCGACGGCCGCTTGTGCGAGAGGGCGATCGTCACCCGCGCGTTGTGCTGCGGGACCGTCTGGGCGAACGCCCAGACGGGCTGATCGCCGACCGGGGCGCTGACCGTGACCCGGATGCGCGACCCGGCCCGGTACATGTGGCCCTGGTAGTAGAGCGGGATGATCAGCTTGGAGAAGCGGCCCTTCGGCAGGTTCGCGGCGTCCTCGCGGCGCAAGCTCAGGGCGGGCTCGAGGAGCGTGCTCTTCCGCGGATCGAGCTTGTGCATGCTGGCCCGCAGATAGCCGCTTTGGACGTAGGTCTCCATGCCGTCGGGGCGCACCTCGGAGACCGTCACCTGAAGGTCGACGTCCGGGACCGAGGCCCTGAGCCATGCGTGCACCGCACCAGCCCCGACGATCGCCGTGTCGCGCGCGAGGGGAGGCGTGACGAAGGAGGCCGCGTTCCCCGCCGGAGGCTGGCGCCAGTCGTAGTTCGGGTGCGCAGTCCACAGGTCGCCACCGCCGGTGTCGGTGCCGGCGAAGTCAGTGGCGGGCCGCGCCGCCTTGTCCCAGGTGAAGCTCGTGCTGCCGCCCTTGCGCCCCTTCTTGGAAGGCTTGCGGGTCATGAGGCCGTTCGGCCTGAGGAACCACGATTCCGGCTTCGTTCCGGGG
The DNA here is from genome assembly GCA_036265435.1 of Solirubrobacterales bacterium. GTDB lineage: Bacteria > Actinomycetota > Thermoleophilia > Solirubrobacterales > 70-9 > DASUPK01. Next base: position 20,960 of record DATAPB010000162.1, on the reverse strand, counting down.
ATCGGGAAGCGGCTGAACGATCGCTCGAACCCGGGGTAGGGAGCGCCGGGCGATCCGCCCGCGCCGTTGTCGAAGAGGACCCGGATGGACGGCAGGCTCTGGAAGGCGCTCAGCGCCGCCTCGTAGCTGGGCTGGTTCTGTATCGGGTCCGGCGGCAGGGTCACGTCGGGCACGCCCATCACCGTCTGGTAGATGAGCGGCGCAGCGCTGGCCGCGGCGGGCGGTATCTGGGGCTTGCGCCCGGTTACGTAGAGCTCGAGGAAGTCGAACCAGCGGTTGAACGTCTCGGGATCGAGCGAGTCGATGTGGAGGCCGTTGGTGAAGGTGAACCACTTGCGCTTCGTTCCGGTGAAGCGGTCGGCGAGGTTCGCACAGTGGCCGCCCGTCTGCTCGTCCTCGAACTGGCACGCCATGAAGGTCGGCACCCGGATCTTGCTGACGAAGGTCGCGGGCGAGAGCGGGTTCGCGACCCGCGGCCGGTAGAAGCGATTGCGGGAGATCTTGGCGATCAGGTCCGCCGCGGCGGTGTGCAGCGTCTGGTTGGCCTTGCAGAGCTCATCGCCCTCCTGGATCCGCTTGTACGCCCAGCCCTGGCCCTGCGTCGGCGATGCGGGCTTGGCGTCGTGGACGCGGTCCTCGGCCCACTGCACCGCGAAGCCCGTGTTCAGGTACCCGCCCGGATAGAGGGTGGTGGCCGTGTTGTCGATCACGGACAGCGGGGTGATCGCCGCCAGGTGGGGAGGCCTCGTCGCGCCGACGAAGAGCTGGCTGATGCCGCCGTATGAGACCCCGGCCATGCCGACCCGGTTGTGGAGGACCCAGGGCTGGCGCGCCACCGTCTCGACCACGTCGTATCCGTCGAGGCCCTGCAGCGGCTCGAAGTAGTCGAAGGCGCCGCCGGAGCAGCCGGTGCCCCTCATGTTCACGTCAACGACGGCGTAGCCGAGCAGGTTGAGGAGCTGGCTGATCCCGCTCTCGGGCCCGGCCGGATTTGCGTAGCCGTAGCCGGAGTACTCGACGAGCGTCGGATACGGGCCCTCGGATGCGGGCCCCGGCAGGCGCACGTCGAGAGCCAGGCTGGTGCCGTCGCGGGTGTAGAGGTAGCCGTAGCCGCCCGCCGGCAGGGTCTGGTCGTAGATCGAGGTGTTCTTGGGCGCCCGCTCCGACATCACGGCAATGCGCCTCGAGAGCGAGCCGTCGGCAGCTCGGACCCGGTACCCCTTGCCGGTCGGGATCCTCCGGAAGACGACGCCGCCCAGCGTGCCGACGGGCTTCTTCGAGACGACCTTTCCCTTGCGGACGAGTCGCAGGCTCGTTCCCGGCTGCGCGCCGGTGACGTAGACCTGCTCGACGCTGCCATGGACCGCCAGGCTGTTCGCCGCGGAGGCGCCCGCGGGCGAGAAGGCCACGATGGCGAGCGCCATCGGCAAGACAACTGCGATCGCCCTCTTCAGGTACCTAGCGTTCCCCGCGCAACTCATCCCGCCGCCTTTCCTTGGCCTGTAGTCCCTTGCGGTAGGTCGGCAAGCATAATCCCAACATGGGCGTCGCGACTGCCGAGAGAGCCAGCGTCCCAACTGCGACCCGCCCCGAGCTGCCTCCGGGCCCGGACTGGTCACTCCCCCGCACGACCTGGCGTTGGTGGAACGAGCCGCTGCGGACGCTCGAGGAATGCCAGGCGCGGTACGGCGACATGTTCACGATCCGGCTGCCGCACGAGGGGACCTGGGTGTTCGTCTCCGACCCGGAGGCTGTGAAGCAGGTGTTCACCGGTGACCCGAACCTGCTCCACGCCGGTGCAGCCAACATCGTGCTCCTGCCGGTTCTCGGCGAGCAATCCGTCCTGCTGCTCGATGAGCCCGAGCACATGGCCCAGCGCAAGCTGATGCTGCCACCCTTCCACGGCAAGCGGATGCAGGCCTACCGGGAGGTGATGGCGGAGGCGGCCGCCCGGGAGATAACGCGCTGGCCGACCGATGCACCGGTCCGGATGCGACCCCGGATGCAGGCGGTGACGCTCGAGGTCATCCTCCGTGCGGTCTTCGGGATCGAGGAGGGCGAGCGCCTCGTCCGGCTGCGGGACCAGCTTCGGTCCACCCTCAATCTGCTCTCGAACCCACGACGCGCGCTCTTCATGGTGGTGCTCGGGCCCGATCGCCTGCGCCGCTTTCCGCCCTTCCGGCGGAAGCTGGACCGGGTCGACCGCCTGCTCTTCGAGGAGATCTCCTCCCGCCGCGGCGCCGCGGACCTGGCCGAGCGGGACGACATCCTCTCCCTCCTTCTCCAGGCGACACACGAGGAAGGCCGTCCGATGAGCGACCGCGAGCTGCGCGATGAGCTGATGACGCTGCTGGTCGCAGGACACGAGACGACCGCCACCGGCCTCTCCTGGGCCATCGAGCTGCTCGCCCGCCATCCGGAGGAGCTCGAGCGGCTCGAGGCCGATGTCGCGGAGGGCGATGGCGCTTACCTCGACGCTGTGATCAAGGAGACCCTCCGGCTCCGGCCGGTGATCTCCCTTGTGCTTCGCAAGCTGATGGAGCCGATGGAGATCGGCGGCCGGCTGCTCCCGGCCGGTGTCTCGGTGGCGCCGTCGATCTACCTGATGCACCGGCGGCCGGACATCTACCCGGATGCGGAGCGATTCCGGCCCGAGCGGTTCCTTGAACAGCCGGCGGGCACCTACACCTGGATCCCGTTCGGCGGCGGCGTCCGCCGCTGCCTCGGCGGGGCGTTCGCCGAGTTCGAGATGCAGGTGGTTCTCCGGGAGCTCGTTTCGAGGCGCAGCCTGCGGCCGATCGGCACCGAGCCCGAGCACTCGGTGAGGAGCACGATCACCAACGTCCCGAGCCGGGGCGCCGAGGTGATCGCCGCCTCACGAACGACCTGAGCGGGTCGTCACCCGGAGCGGACCTACCCGCGAGCCCGCTCTCGGAGTTGAGGCGCGGACCGGTAGGCCTCGCCCCGCAGCTCGCGCAGCTCCTCCAGGACGCCGAGGGCCCGGCTCCAGCCGAGCCGCTGGCCCCACTCGAGCGACCCGATCGGCCAGTTGTAGCCCAGGCGCATCGCGGTGTTGATGTCGTCCTCGGAGGCGACCCGTTCGCCGAGCGCGAAGCAGGCCTCGTTCGCGATCGTCGCGCCGAGCCTGGTGAGGACGCGAGGGGCGTTGGGACCGGCGACGCGCTCCAGCTCGTCCTCGTCGAAGATCGGCCGCTCGGCGTCGACGTCGGGATCGCGCGGCCGGTGCAGCTCCCCCGTCTCGTATGAGTAGAAGCCGCGGCCTGTCTTTCGCCCCAGTCGGCCCGAGGCGACCATCCGCTCGTGCAGCGGCACCGGGCGCCAGCGCGGCTCGCCGAAGGACTGCTCCCAGAACGAGCGCGCGACGGCGAAGTTGACGTCGATCCCGATCAGGTCCATCAGCTCGAACGGGCCCATCCGCAGGCCGGCGCCGAGCCGCACGATCCTGTCGATCTCGTCGTGGGGCGCGACGTCCTCCGACAGCATCCGCAGCGACTCCAGGAAGAACGGCCGGACGCAGCGGTTGGCGACGAAGCCGACCGAGTCGCGAGTCCGGATCGGAGTGCGGCCCATCCCGCGCGCGACCCCGGTGGCGAGCTCGAGGGCCGCCTCGCCGCTCTCGTCGCCCGCGACGATCTCGACGAGCTGCATCAGGGCCGGCGGGTTGAAGAAGTGCATGCCCACGATCCGCTGCGGCTCCGGCACGGCGGACGCGATCGCCGTGACGGAGAGGGAGGAGGTGTTGGTGGCCAGCACGGCGTCGGGGCCACAGACCTGCGCGAGGCGCCCGAACAGGTTGCGCTTCAGGTCGAGGTCCTCGGGCGCCGCCTCGATCACCAGCTCGCACTCGCTGAGCAGCTCGATCAGCGTGTCGGTGCGGATCCGCTCGACGGCCGCATTCGCCTCCGCTTCGCTCCAGCGACCGCGCTCGGCGCCGCGGCTCATGCCGTTCCGGATCATTTCGAGGCCGCGCTCGAGCTGCTTCTCGTCGATCTCATAGAGAAAGGTCTCGTAGCCGCCCAGCGCGGCGATCTGCACGATCCCCGCTCCCATCGTGCCGGCGCCGACGACGCCGACGCGGGACGGCTTCGACATCAACCCGCATCTCCTCGGCTTCGCCTGCGGGGATACGAGGCTCCTACGCAGCCCCCCTGGCAACCCTGTATTCTCACTGCCCAGACGAAGGAGGCACCATCGCGTTGATCCCGGTCGCGTCGCGGCCGATGATCAGCTTGTGGATCTGCGAGGTGCCCTCGTACAGGGTGGTGACACGCGCGTCCCTCAGGTAGCGCTCCACCGGGTAGTCGTCGACGTAGCCGGAGCCCCCGTGGACCTGGATCGCCATGTTGGCGCAGTCGACGGCCGCCTCGGTCGCGTAGTACTTCGCGATCGAGGTCTCGACGGTGTTCCGAACGCCCTGGTCCTTGAGCGCCCCGGCGCGGTAGACCAGCAACCGGCCGGCGTCCCGCTTCACGATCTGCTCGGCGATCAGCTCCTGGACCAGTTGGAAGCTGCCGATCGGCACGCCGAACTGCTTGCGCTCCTTCGCATAGGCGATCGAAGCGTCGACGCAGCCGTCGCAGATGCCCACGCAACCGGCGGCCACGCTGTAGCGGCCGTTGTCGAGCGCGCTCATCGCGACCTTGAAGCCGTCGCCGATCTCTCCCAGCATCGCGTCCTCGCCGACCTCCACCTCGTCGAGTGAGATCTCGGCCGTGTCCGACGAGCGCAGCCCGAGCTTGCCGTGGATCTCCTGGGAGGTGTAGCCCTCGTTCGCGGTCGGGACGAGGAAGCAGGCCATCCCCTTTTGCCTCGTCCCCGGATCTGTCTGAGCGAAGACCAGAGCAAGATCCGCGACGTTGCCCATCGAGATCCACATCTTGTTGCCCGTGATCGTCCAGCCCGAGTCGGTCTTGGTGGCACGGGTGCGAAGCGCGGCCGGATCGGAGCCGGCATCCGGTTCGGTGAGGGCGAAGCAGCCGAGGGCCTCGCCGGAGCAGAGCCGCGGCAACCACTCCCGCTTCTGCTCCTCCGTTCCCCAGCGCTCGATCGAGCCGGCCACCAGCGACGTCTGCACCGAGACGACCGTCCGGGCCGAGGAGTCGGCTCTCCCGACCTGCTCGACGATCAGCGCGTAGCTCAGGTAGTCGAGGCCGCGGCCGCCGTATTCCTCCGAGACGGGCGCACCGAGGTAGCCGATCTCGCCCAGCTTCGACGCGAGCTCTCGGTCGAATCGCCCCGCGCGGTCGTTCTCCCGGACCCGAGGGGCGATGAAGTCATCGGCGAAATCGCGGGCGGTCTCCGCGATCAGCCGCTGTTCGTCTGTCAGCTCGAAGTCCAAACTCGGTTCAGCTCGAGGCAGAGGCGGCGAGCTCGCGATCGAGGACCGCGGTGAACGCCTCGGCGGCTGCCTGGGTTCGCGTGCCGGGACATTCTGGCAACTCTGTCTCATTGACCGCCGAGATCGCCTGGACCTCGCGGACCGTCGACGCGATGAACGCCTCGCTCGCGCCCTCGAGGTCATCCAGGCCGAAGCTGCCCTCCTCGACGTCGAGGTCGCGAACCAGCCGGTCTCGGGTGATCGAGGCGAGGATGCCGACGTCCAGGCTCGGCGTTCGAAGCCGGTCGTCGCTCACCCAGAAGAGGGTGGAGGTCGGGGCCTCGAGGACGATCCCGTCGGGACGGACGAGCACGGCCTCGTCGGCGCCGCGCGCCGTTGCCAGCCGGGTGGCCTGCATGTTCGCGGCATAGGAGAGCGACTTGACCCCGTTCAGGATCTCGCTCGGCGCATAGGTGACGGTCGCGACCGTGATCGACTCCCGATCGGCATAGGGCGGCAGGTTCTCGGTGAAGGCGAGGCGGCGTCCGCCTCGGGTCACGACCAGGCGCAGCTGGGCCTCGTGCTCGCCGAACTCGGCGAGCAGGCCAGCGATCTCCTCCTCGAGGGCGGCTCGTTCGATCGACAGCTCGATGGCCGCAGCCGAGCGCTCCAGCCGCGCGAGATGCTCCTCCAGCGCGAAAGGCCTGCCGTTGTAGAGGCGGATCACCTCGAAGACGCCATCGCCGCGAAGCAATCCGTCGTCCGCGGCCGGGATCAGCGCCTCAGAGCTTTCCGTTATTCGTCCATCGACACTGGCCAATTCCGGCGCGCTCATGCCTGAGCGAGGCTATCGGAGGGTGCAAGCGATTGGACAGGTGGCTAAAGCCTGCTCGCCATCTGCCGAAAATTAGGTATAAGCAACGAATCGTCGTGGGCGAGCGGGACTCTCCGCATCGCACTCCTCGAAGGGGGGCATCCGGACCGCGGCGGTGACGGGGTTGTAGTGGATTCAGGAAGTCCCTTTTACGTCCAATCGAGGAGGCGTTGATGTATCGCAAGCGGAGAAGGTCGCTACGGAGGCGCAGGCGTACCACGGCTGTCGCTGCCTTCGGAGCGATTCTTGCCATGGCGGTCGGCGTTCCCACGCTGGCTTCAGCCAACCAGGTCGATGACCTGTTGAACAGTGTCGGTCTCGGAAACGGGGTCGGCGGCAGCACCGGTTCGAGCGGTGGTGGCACAAACAGCGCCCCCGCCGATACCCGGGCCGGAGCACCACCCACCTACACACCGCCCCTGCACGGGACGAGTCCGCACGGTCAGGGGTCCGATGCGGTGGTCGATCTGACACCGGGGAACAGCAATCCCTACTCAGGCGATCCGTCCCAGAGCGGGGAGGAGGTCATCCTTGCCGACTCCCGCGGTGAGCAGGGCTCGAGCGGCTACAACGGCCACGTGACGCTGGCCTATCTGTTCGGACAGCCGATAGTCCAGGTGACCACCAATCCCGGTGAGTCGAAGGACGGCCCGCTGCAGCCGCTCCAGGACGGCCTGGACCAGCTCTGTGACGCGAGCGGTGACCAGGTCTGCCTGACCCTGCTGGGCATGCACTCGTCGACGTCGACCAACTCGTCGACGAACTCGTTCGAGGCAGTTGGAGCCCACGTCGGCGGCCCGACCGGAGTCAATGCCGACGTGCTCACCTCCAACGGAAACATCTCGGATGACGGCACCTGTCAGACGGCGCACGGTGACTCTTCGGTCGCCGACGCCAATGTCGGTCCGCTGACCGCGGATGCGTTGCAGAGCAGCTCGACGAGCACGGCCTGCAACTCGGGTGCGCAGTCGGTCGACCAGAGCTCCACGGTCGTCAATCTCGGTGGCACGGGTCTCCCGCTGCCAACCGCGGGTTGCGACAACGGCACGCCGAACAATTTCCACGTGCTGTCGCCGATCCTGGCGGCTGTCTGCAACGCCGACGACACCAATGGGAGCCAAACCGGCACTCCGAGCGGCGTCCGCGAGGCGCTCTCGCTGTTCCTCCTGGTCACCGGGGACACCCCGCTGATCAAGGCGGCGACGGCGGGTCCGGAGAGCCACGCTGTGGCTCCGGCGTCATCCACCACGCCCACGACCCTCGGTGGCGGCGGCACCGCTGGTGCTGGCGGCAAGGGCGGCAACAAGGGCGGCAACGGGAGCGGTGCCGGCAATGGCACCGGCAGGGGGGGCGGTGCCGGGAACGGCGCGGCTGCCGGTTCGGCAGCGGGCGGTAACGGCCAGCTGGCCTTCACCGGTGCCGACCTGCTGGCTCTGGGCCTGGTCGGTGGCGCGCTCATCCTCGGTGGGCTCGTCCTGACCGCGACGGCGGGGCGTCGTCATCGCCAGACGGTCTAGCGGCAGCGGCGGGGGGGACGCAATCAAGCGTCCCCCCTCGCCCGGCCGCAGAAGCACCATGGGACCGGGTGCCAACGGGCACCCGGCTCCGCCGCGCTCTCGGTCCGGGGGGACTCCCAACCAGTCGCAGATCGGCCAGCCTTCGGGGAAGGGCAAGAGGCCGCCGGCGAGGCGCACGACCCTCGTGCTCCGGGAGGAGCTCTGGGGAAGGCGCAGCGTCGCGGTCGGCGGCCTGCTCGTCGCGCTCGCGCTGATCTGTGGGATCGTCCTGCTGGTCGCAGGCGGCGGCACCGCCATGAGCACCACCACCAGTCAGACTGACGACCTCACCCAGCTCCAGAACCAGTTCCTCGACCACACGGTCGTCGACGCCGACAAGGGCATCTCGATCAGCCGGCCGGCGAGCTGGGAGGTCACCAAGAAGCACGGCGTCGCCAACGTGCAGAGCAAGGACCGCTGCCTGGTGATGCAGCTCTCCGCGCCGGTTCCAGCCGGAAAGGCCGACGAGCTGCGCAGGGACGGCATCACGGTGCTGCGGGAGCAGTTCAGCAACGCCCGGGCGCAGCCCGGGGCCCGCTCACAGATCGGCGGCGTCCCGACGACGTCGAGCACGATCACCGTCAAGGGCCCCGAGGGCAAAAACGTCCGCGTGCTGCTCAGCGTGGGGACCGGGAGAAAGAACGCGTACCTGACCCAGGTGGTCGTGCGCGACCCCTCGTGCCAGGGCGACCTGCAGCTCGCTCAGCTGATGCTGAGCTCGGCGCAGTTCACCAAGTAGCGGCCGAAGGCCGCTGCTTGTCTGTTCGGCGGCGCTTTTTGTGGCCGCCGGCGACGGCGACGCCGTTTACGGCAAGGCTTCAATGACCGTCGCGACGCCCTGGCCCACGCCGACGCACAGGGTCGCGATCCCATAGCGCGCCCCGCGACGGCGCAGCTCCCAGACCAGGGTGGTCATCAGGCGGGCGCCGGAGCAGCCCAGGGGATGCCCGAGTGCGATCGCCCCGCCGTTCACGTTCAGCCGCGCCTCGTCGATGCCGAGCCCCTCAGCGCAGGCGAGGACCTGCGAGGCGAACGCCTCGTTGAGCTCGATCAGGTCGATCTGGTCGAGCTCGAGCCCGGCCCGCTCGAGCGCCTTCGGGATCGCCACCATCGGGCCGATCCCCATGTAGGCGGGATCCACTCCCGCGACGCCGACGGAGACGATGCGGGCGAGCGGCTCCTTGCCGAGCGCCTTTGCCGTCTCCTCGGTCCCGAGGACCAGGCAGGCCGCACCGTCGTTGAGGGTCGAGGAGTTGCCCGCGGTCACCGTGCCGCCCTCGCGGAAAACCGGCTTGAGCTTCGCCAGCTTCTCAATGGAGGTGTCCTCGCGCGGTCCCTCATCCGCCTCCAGGGTTAGCGGCTCCTCGCGCTTGCTTCGGGGCGACACGTCCACCGGCACGATCTGATCCGCGAAGCGCCCCTCCTTCTGGGCGGCGACCGCGCGCTGATGGCTCTGCAGCGCGAAGCGGTCCTGCTCTTCGCGTGAGATCCCGTACTTCTCGGCAACGTTCTCCCCGGTCTCGCCCATCGACTCGGTCGAGTAGCGCTCCTCCATCCGCGGGTTGATCATCCGCCAGCCGAGCGTGGTGTCGTAGAGCGTCTGCTCGCCGCGCGGCAGGCCGTTCTCGGGCTTGGGCAGCACCCAGGGCGCGCGGCTCATCGACTCCACCCCTCCCGCGAGATACAGTTCTCCTTCACCGGTGCGGAGAGCCCGCGAGGCCTGGTTCACCGCCTCGAGACCGGAGGCGCAGAGCCGGTTGACCGTCACCCCGGGGACATCGACCGGAAGCCCGGCCAGCAGGGCCGCCATCCGGGCGACGTCGCGGTTGTCCTCGCCGGACTGGTTCGCTGCGCCCATGTAGACGTCGTCGATCCCGAAGGGGTCGATGCCGCTGCGCTCGACGGCGGCGGAGACCACGTGGGCCGCGAGGTCGTCGGGCCGGATCCCGGACAGGGACCCCCGATAGCCACCCATCGGGGTCCGCAACGCGTCGATGATCACCGCCTCAGGCACGGCCGATGAGAGTAGCCTCACAGCCGGGAGATGGCTCTCATAGCCCTCACTATCGGGCTTCTCGTCCTGCTTTTCCTGATCATGTTCGTGCTCGCGCGCGCATTCGAGAGGAACAGCGTGGCGGACATCATCGACTGGAAGCCGACCCGCTCACCGGAGGTCGAGGCGCAGAACGAGGTCGATGACGTCCGGCAGATGATCGAGGCACAGAACGCCCTCCGGCGAAAGCGCGGCGCCAAGGAGATCACCGAGGCCGACGTGCAGCGCCAGGCAATGGAGGACCAGCGGATCCGGGCGCGAGGCCGGGGGCCGTTCTCGCCGGATGGCAGCGATGAGTAGTTGGCCCGAGCGCTGATCGTCGGCTGCGGCTGTCACGGCTGCGAGCTGGGCTCTGAGCTGCTCGGACTGGGCTGGCAGGTGCGCGGGACGAGCCGGCGGCCCGACGGCCTGGAGCGGATCGAGGGGGCGGGTCTCGAGCCGGCGGCGGCCGACCCTGACCTCGCGGGGACCGTGCTCGAGCTCTGTGGGGACGTCGCGGTAGTCGTCTGGCTGCTCGGCTCAACGACGGGCGAGCCGGAGGCGACCTCCGCGATCCACGGACCGCGGCTCGAGAGCCTCATGGAGAAGCTGGTCGAGAGCCCGGTGCGCGGCTTCGCCTACGAGATCTCTGGATCGGTCGAGGCCGGGATGCTCGCCGAGGGGGAGCGCATCGTCGAGCGGGCGGGGGAGACCTGGCGCATCCCCGTGACGTTCCTCGGCGAGGACCGGGACGATCCCGGCTGGGCGACTCGGACGGCCGCCGCGGTGGCCGGACTAGTGACCGGCTGAGTTGCCCCGGAAGGCGTTCGCCTTGGGGGGCGGAGCGCAGGGGCTCTGCGGCGGCACCGGGTAGGGGTTCCCCGGCTCCCCGCAGGGGCTCGCGGGATCCTGCGGTCTCGCGTTCTGCTGCGCGGCCAGCGCTGCGCTGCTCGCTGTCGTCGACCACGGAGCGCTGTCCTTGAAGTGCGTCGGGGGCTTGTCGAAGAGCCCCACCAGCAGGAACCAGCCGCCGACGATCACACAGAACACCGCCGCCACCGCGACGAAGAACATGATCTTGCTCTTGGCCGAGGGCCCGTACGAGTGGCCGACGACCTGTCGGCGCTTGTCCTGGCCCATCGCGTCGACATCGGATGGCGCTCGACGCTTCGCCCTCTCCGACGACGCCCCGCCCTCTGGGCTCGAAGACGAGGATCGGCTGCCCGATTTGCGCCTCTCCGCCATACCCACGCCCACCATAGCGCCGGCCCTGGGGCCACGCGCCACCTGATGCGCGGCGGTCGCGGTCGCCGGCGGGACGTAATTGGATAAAGTCTGATCAGGATTACGGAGTTAACTTCCGAGCCGAGAGAGAGGCGAGTGATGGCGGATTACGCGAACGACGTGCTGGTGGAGACCGATTGGGTCGCCGACCACCTGGAGGACGACGACATTCGGATCGTCGAGGTCGACGAGAATCCGGCGCTCTACGCCGAGGCCCACATCCCCGGGGCGATCGGCTTCGACTGGAAGAAGGACCTCCAGGATCAGGTGAAGCGGGATTTCCTCGGCCCCGAGGAGTTCGGGAAGCTGATGGGAAGCCGCGGGATCTCCAACGACCACACGGTCCTCCTCTACGGCGACCGGAACAACTGGTTCGCCGCCTACACCTACTGGTACTTCCGCTACTACGGCCACGACAAGGTCAGGCTGATCAACGGCCCGCGCGAGAAGTGGATCGCCGAGGATCGCCCGACCAGCACCGACTTGCCGTCTCATCCCGAGGCCAGCTTCGAGGCCAACGCCGCCGACGACTCGATCCGCGCGAAGCGGGACGAGGTTCTGGACTCGCTCGAGTCGGACACGAACCTGGTGGACGTCCGCAGCCCGCAGGAGTTCTCCGGCGAGCTGATCGCGATGGCAGGCTACGAGCAGGAGGGCGCCCAGCGCTCCGGCCATATTCCCGGCGCCGCCTCCGTTCCCTGGGCGCAGGCGGTCAACGAGGACGGAACCTTCAAGTCCGCGGACGAGCTGCGTGAGCTCTACGAGGGCAAGGGCGTGCTCGAGGACGGCAAGCCCATCATCGCCTACTGCCGGATCGGCGAGCGCTCGGCCCACACCTGGTTCGTCCTGCACGAGCTGCTCGGCGAGGGCAACGTCAAGAACTACGACGGGTCCTGGACCGAGTGGGGGAACCTGGTGAACGTCCCGATCGAGAAGGACCAGAGCTAAACGGGTCGCGCTGTCGCCGGCCCTCGCATCGGGCGAGGGAGCGGCCGGCCCGCCGACCGGCCGCTCCGCTCACCTCACGACGCGGTACTTCAGGTGCGTGACGCCTGGTGCTTCGACCGCGCGGAGCTGTTCAAGCTCGAGGTCCGGTTCCACGCCCTCGAACAGGCGTGAGCCAGAGCCGAGCAGGATCGGCACGACGTGCAGCTCGATCTCGTCGACCTCTCCCGCCGCCAGGCACTGGTTGATGATGCTGGCGCCGCCACTGATGAAGACGTCCTTGTCGCCGGACGCCTCCCTCGCCTGGGCCAGTGTGGACTCGATGCCATCCGTGACGAAGGTGAAGGTGGTGTCGGAGAGTGTGAGCGGCTCGCGCTCGTGGTGGGTGACCACGAAGACCGGCTTGTGAAACGGCGGATCGTCGCCCCACCAGCCCAGCCAGGGATCGTCGCCCCTGGGACCGCCACTCGGAGGTCCGAACATGCCGCGGCCCATGATCTCCGCGCCGACGTTGGCCTTCTCCTCCTCGACTATCGGGGTGCTGGCGTTCTCCTCGCCGCCCTCCTCGCCGTGCGGCTCGCGCCACGCCTTCAGCTCGACGACCCAGTCGTGGAGCTGCTCCCCGCCCTCGCCGAGGGGGTTTTCCTCGCTCTGGTTCGGGCCGGCCACGTAGCCGTCCAGCGAGGTCGAGATGTGGGCTTTCACGTTGCTCATGTCCCTACAGACCTCCTCTCGTCTCGAAACTCATCGGTCGATCATCTGGCGTTGAGGCGCTCGAACAGCATGGCCAGGATCCGGGCCGTTGCGCCCCAGATCAGCTTGTCTCCGATCAGATACGTGTCGGTCTTGATCGGGACGCCCCGGCGGACCAGTCTGCGCTTCTCGTAGGCGGCGGTCAAATCTTCCAGGGAGGCGACCAGGACGCTCTCGACCTCCGCCGGGTTGGGCTCGAAGCGCATGCCCTCGCCGATCAGGCCGACGAAGGGCGTGATCTTGTAGTTGGTGACGAAGGTGCCGATCGGCGGCAGTGCGCCGGCGACCTCGACGTTGTCGCGGGGCAGGCCGATTTCCTCCTCGGCCTCCCTCAGGGCGGTCTCGATCAGCTCCTCGCCCTCGTCCCGCCGCCCGCCTGGGAAGGAGATCTCGCCGGCGTGGCGATTCAGGTCCGACCGGCGCTCGGTGAACACCAGCCCGGGGCGCTCCGGCCAGCCGTGCATCGGGACGAGCACCGCCGCCTCCGTGCGGCCGTGGGCCTCAAGCTCGCCGGCCTCGGCCGGCGTCAGCAGCAGCTCAGATAATGACCTGGACGGTTCCGCCATCGACGCTCCAGGCGGCGCCGGAGGTGTAGGAGGCATGCTCCGAGCAGAGGAAGACGATGGCGCCGGCGATCTCCTCGGGCTCAGCGAGACGGCCGATCGGGCGCTTGGAGCCGGCGGCCTCGAGGGCCTCGTCTCGGCTGTCATATCCGCCGTGCTCCCTCGACTGGTCGAGCAGGCCGCCGTCGTCCATCCAGAGCTCGGACTTGACCGGACCCGGGCAGATCGCGTTGACGAGGACACCGTGGGGGGCGAATCGGTCCGCGAAGAGGCGGGAGAGGGAGAGCTCGGCAGCCTTCGCCACCGAGTACTCCGGCATCGAGGCCGACGGTCGCTTCCCGGCCGTGCTCGAGACGTTCACGATCCTGCCCCAGCCTCGCTTCCGCATTCCCGGAGCGATACGGCGCATCAGCCGCAGCGGCGCCATCACGTTCAGTTCCCAGGCGGCGTACCAGTCCTCGTCGGGGACGTCGTCCAGGTCCCGCCACCGCGCTGTCCCGGCGTTGTTGACGAGCACGTCGACCTGTCCGAGGCGGTCATCGGCCTCACGGACGATGAGCGCAGCGGCATCCGGGTCGGCGACGTCGGCGACGAGTGACTCGGCCCGGCCCCCGGCCTCCTCACCGACGGCCGCGGACTCGTCCGCTGCCTCCACCAGCTGGCCCTCGGAGCGCGCGACGAGGAGCACGTCGGCCCCCTCGGAGCAGAGCAGCCGGGCGGTCGCCCGGCCGATCCCCCGGCTGGCACCGGTGACCACACAGGCGCGACCCTTGAGGCCGAGCTCCACGCCTCAGTCCTCGTCCTCGATCTCGTCGATGAATTCGAGCGAGTCGTGAATCTGCACTTCCTGTGACTTGAGTGCTCGGTGCACCGGGCACTTCCCGGCGATCTTCAGGATCTTCTCCCTGGTTTCCTCGCTGAGCTCCGCGCCCAGCGTGATCGTGACGTCGAATTTCGGGGGATCGTCGGCGGTCGCCTCTTCGAAGTCGACCGCGACCTCCACCGTGCCGAGGCCCCACTCCTTGCGGTCGGCGTACATCTCGATCGTGATCGCGGTGCAGCTCGCCAGCGACGAGGCGAGCAGCTCGGCGGGCGTGGGGCCCTGATCGGTGCCGCCTTTCTCCTGAGGCTCATCGACGATCAGCCGGTGCTCGCGGATCTCGATCTCGTGCTCGTAGCCCTGCCGCCGGCGCACGACCGCGTGCTTCATCCGCTTCCTTCCCTGCCCTCGAAGATCTCCGGCTCCTCCTCGTCGGCGAAACGCGCCAGCGCGAAGGCGAGGTCGGAGGCCCGGTTGATATAGCGGAGAACGATGTCCGACGCGAGCCCATCCGAGTCGCGCAGCTCGACCACGCGCCGCTCGGCGCGGCGGATGGCGGAGCGGGCGACGTCGAGCGCCGCGGAGAGCTCGGTCCCTCCCGGGATGACGAAGTGAGGAGGGAGATCGACCTGGCTCATGTAGCGGTCGATGTCCACCTCGACCTGCTCGACCATCTCGTCCGTGATCCGGCTGATGCCGCCCTCGAGCCGCTCCGCGGCCTCCGGCGAGGTGGCGAGCTCGGCGCCCGCAACGAACAGGTTCCGCTGCAATCTGAGAATGGTCTCGTGGACGTCCGCCTGGTCGTCGGTGCAGAGCGAGCGGGCGACACCGAGCGCGGAATTGGCCTCGTCGAGCGAACCGTAGGCCTCGGTTCGCACGTCGGTCTTGGGCACCCGGCCGCCGTACCAGAGGCTCGTGGTGCCGTCGTCACCCTTGCGGGTGTAGATCTTGACCATGAACCGACCTTATCCAACGCGCGAAAGGAGGCCCGATGGCGATCGACGTGCTGTTCGCGGGGGTCCCGGTGGCCGAGCTGGGGCCTGCGATCGACTGGTGGGAGCGCTTCCTCGGCCGCCCGCCCGACATGACCCCGAACCAGAGCGAGCGAACGTGGCAACTCACGGACGACGGCTGGATCTACGTCGTCGAGGATCGCGAGCGGGCCGGCAACGGGCTCACGACCCTGATCGTCGATGACCTGGATGCCCGCATCGCCGAGCTGAACGAGAGCGGGATCGAGACGGGGAACGTCGAGCGGCTGAACGAGAACACGAGGACGCTGATGCTGGCCGATCCGGACGGCAACCGGATCCAGCTCGGCGAGGTCAGCTCAGCGGATTGAAGACGAGGCCGGTGAGGAGCTTCGGAAAGAAATAGGTCGACTTGGGCGGCATGGTCTCGCCCTTCGCGGCCACCTCGCGGACCTGCTCCACCGGGGTGGGGCGAAGTATGAAAGCGGCCTGGTAGTCGCCCGCGTCGAGCTTCGCCAAGGCGTCGTCGATGCTCGGCGTGTAGCCGATGCCGCGTTTCGCGGCGATGTCCTCGGTGCTCATTTCCAGGATCCCCTTGAGGACCAGTTCCTCAAGGATCGCGGCGTCGAGCGTTCGATAGGCCTCGGAGCGCCCGGCGAACGACTGATCCAGCGCCGGGTTGGAGGCCAGCCGCAGGCGGTAGCCCCGCTTGAAGTGCGAGTTGATGTAGCCGAAGACACCGACGCCCTCGATCCCGGCGGGGTCGAGCTGCTCGGATGAAACCTCCTCGATCTCGAACAGCTCCTTGAGACCGGTGCCGAGCGCCTCCTGTTTCGCCGGGTCGTCGGCCAGTCCGGAGATCAGGCGGTGGGTCGGGAATACGGTGAGACCCGGGTCCTCCAGGGAGACGAGCGCCATGAGGACGTAGTCGGCGGGGCCGCCCTCGCCCACTTCGCGCTGGTAGGCGAGGGAGGTCTCGTAGCGGTGGTGACCGTCCGCGATCAGCAGCTCGCCGGGGCGCAGCTCTTGGGCGATCGCCTGGTGGATCGCCGGATCCTCGATGTGCCAGACGCGATGGGTGGTTTCGTCGGCGTCGGTTACCTCGCCCCAGGGCTTGCCGCCCAGCGCCGGTTCGAGGTGCCGCCAGGCGTCGCCGGGATGGAGGGAGAAGATCGGTGAGAGGTTGTGACGGGTCGCTCGCGTCAGCCGCAGGCGATCCTCCTTCGGGCCCGGCTGGGTGCGCTCATGCGGTCGGATCCCCTCGCCGTAAGGGGCGAGCTTGACCCGGGCGAGGAAGCCGCGGCGGGTGAGGCGGGACCCGCCGGGCGCGGTGTAGTCCTGCTCGAGCGCCCAGATCGTCGGGTCAGAGTCGCGCGTCAGGAGACCCTCACCGATCCATTGCGCGAGGAGCTCCGCGGCGTGCTCGTAGGGATCGCCGCCGGCCGGGTCGCGGGGCAGGTCGAGCTCGACGACGTTGTACGGCGAGCGGCCGGCGAGCTCGGCGCGCTGACGATCGTCGATCACGTCATAGGGAGGAGCGACGACGTCGGCGAGTTCCCCGACCCTGCCGAGGTCGTAGTGGACGGCCTGAAGCGGATGCACCTCTGCCATGGGGGCGACACCCTAGACTCGCTCGCAACGGGGCGTGGCGCAGCCTGGTAGCGCGCTGCCTTTGGGTGGCAGAGGTCCCCGGTTCAAATCCGGGCGCCCCGACCTAGCTGCGGAGATCGACGGTTCGTACAGACCCTGGCCGGTAGATTGACGGCACTTCAAGGGGTGGGAGAAGGCCAATGAAGCAAGTGATTCGGGGCGGGGCCTACGGGTATCTGCTCGCGGCGGTCGCGATCGCCTCCGCGGGAATCGCACTGCTTCTCTACGCGACCGGCCTCTTCCACGACACCGAGCTGGCGAGCGTCGACACCCGCTTCTCGATCCGGGGCGACGAGAAGCCGCGTGACGACATCGTCCTCGTCCTGATCGACGACACGACGTCCCGCGAGCTGCCGGTTCGGTTTCCCTTCCCGCGTTCGCTCCACGCCCGCGTCGTCAACACGATCAGCCAGGAGGACCCCAAGGCGATCGCCTACGACGTCGAGTTCCTCCAGCCGACCAAGCAGAAGCAGGACACCGCCCTGATCGACGCGGTGGCGCGCGCCGGCCCAAACAAGGTCGTCCTCGCCGACAGCCAGCCGGACCCCCAGGGCCGCAGCGGGGTGTTCGGCGGCCAGAAGCTCCTCGACGACATCGGGGCGCGGGCGGGCAACACGCAGATCGGCGAGGACTCGGACGGGGTCCGACGCCGAGTCCCATACGAGGTGGGAAACATGGAGACCTTCCCGCTGGTCGCTGCGGAGATCGCCTCCGGCAAGCAGATCACCACGGATCAGATGGGCGGCCCCACCGCCTGGATCGACTATGCGGGAGGCCCCGGAACGTACCCGTCGGTTCCGTTCTCCCGCGTCCTCACCGGCCAGTTCCCGCCCGGAACGTTCGACGACAAGGTCGTCGTCGTCGGTGCCTCGGACCCGGCCCTCAAGGACATCGCCGAGACCCCGATGAGTCGGAGCGACCTGACCTCGGGCGCCGAGATCAACGCGAACGCGATCGCGACGGCTCTCGACGGATTCCCGCTCAAATCGACCCCGTTGGGCTTCGACCTCTTCCTGATCGCGCTGATGGGGGTGATCGCCCCGCTGGCGAGTTACCGGCTCTCGCCGATCCAGGCCCTCGCCCTCGGCCTCCTCGCTGCGGCGCTCTACCTCATCTGCGCCCAGCTCGCCTTCAACTCCGGCCGGATCGTCCCCGTCCTCTACCCGATGATCGCCCTGGGTCTCTCGCTGATCGGGTCACTGCTCGTCTACTACGTCCGCGAGGCGTTCATCCGCCGCCGCGTCCGCGACACCTTCGCCCGGTTCGTCCCGGAGTCGGTGGTCGGCGAGGTGCTCGCTCGCACCGACGATGACCTCCGGCTCCAGGGCCGCCGCATGGACGTCACTGTGCTCTTCAGCGACATACGCGGCTTCACCACCTTCTCCGAGGCACGCGACCCCGGCCAGGTGCTCGACGTCCTGAACCACTACCACGAGGAGATGACCGCGGCCGTCATGGACCACGGCGGCACCTTGATCTCCTTCATGGGCGACGGGATCATGGCCACCTTCGGATCACCGATCGAGATGAAGGACCACGCCGACCGCGCCTTCGCGGCAGCGAAGGAGATGCTCGAGGTCAGGCTGCCGAGGGTCAACGAGTGGATGCGGGAGAACGATGTCGGTGACGAGTTCCAGATCGGGATCGGGCTCAACAGCGGCCCGGTGATGGCCGGAAACATCGGTTCCGAGCAGCGCCTCGAGTTCACGACCATCGGCGACACCGTCAACACCGCCGCCCGTCTCGAGGGCATGACCAAGGGCAGCGGCCACAGCCTCTTCGTGGCCGATTCGACCCGCGAGCGCCTCTCCGACCGCGACGGCGACCTCGGCTTCGTCGACTCGTTCCCCGTCCGCGGCCGCGCCGAGGAGATCAGGGTCTGGGCCCCGGCCTGACTCGGGCTCAGCGGTTGCGCGCGAAGTAGCTCTGGCCCGGCCCGAGGTCGAACCTCTCGCCGAGGTCGAAGTCGAAGACGGAGATGCCGATCCCGTCGGTCACCTTGAAGAAGGTACCCCGGCAGGTGTCCTTGGTGAGCCAGGTCGTGCCGCGGACGCTTCCGGTTCCGCCGCTGCCCCGCGTTTTGTAGTTGCCGTGCCCGCTGCCCCAGACGCGGCGGCGGCGCTTGCCCGACTTGGTCGCGACGGCGCCGGAGGACTTGCCGGCCTTCGCCTCGCCCCCCTTCTTCTTCCCGCAGCGGAGCTTCTCCACGAGCTTGGCCGTCGCCACGGCGTTGGTGTCCCCGGACTGGTCGATCCGGATCAGGCCGTCCCAGAGGCTCACCGAGTTGTCCGCGGTGGTGTCCCCGAGGTTGCCCACCGCGGCGGTCACCTTGACGGTGCCGCCGCGCGTGTCGACGACGCTGCCCATCGGGACCTTCTCCTCGCCGGTGAGCGACGTGAAGCCGCGGGCGCCGGGTTCCTTGATCGTCACGGTGCCGGTGGTCGGCTGCGCGAGGAACGAGATGCCGTGCTCGGGCTCGAGCGGGGGCGGCGGCCCGGCCTTGGGCGGCTCGGTGACCGGACCGACGGGGTCCGAGGCCGTCCACTTTGCGCCCAGGCTGTTCTCGTGGGTGAGCACGCGAATGAAGTGCCCCACGTCCGCGGAGACGATCGCGTAAGTCGGATTCTTGTGCGGATCGTCGTCAGCGGCCGGCAGGTCGGTCCAGTTCGGGTCCTCGTGCGAGTTTGAGGCGAAGCAGTCAGCGACAGCCGGATCGCAGCTCTGCCAGCGGTAGAGGCCGTCGAACTCGTCGGTGGAGGTGGAGGCGTCCGTGTGCTCCGACGTGAAGGTCACGCTGAGCACGTTGCCGACGACCGGGTCCCCGACGATGGTGGGCTGGCGCCATCCGGATGCGATTGCGGTGGCGGCGATGACCACCCCCGCAAGCGCGGCGACGGCAATGCCTAGAACACCAGTCTTGGCCCTGCATAGAGACCACTCCGACATCTGTCCTTCTCCCAGCAAAAAGCTCAACTTCCCCTAGGGGGGCGATTCAACCAGATATGGCCGGCAAAAGCCCGCCCAATTCCGGTTATGTGAGCCGTTTCACGCCTGGCGCTCGACGCGATCTATCGCCTCATGGGTGCTGCCGGCGTGCGCGGGGTCGGTCAGGCGAACCCCCGGTGGAAGCTCGACGTGCAGCTCGCAGGAGGAGTCCAGCCCAACCCGCAGCGACGAGCAGCGGGAGTCCAGGACGTGGCCGCCCCGGGAGCGGTCCTCGCTGATGAAGTGCAGGTGCCAGCCGCTCACCTCGATGCCCTCTACGTAGGTGGGGAACCGGAAGCCCACCATCGATCCCTCGACATCCCGGAGTCGGAAGACGTGTTGATCCGCGACCACCTCGGTGAGCGGCCGGTACGGCGGCTCCTGGCGCGGTACCGAACGGGCCTCGACGAGTTGGAAGCGCCCGTCAATTCGAACTGCGCTGGTGGCGGCGCCGGACGGAATCCGCTGCTCGATCGCCGCGAGCAGCGCGTCGTGGTCGAGCGATTCCTCGATCAGGAAGTCGACATCGGGATCGAACGGGACGACCACCGCGAACGGGGTGCGCTCGGAGGCGGACAGCTCATCGATCCTGCCCTCGACGTCGGCCCGGTAGAAGCGACCCTCCACGGCCACCATCTCCCCATCCAGGTGGTTGACGGTGCCGACCCCGTGGTCGCCCTGCTCGGCCAGCTCGGCGAAGCTCACGTCACCCTCGAAGGCGCCCTCGAGCAGGGCTCCGATCGTCGAGGCCTGGAAGAGAACGTGCGGATCGTGTCCGCCGTGGAGGTCCGCATGCCTCATCGCCTCGACGTGCAGCGACCTGATCCAGCGCTCGTCCAGGGTCATCGATGGGGAACCGCCGGCGCCCCAGCGGTCAGTGCGCCGCTCCCGGATCGAGCGTGCGTGCCGTTTTCGACTTCGGCACCTCGCGCTGGTCGGGATTCGTCCCGAGAACCCGGTCGCTGAGGTTGTTCGTCACCCCGTGCCAGAAGTCTTCGTTCTTGAAGTGGTGGAGCCGGTGGTTCTTCCAGATCGCCTTGTAGGCGGCCGACCGCGGCCGGTAGGCCGTGTGGATCAGGAAGTGCGTCCACTCGTACAGGAAGATCATGCAGTAGCCGGCGAGCGCGGCGCTGATCAGGGCGCCGAGCGGTACTGGGCCCGCGATCAGGGTGACGATCAGCACGCCGAC
>DATAPB010000161.1:0-8139 GCA_036265435.1 Solirubrobacterales bacterium | reverse complement strand
GAGCCGCCACCCGACGACTCGCGCGCGGCCTCGGAGGAGATGGGCGGGATGATGGATCGCTACCGCGGCGACGACATCCTGGAGGCGGTCCAGCGCCTCGTCCCGATCGCCGAGGACGCCGGCGTCTCGATGGCGACGATGGCGCTCGCCTGGTGCCTGCGCCAGGACAATCTCGCCTCGGCGATCATCGGCGCCTCCCGTCCCGAGCAGGTGCACCACAACGCTGAGGCGGCCGGCGTGAAGCTCGACCAGAACACCCTCGGCGCGATCGACGACGCCCTCGCCGACGTCGCCGTCACCGAGCCGCGGCGCGCGAACTTCGTCAAGGAAGGCGTCACCCACCGCTAGCTCCGACCGCGGCGCGGTTCGGAAATTTCTGCGGATGCGGGCTGTCTCACGCCGACGTAGGGTTGGGCCGATCCACACGGCTGGGGGTCTGCCCGGAGGGGCGCAGGCTTGGGGGCTCGCCTGGGGCACACCAACCAAGGAGAGGCCCAAATGCCCGCTTCGTTGCGCGGGGGGGCGCCGCTGACCGGAATCGTCTTCGCGGTCCTGCTCGTGGTCACCTTCACCACACCGAGCACGCCCGATGTCCATGACACCGGGCAGCAGGTGATCCAGCACAGCGCCCACCTCATCGGAGACCTCTCAGGAGGGATCGCCGTCGTCTTCTCCTCTTCTTCATCTCGGCCTTGAGGAGCTTCTTCAAGGAGAAGGAAGGTGCGGATGGCCTCTCGATGGCCGCCTTCGCGGGCGGGATCTGATCGCCGTCGGCGGCGGGCTCTTCACCAGCCTCGACGTCGCCCTGATCGACCCCAGGTACGACATCACCCCGCAGGCCGCCCAGGCGCTGAACGTGCTGAGCAATGACATCTTCTTCCCGCCGGGGGGCCGGCGGCTCCCGGAGCGGCGACGACCTAGTCGCCGGGCGGCGCCGGCCTCGGCTTCCGGCAGCTCGCCGGAGCCGAGGTCCGCGGCTCAGCCTCGGGTGAGACGCCCCTCACGGGCGAGGCGGCGCATGCCGGCGCGAATCCGTTCCTCGCGGGTGGGTTCGTCTCCGGGAAGACGGGTGGTCCTCACCGTGACCGGATCCCGACCCGGATAGCGCGACACGCTCACCTCCCGGGCGCTCGCGACCTCGTCCTCGTCCGTCTCGGCTGGCGACTCGACCTTTGCCATCTCGGCGATCCCTCCTGGATCACGTTCCGCTTGCCTGCTTTATCTATGCCCAGATTGACGCGCGTTAAGCCCCGCGGTGAGTGCCGTCTCCCGGCCCGCGAGGTCGACCCCGACGCCCCCCCGCGTAGTCGAGCAGGATGCGCTCGGCCTGTTTGCTGCCGATCGACGGGTGCCCGATCACCACCTGCAGGCCGAGGCCGTCCTCCATCGCCCTTCGAGTCCGTCATCATCGGCTGAGCCCCGCATGAGGACCCTCTCAATCGCCGCGCTGCAGACGGCGCCGGTCGCGCGCGACCCCGACGCGACCCTGGAGAGCCTCGCCGAGCGCGTCCCGGCGGTGAAGGCCGCGGTGCCGCACGCGCAGCTACTGGTCCTGCCAGAGCTCCACCTCTCCGCCGTCCCCGGCCTGCTCGACGAGTCGGACGGCTACGCCGACTCGGTGTCCGTGACGATCCCCGGACCGCTCACCGAGCGACTCGGCGAGATCGCCCGCGCCACCGAGCTCTGGATCGTCGCCGGCTCGGTCTACGAGCGCTCGGATCAGGGTGGCGTCCACAACACCGCGGTTGCCGTCTCGCCCGAGGGCGAGCTCGCCGCCCGCTACCGCAAGGTCTTCCCTTGGCGGCCGACCGAGCACTCGACGCCGGGCGACGGCTTCGTCACCTTCGACGTCCCGGACGTCGGCCGCGTCGGGCTGGCTATCTGTTACGACGGCTTCTTCCCGGAGGTGATCCGGCAGCTCGCCTGGCTCGGCGCCGAGGTGGTGATCCAGCCGACGCTGACCACGACCTCGGACCGCGATGCGGAGCTGATCGCCGCCCGGGCGAACGCGATCTTCAATCAGCTCTACGTCGTCAACGTCAACGCCGCGCAGCCGGCGGCGCTGGGCCGTAGCGTGGTCGTGGACCCCGAGGGCCTGGTGCGAGTCCAGGCCGGGGAGGGGGAGGAGCTGCTCACCGACGTGCTCGAGCTCGAGTCGGTGGAGCGGGTGCGGCGCTTCGGCCTCGCCGGCGTGTCGCGGATGTGGGAGCAGCTCGACTCCCTCGACGGGGCCGGCCCCGAGCTGCCCATGTACGGGGGGCGGATCCGGCCCCGGCCGGGCGTGCGGCGCGAAGGCGACTAAGCCAGGCGATCCCTGCTTTTCGAGCCCATCCCGCATCAGGGTCTAGACTCGAACGGCCAGCGCGAGGATCTACTACAGGGACTCACGCCGGCCATGCACCACCACTTCTCGGCGCTCCCGTCAACAGGCGAGCCGCGCAGAGCGCGAAGTTCGCAATCAGACGAAGGGAGCCCTCAATGGGCGAGGTTCTCAACCCGGTGTTGCGGATCGATCACAAGCGAAGCGCGGACCAGCACCTGATCAGGCTCGTGGGAGAGCTGGACGTGTCCAATGTCGACGAGGCCAGGGCTGGCCCTCAGTACGGCCATCGAACGCGAGGATGCCGCCGTGATCGTGGACATGAGCGAGCTGAAGTTCATCGACTCGACCGGGATCTCGATGCTGCTCGACGCGCAGGCCGCCTCGCGGATGGATTCCAATCGGCTCGGCTTTCGGGATATGCACCCCCAGGTGGCGCGGACCCTGGAGCTGACCGGCGCGGACCAGCAGCTCAGATTCGTGGACTGACCGAGGCCCCGCAGCCCCTAGTCGCGGGCCACGCGATCGAGCAGATCACCGAGAGCCTCGGGGTCCTCGGCCATCGGGAAGTGTCCGCCGGGGATCTCGATCGGCTCGACGCCGAGCAACTCGCGCGCCATGAATCGCTCCCAGACCGGCTGGAAGAACTCATCCTCGGCCGCGTAGATGAGCACTGACGGGTTGTCAGGCGGAGTCTGGAGGGGGTACTCGCCCGGCGGCATCGCCATCGGGCGCAATTCCTCGGCCAGCGCCTGAGCTCTCTCCGGCGGCAGGCGCGGGTACATCGCGCCGATTGCGGCGTCGGCGTCCCAGATGCTGGTGCCGTCGGGGCGGTCGGGGGGAAATGGAAATCCCTCCCGGAACCTGTCAGGAGCTCCGGGCGGCTCCTCGAACCCGTTCAGCCGCGGGCAGACGTACACCAGCAGCGACTCCGGGTGCTGTCCCGCAGCCAGGCATGAATAGGCGGTTCCCTGCGAGTGGCCGACGATCACGATCGGACCGTCGACACCAGCGAGCGCCTCGAGCGCGGGCCTGGTGCGCTGCTCGAATCCCAGCTCAGGATCGTCCAGCGGCAGGTCCGGCGCCAGCACTCGGTGGCCTCGCTTCTCGAGGACCGGGACCAGGGGGTCCCAGCACGAGCTCTCGTGCCAGGCGCCGTGGATCAGGCAGAACGTGGCCACCTCCGGGCATGTGTATCAGCCGCCCGCTCGCGCAAAAAAGGCGGCCCCTCGCGGGGCCGCCTTGGCAACTCAGAAGCCTTGTAGCTCCCTACGCGACGGGCTTGACCCCGGTCGCCGCGGGGCCCTTCGGACCCTGCTCGGTCTCGTACTCGACCTTCGAACCCTCCTCGAGCGAACGGTAGCCGTCGCCCTCGATCGAGCTGAAATGGACGAACACATCGTTCGAGCCGTCGTCGGGTGTGATGAACCCGTAGCCCTTGTCGTTGCTGAACCACTTAACGGTTCCGGTAGGCATCTCGCCTCCTCTTACCTGTGCTGCGAACGCGAGGACGCAAGATGCTGCTGACAACGCGAGCGCTACGCACAACTTTGCCGGTACACCGGCCTAACGGGTCGGGACGGTAGCACCCCAGGGGACGGAACCGGCACCGCGTCCGCCAGGGCGCTCGCGCGCACTCGCCGGATGTGCTAACTCGAGCCCAGGCGGCAGAGCACCTGGTAGACCGAGGTGAAGTCGATCTCGAAGCCGTTGCGGGCCGCGCGTAGGTATAGGCGCCAGACGCGCATCCGCTCCGGACCGGCCAACTCCTCGGCCCGCTCGCCGTTCTCGTCGAGCCGGCGGATCCAGTGACGCAGCGTCTCGGCGTAGTCGGCGCCGAACTCCTCCACGTGGCGGGCGATGAAGCCGGCCCGCTCGAGGGCAAGGATGACGCGGGAGACATGCAGCGTCTCGCCGTCCGGGAACACGTAGCGCTCCGAGAAGGGGCCGCCCTCGACGTTGCCGTGCTTGAGGCGCGAGATGCCGTGGTTCAGGAGTCGCCCACCGGACCGCAGCATCGAGGCGAGCTGCTCGGCGTAGGTGTCGATCTGCGCCTCGCCGACGTGCTCGACCATCCCGATCGACGCGACGGCGTCGAACTGCTCTCCGGCGAGCTCGCGATAGTCCTGCACCCGGATCTCGATTCGGTCCGAGAGGCCGGCTTCCTCGACGCGCCGCCGTGCCAACTCCGCCTGCGGCTCGGACAGAGTGATCCCGACCGCCTTCGTGCCGTAACGCGAGGCGGCGTGCATGACGAAGCTGCCCCAGCCGCAACCGACATCGAGCACGCGCTCCCCCTCTCGCAGCCCGAGCTTGGTGCAGACCAGGTCGAGCTTCGCTTCCTGGGCCTCCTCGAGCGTCGGCGCGCGGTCGCCCGAGAGCAGCCCTCTCCGCTGCGGCACGCGTGAGAAGAAAGCGCACGAATAGGTCATCGAACTGTCGAGGAAGAGAGAGAAGAACTCGTTGCCCACGTCGTAGTGGTGGCGGACGGCCTCCCGGTCGCGCTCGGATGTGTGCTTGCGGCCGCGGAGGTGCATCTCGGCCCTCGGGGCCGGCGGCGGGCGGCGGGCTCCAGCGGCGCGGAGCGCGGCCGTGATCAGCCGGGCCTTGGCCGCGGCGCCGACCGATGGCGGCTGCCAGTCGTTGAGCAGGGCGATCACCGCATCCATGTCGTCGACCTCGATCTCCCCGGCTACGTAGGCGCGGCCGAGGCCGAGCTGACCCGGGGCCGACACCGCGTACGCGAGCGCGTCCCTGGAGCGAGCGGTGAAGGTTGGGCCGCCTCCATTCGTGGAGGGGATGCGCGACCCGTCCCAGAGCTCGATCGTGAAGGGCCGCTCCGGAAACGCGCGCTCGATCTCCTTGACCAGCGGCTCGGTGGGCATCGCTCTCGACACTAGCGGGAGAGCGGAGTTAATTGGTTCTTAGCGCGGGTATAAGAAGCACTGGTAGCTTCCCCCTATACGCGACAAGGGGCGAACCGGCATCTCCGGGACGACTCCACCGGCGCGAACCACGAAGCAGCTGAAAAGGAGACCGAGATGTCGAACGTGGCCGCCGGAGCGCCGGTACAGCCATCCAACCTGCGGGGACAGCCGGAGCGCAGCGCCCCGAGACAGTCGCTTGCACACGCGATCCAACCGGCCGAGCACGAGACCCGGGACCGGATCATCACCGGGCTGCTCACCGTGATCCCTTTCCTCATGCTCGGCTTCGTCGTCTGGCAGCTCGCGGGCAGTTGGTTTCACTGGCACGACCTCGTGGTCTTCGCCCTCGTCTACGTTCCCTGCGGGCTCGGCATCACGGTCGGCTTCCACCGTCTCTTCACCCACCGCAGCTTCAAGACCGGACCTGTGGTCCGCGGCGTGATCGGCGCTCTCGGCTCGGCCGCTATCGAGGGACCGATGATCAGCTGGGTGGCCGACCACCGCAAGCACCATGCCTTCTCCGACCAGGAGGGAGATCCGCACAGCCCGCACGTCGGTCACGGGGAGGGGATTTGGGCACAGTTCAAGGGGTTCTTCCACGCCCACCTCGGCTGGCTCTTCATCCACACGCAGCGTGGCTCGAAGGAGCGCTTCGCGCCCGATCTGCTCAAGGATCCGGTCGCGCGCTTCATCGACCGGACCTTCGTCCTCTGGGCCGTGATCGGCCTGGCAATCCCATTCGGTCTGGGTGTGGCGATCGGCGGGACCGTGCTCGCCGGGCTCACCGGGCTGCTCTGGGGAGGAGCGGTGCGGATCCTGGTGCTGCACCACGTCACCTACTCGATCAACTCCCTCTGCCACATGTTCGGCAAGCGGGACTTCGAGACGACCGACGAGTCGCGCAACCTCGCCTGGCTCGCACTGCCGACCTTCGGCGAGGCCTGGCACAACTCACACCACGCCTTCCCGTCCTCGGCCGTCCACGGGATGAAGCGCAGGCAGCTGGATCCCTCCGCGGCTGTTATCTGGACGCTCGAGAAGCTCGGCCTCGCCTGGGACGTGGTGCGGATCGCACCCGAGCGCCAGGCAGCCAAGGCAGCCGCCTAGGCCCATAAGGTGGGCGCCATGCGCCCACCCCTCGCATTCGCCTCGGGGGCGGCGGCCGCTCTCGTGTTCGCGCTGGCGATCTCAGGCTGCGGCAACAGCAGCCACATCAGCGCGATCCAGGCCGTGGAGGCCGACTGCGGGAATGTTCAGTACGGCGGCAGCGGGGATGCCTCCAAGCTGATCGTCTCGGACCTGCCGCTGAAGGGCGACTCGGCTGAGCGCTCGAGACAGATGAACCTCGCGATCGCCCAGGTGCTCTCCAGCAAGGATTGGCAGGCCGGTCCGGGTATCGATGTGGCCTTCCAGGCCTGCGACGACTCGGTCGGCTCCACGGGCGAGTGGGACGAGGGTCTCTGCCGCTCGAACGCCCAGGCCTATGCCTCCAACCCCGACGTGATCGGGGTGATCGGCACCTACAACTCCGGCTGCGCGGCGGTGGAGATGCCGATCCTGAACCGCGCACCCGGGGGTGGCGTGCCGATGGTCTCGCCCGGCAACACCCTCATCTGCCTGACCCAGCCGAGTCCGACGCTCTGCGCGAAGGACGAGCCGGGCGTCTTCTACCCGACCGGGAAACGCAACTACGTCCGAGTGGTGCCGAACGACGCCGTACAGGGGGCGGGGCTGGCCAGCTTTGCCCAAGAGGTCGGGGTGAAGCGGCCGTACGTCCTCGTCGCCGCAGACGATCCGACCAGCGCCGAACAGGCGGGCAGCTTCGCCGGCGCAGCGCGCTCGCTCGGCATGACGATCGCCGGCGTGGATTCATACGACCCCAACGCTCAGACCTATGCCGCGCTCATGCAGAAGGTGAAGTCCGCCGGAGCGGATGCCGTCGTGCTCGCGTCGATCCTCGAACAGAACGGCGTGCAGCTGATCAGAGACAAGGTTGCGGCGCTCGGGCCCAATGACGGGCCGGTCAAGCTGCTGGCGTTCGACGGGTTCGCGCAACAGGCGACGATCGACAACACCGGGCCGGAGTCGAAGGGAATGTACGTGAGCCTCCCCGGCAGGGTGCCCGGCGAGTTGACCGCTCAGGGACAGGTCCTCGTGCAGGCGCTGCGGGAGGGGATCACCGCGAATCCGATCGAGGTCTTCGCTCCGTACGCGGGGCAGGCGGCCGCGGTACTGATCCAGGCGATCCGGAAGGGCGGCGGGACCCGCGCCGGGACCATCGCCGAGCTCTTTCAGACCAGGGTCGAGGACGGGATCATCGGCAGCTTCGCGATCACACCGAGCGGGGACCCAGAGCCGGCGCCGATCAGCGTGCAGCGGGCGGAGACGAACTTCGTCTTCTCACGGATGATCAAGCCGCCGCCACAGCTCGTCGACGCCGCGCGTGGCGGCTAGTCAGATGGCCTTCACCGGCGCTGCGGTCCCAGCCCGGCCGTGACCGACTGACTGAATAGAGTCCTCGCCGTGCCTCGGCGTCCGGCACTCCTCCTGGGAGCGATCGCAGCGACCCTCGCGATGTTCGTCCTCGCCGCCTGCGGCGACAACGACAACAGCGACAAGGTCAAGGACATCCAGGCGGTTTCCGCCAACTGCGGGGACATCGAGTACGCCGGCAGCGGCGAGGCCCAGAAGCTGATCGTCTCCGACCTGCCGCTGCAGGGCGACTCCGCCGAGCGCTCCAAGCAGATGAACGACGCGATCATCCAGGAGCTGGCGCGGAAGGGGTGGCAGGCCGGCACGAGCATCCAGGTCGCCTTCCAGGCCTGCGATGACTCGATCGCCTCGACCGGCCAGTGGGACGAGGCCACCTGCCAGAAGAACGCACAGGCCTAC
>DATAPB010000160.1:0-13604 GCA_036265435.1 Solirubrobacterales bacterium | reverse complement strand
CGGAGGACTGCGGATTCTGCGCCCAGTCTCGCTACGCCGAGGCGGACACGCCGATGCACGCGATGATGGAGCCGGAGCAGATCCTCGAGCACGCCAAGGCCGCCGAGGCTGCGGGCGCGCACCGCTTCTGCATGGTCACCCAGGGCCAGGGCCTCTCGAAGCGGGACTTCGCCAGGATCCTCGAGGGTGCACGCCTGGTCTCCGAGCACACGAACCTGAAGCGCTGCGCCTCGATCGGGCACATGTCGGCGGACCGCGCACGCCAGCTCAGGGAGGCCGGCATCCAGCGGGTCCACCACAACGTGGAGGCGGCGCGCTCGTATTACCCCGAGGTGTCGACGACGGTGCGGTACGAGGGCCGGCTGCGCACGATCGATGCGGTCAGGGAGGCGGGGCTCGAGACCTGTGTCGGCGGCATCCTCAACCTCGGCGAATCGCCGCGGCAGCGCGTCGAGATGGCGTTCGAGCTCGCCGAGATCAACCCAGACTCCGTGCCGATCAACCTGCTCAACCCGCGCACGGGAACGAAGTTCGGCGAGCGGAAGCTGATGGATCCCTGGGAGGTCGTCAAGTGGGTGGCCATCTTCCGGCTGATCCTCCCCGACGCGCTCTTCCGGCTCTGCGGCGGCCGCGTGGAGAATCTCCAGGAGCTGCAGCCGCTGGCGGTGAAGGCCGGCCTCAACGGCGTGATGATGGGCAACTTCCTCACCACCCTCGGGGTCGAGCCGGCCGAGGACCGCGCGATGTTCGAGGAGCTCGGCCTGAACGTCGCCCGCCAGGCCGACAACGGCGCGAACCCCCGGCCCGACAACCGCTCCGGCTGGCTGGAGGGGGAGACCCCGTCGACCCCGATCGACGAACTGATCGACCGCCAGACCGACGCGAACTTCTGGGACCCCTCGACCCAGCTGCGTGTGATCAAGAAGAAGGGCAAGCCGCCCGCCTATCCGGAGCGCCCTTCCGAGCACGAGCCTCAGCCGGCGGGCTGGGGCGACTAGTGCTCGACATCGACGAGCACCTCTCCGAGCTCGAGTCCAGCGGGCTGCGCCGGAGGCTGCGCCTGATCGAGGGCCCGCAGGGACCCGAGGTCCTTCTCGACGGCCAGCCGGTGCTGCTCCTCTGCTCGAACAACTACCTCGGGTTGGCCGACCACCCGCGGCTGCGGCATGCGGCGGCCGAGGCGGCGCTCAGCCTGGGCACCAGCGCCGGCGCCTCGCGCCTGATCTCGGGGTCGATGACTATCCACGCCGAGCTCGAGTCCAGGCTCGCCGGGTTCAAGGGAACCGAGGCCGCGCTCCTCTTCGGCTCCGGCTACCTCGCCAACACCGGGACGATCGCGGCACTCGCCCGCCGCGGCCAGGTCGTCCTCTCGGACGAGCTCAACCACGCCAGCATCATCGACGGCTGCCGCCTGGCGGGTGCTGACACCTTCGTCTATCGCCACCGCGACACCGAGCACCTCGCGTGGGGGCTGCGGCGGGCGTCCGGGCGCGGCGCGCTGATCGTCACCGATGGCGTCTTCTCGATGGACGGCGACATCGCTCCACTCCCCGAGCTCGTCGACCTGGCACGGGAGCACGGGTGTCGCCTGCTCGTCGACGAGGCCCACGCATCCGGATGCATCGGCCCCGGGGGGCGCGGCTCGGTCGCCGCCGCCGGCGTCACCGACGAGGTCGACGTGATCGTGGGCACGCTCGGCAAGGCGCTCGGCGGCTACGGCGCCTACGTCTGCGGGTCGGCGGAGCTCGTGGACTTCCTGATCAACTCAGCGCGGCCGTTCATCTTCTCCACGGCGCCCCCTCCTCCGGCCGTCGCCGCGGCGCAGGCGGCGCTCGAGCTGATCGCCGGTCAGCCACGGCTCGTGGAGCGTCTCGGTGCCAACGCGGCCGCCCTCCGCGAAGGTCTGCGCTCGGAGGGGCTCGCGCCGATCGGCTCGGACACCCAGATCGTTCCGCTGGTCGTCGGCGAAGCGGACGATGCGATGGCGCTCTGCGAGCGCCTGCTCGCCGAGGGCGTCTTCGCGCAGGCGATCCGTCCGCCGACGGTGCCGCCCGGTACCTGCCGCCTGCGCCTGACCACGATGGCGACCCACCGGATCGCCGATCTGCGGCATGCGGCGAGGCTGATCGGCGCAGCGGTACGGGATCTTGGGCTCACATCGCGGACCGGCCGGGAGGCGGCCGCAGCCCCACTGCGTGAGGCGGCGTGAGATGCGCGGCGAGTTCATCACGGGCACCGGCACTGAGGTCGGCAAGACGGTGGTCGCCGCCGCGATCGCCCGCACCGCGCGCGCGGCCGGAGCCCGCGTCGCGGTGTTCAAGCCGGCGGTCAGCGGCCTGGACGAATACCCGCTGCGACCCGAGACGTGGGAATGCGCGGCCGGGCTGCCCGATCACGCGCTCCTGCGGCTCGCGGCGGGATCGTCTCAGGCGGACGATGAGATCGCGCCGTATCGCTACGGCCCTGCCGTCTCGCCCCACCTCGGCGCCGAGCTGACGGGCGAGCCGATCGATCCGGATCGACTGCGCGGCGCCGCGCTCGCAGCCACCGAGGGAGCTGACCTGCTGATCTGCGAGGGGGTGGGCGGCTTCCTGGTCCCGCTGACGACGGACTATCTGGTCCGCGACCTGGCGCGGGATCTCGGTATGCCGGTGACGATCGTGGCCTCGCCTTGGCTCGGGACGATCAACCACACGCTGCTCACGATCGACGCCGTGCGCGGCGCGGGCCTCCAGGTCGGCAGGGTCGTGCTCAATCCCTGGCCCGAGGCGCCATCACTGCTCGAGGTCTCCAACCGCGAGGCAATCGCCGAGCTCGGCTCGGTCCCCGTTGAGATGCTCTCCCACCTCGAGCTGACCTCGCCCGAGCGCTGGCCTGCGCTCGGCCTCAGCGAGCCCGAGCGCAGGTTGAGGGCCGCCTAGGCCGCGCGTCCCTCGGTGATCTCCTCGGTCGCCGCCACGATCGGGACCGCGGGGGCGGCCTCTTCGGCGGCATGCAGGCTGTCGACCCGCTTGGCCCGGGCGCCGCGGACGAGGGCCAGGGAGACGACCAGCCCGGCGACCACGACGATCGCGGCCAGAAGCATCGCGCTGCTGAGCGCGTCGACGAAGGTCGCGCGCGCCTGCTCGGGAGCCGTGGCCAGCTGGGCAGGGTTGAATCCACTGCCGAGCTGCGCCTGGAAGATGGCACCGGTTGCCGCGACGCCGACCGATGCTCCGACCATTCGGGACATCTGCAGGACACCCGAGGCGACGCCCGCCTTCTGCACGCTGACCGCATTCATCGCCGCGGTCGACATCGGCGACATCACCAGGGCGATCCCGATCCCCATGAGGACGAAGGGGACGATGAGCCCGCTGTAGGTCGTGGTCGGGGTGATGCCGGCGAACAGGAACATCGCGGCCGCGAGGATCGCCAGGCCGCCGCTCATCGGCATCGCGGGACCCAGACGGTCAGCGAGCCTCCCGGCGATGGGCGCGATCACGGCGATCACCATCGTGGTCGGTAGGAACCTCACCCCGGCTTCCAGGGCGCTGTAGCCGAGGATGTCCTGCATGTACAGCGCCATGAAGAAGAAGGTGCCCATCATGGCGAAGGTGATGATGAACGCGATCAGGTTCGAGCCGATGAACTGGCGCGTCCGGAAGAGGGCGAACTCGACCATCGGCGCCGCCACCCGCAGCTCGATCGCGACGAAGGCGACGAGCCCGATCGCGCCGCCGATCAGCAGCGCGAGGATCCCGGGCGAGTTCCAGCCCCAGCTGTTTCCCTCGATCAGCCCGAGAATGATCGCGGTCAGGGCCGCGGTCAGGGAGATCACGCCGGGATAGTCGACGTGCCGGTCGATCGTCTCGTCACGCGATTCGGTGACGGCGAAGACGGTGGCGACCACCGCGCCGACCGCGACCGGCAGATTGATGAAGAAGATCGCACGCCAGCTGACGTACTCCGTGAGGAAGCCGCCGATCACCGGGCCGATGGAGAGCGCCAGGGCGGAAACACCGGCCCAGGTCCCGATCGCCTTGCCGCGCTCGGCGGCAGGGAAGGCGTGGGTGATGATCGAGAGGGTGGCCGGCATCATCAGCGCGGCCCCGATGCCCTGGATCGCACGGCTTCCGATCAGCATCGCCGGGTCCTGCGCCAGGCCGGCCGTCGCCGAGGTGACCGCGAAGATGATCACTCCGGCCAGGAACATCCGCCGCCGACCGAAGATGTCTCCAAGGCGCCCGCCGGTGGCGATCAGGACGGCGAAGGTCAGGGTGTAGCCGTTGATGACCCACTCCAGCGCCGAGAGCTGGGCACCGATCTCGCGCTGGATCGACGGCAGCGCCACGTTCACGACGGTGTTGTCGAGCATGACCATGAACAGCGCGAAGCACATCGCTCCGAGGGTCCACCACTTGCGGTTGTCGTCTGTGACCAGGTGCCGGTAGCGCGTCATCGGCGTGCCTTCCTCTCGTAGGTGCGGTAGATCTCGGCGATCTCGGGGCTCTTCAGGAGCGCATCGAGAGCCGCCTCAAGCTTTCGGCGCTCGTCACTGCCGAGCGAGGCCGTGAAGTCCTCGAGCCCGGCGAGGCGAGCGGAGATGATCGTGTCGGCGACCTCGCGTCCGCGCGACGTCAACGTCAGGCGGCGAACTCGCCGGTCGTCGGGATCCTCGACCCGCGTCGCGAGCTTCTTGCGGACGAGGCCGTCCGCGGCGCGGCTGGCCGAGGCTGGGGAGATTCCGAGCTCGTCGGACAGGGCGGTGACGGTCCACGCATCCTCATCGGGCGAGTCGAGCTCGACCAGGACCTTCATCTGGCTGAAGGTGAGGCCGCTCTCGTCGAGCACCCGGAAGACGTCGCTGCTGCCG
The DNA here is from genome assembly GCA_036265435.1 of Solirubrobacterales bacterium. GTDB lineage: Bacteria > Actinomycetota > Thermoleophilia > Solirubrobacterales > 70-9 > DASUPK01. Next base: position 8,749 of record DATAPB010000160.1, on the reverse strand, counting down.
CCGCTCATGCAGCGCAGGAAGAAGGCGCCGAGCTTGAGCGAGAGCTCTCCGGTCGCCTCACCACGGCCCCCTGTCCTGTTGCGGGTCGCTGCTTCCATATACGAAAAGGTTACAAGCCTGCAACCATTTCAGAACTGAAAGCATGTGTGACATGCGTCACACGACGGCGTAGACGCGAGGGTGCCCGCAGGCGCGTGCTGAGGGCAACCCGGCTTATGGCGAAGCCGTCAGCCCAGGGCCACCGAGCGCGGCAGCTCGGGCCCGCCGTGAGCTGAGGGCGCGTGCCTCGGCTTGCCCCTGATGACCACAGCCGCGATCACCGCGCCGACGGCCGTGACTGCCGCTCCCAGCCCCATGGCGGCGCCCAGCGCATCGGTGAAGTTGGCGGCGGCGGCTGGGCCGCCGGTCGCCAGCGCGGCGGGATCGAAGTCACCGAGCCTCGACTGAAAGATCGCCCCGGTCGCAGCAACACCGATCGTCCCGCCCACCATCCGGAACATCTGGAGCGTCCCCGAGGCGACACCCGCCTTGTCCACCGGCACCGCGTTCATCGCCGCCGTGGACATCGGTGACATCGTCAAGCCGATCCCGATGCCGAGCAGGATCCATGCGGGCAGCAGGTCGTTGTAGGTGGTGGAGGCGTCCATGCGCGAGAACAGGTACAGGGCCAGCGAGGTGATGACGAGGCCGAGCACCATCGGCCAGCGCGAGCCGATCCGGTCGGCCACCCTCCCCGCGAGCGGAGCGGCGATGACGATGACCACGGTGGTGGGCAGGAAGCGGACGCCGGTCTCCAGCGCCGAGTAGCCGAGCAGGTCCTGCAGGTAGATCGCCAGGAAGAAGAAGCTGCCCATCATCGCGAAGCTGATGATCGTCGCGACCGTGTTGGCGCCGACGAAATTGCGCGAGCGGAAGAAGGTGAAGTCGACGACCGGCACACGCACCCTGGACTCCACCATCAGGAACACCACGGTCGCGACGACCCCGACGGCCAGCAATCCAATTTCCCGAGCGGACCCCCAGCCCCAGTCGTTCCCCTCGATCAGCGCCAGCACGAACGTGGTGAGCGCGACGGTCAGCAGGACTACGCCGGCGTAGTCGATCGTGCGCTCCGCCTTCTCGTCCCGGGATTCGCGCACGACTGTGAATGCAGCGATCAGGGCGACGATCGCAATCGGCACGTTGATGTAGAAGATCGCGCGCCAGGTCACCTGCTCGGTCAGGAACCCGCCCGCCAGCGGGCCGACCGAGAGCGCCAGCCCCGAGATGCCGGCCCAGGTGCCGATCGCCTTGCCGCGCTCCTCCGGGGGAAATGCGTCGGTGATGATCGAGAGGGTCGCCGGCATCATCAGAGCGCCGCCGACGCCCTCGGCGATGCGCGAGACGATCAGCATCGTCGGGTCCTGCGCGAGCCCCGCGGTCGCCGAGGAGATCGCGAAGACCGAGACGCCGATCATGAAGATCAGCCGCCGCCCGAAGATGTCGCCCAGGCGGCCGCCGGTGACGAGGAGCGCCGCAAAGCTCAGCGTGTAGCCGTTCACCACCCACTCGAGCTGGTTGACGCTGGTGTTCAGCTCCTTCTGGATCGACGGCAGCGCGACGTTCACCACCGTGCTGTCGAGCATGATCATGAACATCGAGAGGCACATCGCCCCGAGGGTCCACCACTTCCTGTTGGCCTCGGTGATCAACCCTCGCGAGTCCATCCGGCGACGATCTTATGTTGGCGATCGGCGAATGGAGAAGGCCGCCCGGCTCGATCACGATCACCTCTGGCACCCCTTCACGCAGCAGCGCGACTGGGTGGCCGAGGAGCCGTTGATGATCGAGTCGGCCGAGGGGTCGGAGCTGATCGACTCGGAGGGGCGCCGCTATCTGGACGGCGTCTCCTCACTCTGGTGCAACGTCCACGGCCACCGGCAACCGGAGATCGACGCCGCCGTTCGCGAGCAGCTCGACCGGGTCGCCCACTCCACGATGCTCGGCCTCTCGCATCCGGGGGCGTCCGAGCTCGCCGCCCGCTTGATCGAGATCGCGCCACCCGGCCTCAGCCGCGTGTTCTACTCGGACTCCGGGTCCACGGCGGTCGAGGTCGCCCTCAAGATGGCGTTCCAGTACTGGCAGCACCGCGGCGGCCAGCACGTCAGGAAGAGATCGTTCATCTGCCTCCAGGAGGCGTACCACGGAGACACGATCGGATCGGTCTCCGTCGGCGGCATGTCGCTCTTCCACTCGACCTTCGAGCCGCTCCTCTTCGAGGCGCATCGCGCCAAGCCCGGTGACGTCGACGACATGGCGCGCCTGCTCGCCATGCACGAGGAGGAGGTCGCGGCGGTCGTGCTCGAGCCGCTCGTGCAGGGAGCGGCCGGAATGCTCACCCACCCGGCGGGCTACCTGCGCGCGGTCCGGCGCCTCTGCGACCGCCACGGTGCGCTGCTGATCTGCGATGAGGTCGCCACCGGCTTCGGGCGGACCGGGACGATGTTCGCCTGCGAGCAGGAGGGCGTCTCTCCCGACCTGCTCTGCGTCGCCAAGGGGCTGACCGGCGGCTACATGCCGCTCGCTGCGACCCTGGCCACCGAGCGGATCTACGAAGCGTTTCTCGGCGGTCACTCCGACTTCAAGACCTTCTTCCACGGCCACACCTACACCGGCAATCCGCTCGCCTGCGCGGCCGCAATCGCCTCCCTGGACGTCTTCGAGCGCGAGCGCACCCTCGTTCGCATCCAGCCGAAGATCCGGCTCCTCTCGGGTTGGCTCGCTCAGGTCGAGCGGATGCCCGAGGTGAATGAGGTCCGCCAGCGCGGCCTGATGGTCGGCATCGACCTCGGGGAGCACGATCCAGAGCTGCGCCTCGGCCACCGGGTGGTGCTCGAGGCCCGGCGGCGCGGCGTGATCGTCCGTCCGCTGGGTGACGTCATCGTGCTGATGCCGCCGCTGTCGATCTCCAAGCGGGACCTGAGGCGACTGGTGGAGGTCGTCGGGCAGTCGATCCGCGCGGCCTACCCGGTCGCCGAGCTCGACTCGGGAGCCAAGGGCCGCCTCGACGCGGCCATGCTCGAAGCCGCCTAGAGGTTCCTGCGGCGACAGGACCCGCGCAGCGGAAGCGTCTACTCCTCGTAGGGCTCGAAGTCGGCCTTGCGGGCGCCGCAGACCGGGCAGAACCAGTCGTCGGGGATGTCCTCGAACGCGGTTCCCGGGGGGACGCCGCCGTCGGGATCCCCCTCATCCGGGTCGTAGATGAAGCCGCAGGACGTGCAGATGTAGAGCTGCTTCGTGGTGGTCTCGGCAGGCATCGGGCGGCAATGTAACGAGTACGGTGCGCGGAGGTGCACGTCCGGAGGGCACAGCCGTGAGCGAACTGCCGGAAGCCGGGGGCGCCCCTCTGCCTGACGAGGGCGATCCGCCCGCCACGCCGCGAGCCGCTGCCACCGTAATCCTGCTCCGTCGTGGCGGCAGGCACAGCGAGCGGAACCTGGAGGTCCTGCTCGTGCGCCGCAACTCCGAGGCCCGATTCATGCCGGGCGTCTGGGTGTTCCCCGGCGGCTCGGTGGACGCGGTCGACGGCGACGGAGAGGCTGCGCATCGCGCTGCCGCCGTGAGGGAGCTGGCCGAGGAGGCGGACATCGAAGTCCCGGCTGACGACCTGGTCGCCTATTCGCGCTGGATCACACCCAGGGTGGTCCCGATCCGCTTCGACACGCGCTTCTATCTGGCGCTGGCCCCTGCGCACTCTCCCCCCCGCCCGGATGGCTCGGAGACGGTCGACGCGGGCTGGTTCGAACCGCGGGCCGCACTCGACAGCCACCGCGCCGGGGATCTCCCGCTGGTCTTCCCGACGGTCAAGCACCTCGAGTCGCTGGTCGGATACTCCAGCGCCGAGGAGGCTCTGGAGGCGGCCAAGCGCCGCGAGGTGAAGCCCGTCGAGCCCGAGGTGGTCGGCGAGGGCGACGAGCGGCGCATCATCCTTCCGGACGATCTTCCGTAGTCACCTTGAGCCCGCGCGGTCTCGTTCGCAAGAATCAGGCTCATGACAAGCACGCTGCCGCAGGAGGTTCGTGACACGTTCGCGCGGTTCGTCACCTGCGAGTTCACGACCGTCGCATCCAACAAGCAGCCGATCACCTGGCCGGTCACGCCCTACTACGACCAGGGCGGGGCGACGATCAACGTGACCACAGGCCTCGGCTATCCGAAGAAAGCGGACGACGCGCGGGCGCATCCAAGCGTGTCGCTGCTCTTCTCGGACTCCACGGGCTCGGGTGTCGAGAGCGGCATCGCGGTGCTCGTCCAAGGCACCGCGAGCGTCGACGACGAGGACCTGAAGGCGAACACGGCTCGCTATCTCCGCGAATCGGGGGAGAAGCTGCCCGCGACCAAGAAGATGCACCCGCCGAAGCCGCTGAGGCCGCTGTTCAACTTCTACTACGCGCGGATGTACATCAAGGTCCGCCCCGAGCGCGTCTTCGTCTGGCCGGACGGCGATCTGACCCAGGAGCCCAGCGTCCACGACGCCCGTCTCGAGGAGGTGCGCTCGGGCCACAGCGAGGAGCCCCCCGAGGAGCACGGGGCGCCCGCCGGCGGCACACCAGCCTGGGACCAGCGGATGGAGTCACTGAGCGAGCACCGGACCGGCGTGCTCAGCTGGCTCGGGCCTGACGGGTTCCCGATCTCGGTTCGCGTCCCGTACTCCGCGGATCCGTCGAGCCGGGAGATCCGGATCGGGGCGGATCCGGCCGGGTTCCCGCTGCTCGAAGGCCGAGCGTGCCTGACCGTCCACGCACACGCGCCCGACTTCACCTGGCAGCGGAACATGCAGGTTCGCGGCGACCTCGCTCTGTCGCCAGACGGCCTGCGACTGCTACCCCGCAAGATCGTCGGGGGGTTCGAGATCCCGAAGGGCGCGGGCCGCTTCCGCGACTTCGTCAAGAAGGGGCCGGGGTTCTACCGGACCTACCGCCGGCGCCTCAAGGAGCGGGCCTAGGAGCCGATCTTCGGCGGGAATGGCTCAAGCCCGGCATTCCAGGGCCCAGGCTTGTAGATATCGAGGTTGTTCTCCTCCATCTCGCGATGGAGGCGGTCGAAGATCCCGCCCCCGGAGCGGAGAGCCTCCTTCAGCTCCTCCCTGGTCCGCTCGCGCAGGTGCCAATGGAAGAAGAGCTGCTGGTCCGTGATGCCGAAGTCCACCTCGGCCGGGATCCGCGTGATCCAGTCGATGAACGCCGGGCTGAACAGCTCGCGCAGCGCGACCGGATCATGATCCTGTGGGACGGTCGCGATGAACCGCTTGTTGAAGTCGATGCTCTCGAACTCCACCCGGCGGCGCGAGAAACGGTCGACGGTGTCGCCCGCAGTCCGCTCGAGCGATTCGACATCGAAGACCGGGACGACCGTCGCGAGGTCGGGCATATGTGACTTCACCAGCACGGCTCCCGGCACGATCGCCTTGTTCATGAACCCGCCCTCCTCGTGCTCGTCGGCATCGCACGACGAGCCGAAGAAGCCGTCGCTGAGCTCCCCCGTGATCCGGTTGGTGCCGCCCGGACAGAGCGCGACCGGCGCCCCCACGGGGTTGATGCCGCCGATCGACTCGTAGCGAAGGCCACGCTCGGACGCCAGGCCCGAGACGATCGCGGTCCATTCCTGCGCCTCCTCCTTAGCGCTCAATCGATCCGGACCAGGTCGTCGCGACCCTGGGCCTCGAGCAGGGCCTTGTAGCGGGGAAAGGCGGGTTTGGTGAGAGGCACGAGCTTGAGGATCTTCGCAACCGGCCCGCTCGCCTTGATCTGACCGCGGGCGAGCGCGGTCGTCACGTTCACGCGTCCGAGCCAGAACCGGTGAGCCGTGTCGGCCTCCATGCTCATCACGACCTCCGGCTCCATCTCCGTCTCGCCGAACTCGACATCGGTCGGCTCGTCCTGCTTCAGCCGCACGGTGATCGTCGAGTCCGGCTCGCGGTGCTGGTACTGGACGATCGTGTTCGCCTGGCGGAACTTCGGCGCCAGTTCCTCGTCCGCCGCGAGCTCGGTGAACAGCTCGCCAATCGTGTCGTAGACCTCCTGGGCATCCTTGAAGTAGCCCAAAGCTCACCTCGCCTCTAGGGAGGCCAATCCTATTGAGGCCCGGAGTCCGCTACGGATCGCGGGTGACGACGGGCACGTTGCTGCCACCGAAGATGGACGGGAAGTCCGGCGCGATGGTGCAGGCCGCGTACGCTGAGGGACCGGGCGGATTGATCGGGAAGCCCGGGAAGTTCGAGCCGACCATCTGCGGGACGTTCGGGTTCTCCAGCGACGAGAACGGGAACTGACCGCTCTCTTCCTGCGGTGGGCTCGAGGGCGGGTTGTGGGTGACGGGCTGGCCGCCGAAGGTGTTGTTGCAGTCGTGGCTCGGGAAGATCTCGGCCTGGGTGCTCGGGTAGAAGCTGCCGATCGCGAATGGCTGCAGGTAGCCGTTGCCGCGGTTCGAGGCCAGGCGGCTCTGGTGGATCGAGAGTGACTCAGGAGTGAAGATCGTCATCTGCCGCGAGAGGTGCAGCGGCGCGTTCTGCCCGGACTGGTAGGGCAGGAAATCCGCCGTCGAGGAGGATGGGTTGGCGAGGAAGTCGCCCACGACCGGGGCCTGGTAGTCCAACCAGCGCAGCAGTGGATTGAAGTTGGCGAGGAACGGATCGAGGCCGTCCATCACCGGCCGCAGCTCTCGCACGAAGCCCTGCAGGGACGGGAGGCCCGTCCGGGAGGCCCTGATCAGCGGGTCGAAGTTCTTGAAGAGTTTGCGGGCGTAGGGAGCGAGCCTGCGCACGTCGTGGAGCGTCGGGCTCAGGTCGCGCGCGACCGGCCTCAGATCGTGAAAGACGGGTCGGGCGTCCTCGGCGAACGGCTTGAGGCGATCCAGGGTCAGGCGGGTCTCGTTCTCAAAGGTCGGAAAGATCTTGAAGGTGTCGGAAAGGGCCTTGCTCTGGGATGCCAGCGCACCGAAGGTCCGATTCGCCCCGACGATCGCCCCGGCGAGCGCCTGGTCGTGCTCGGTCAGGGCGGCGAAGACGTCCCCGGCGTCGTGGACGAGCGTGCGCAGGGACTGCTCCTGCTGGCGCAGGGTGCCGAGCACGTCGCTCGCGTCCGAAGCGAACGGGCCGAGGTTCCCGAAGGCGTCGTTCAGGTCGAGGCCCCGTCCGTTGACCGCGATGGCGGAGTTCTGCATCCACGACTGGAATGCCTCACGGGTCTGCTGATCGAATCCCTGGAAGATCTCGTCGATCTGGGTCTGGTTCTGGACCTGGGTCTGGGCGAGATGACCGCCTTCGGGAATCGGCTGCGGTGCATCGCCGCCGGAGATCTGGCCCACGTCGATCGAGTTCGCCTGCGCGGTGACGTCCCCGCTGGCCTGCCCCGGCTGCACCTGGCTGCCGCTGGTGAGCTCGACATAAGTCTCGCCGAGCAACGTCTTCGAGCGAAGGATCGCCCTCGCGTCCGAGGAGATCGGCGCGTATTGCGGATCGATCTCGATCGTCGCCCGAGTGGTGTTGCAGGTGGTGGGGTCCTTCTGGCACTCGCTGTCCGGCGCCAGGCCGATGTCCTTGACCTTGCCCACGGAGACACCGCCGATGCGAACGTCCGCCTCCTTGGAGAGCGTGATCGCCTCCGGGAAGTCGGCGGTGAACCGGTAGCTCTCGGGCTTGAAGGGAACCGGGCCGCCGAACGTCACCCAGAGGAAGAGCAGCAGGGCGAAGCAGGACAGCGTGAAGCCGACCGCGACCAGGATGCGTCCCATCGAGGGAGCCGATTTCTGCATCAGGCGCTCTCTCCGCTGATCCGGGTCATGGCGGGCACACCGTCCCCAGCAGCTGTCCGAATCCAGTGACCGCGGGGGCGAGCGGACTGGAGGCCAGGAGCGACTTCACGGTGTTGCAGGTCGCCACCACGTAGACGTGCCTGTAGACGCCGTGCGCGTCCTGCGACGCGAAGGTGCTGTTGCCGACATGGCCCAGCCAGCCGAGCCAGTAGAGGTAGCCCTCATCCCGTCCCGGGGTCCCGGGCGCCTCTGCCCCCTTCGGGTTGTAGGCGGCCATGTTGAAGAGCCTGTTGAGCTTCTCGCCGACGGTCGTCAGCCGCGGTGCGGCAGCGACCAGATTCTTCGCTGCCGGCCTCAGGTTCCGGACCGGCTCGCGGGCGTCTCGCACGAACGGCCTGATGTCGTTCTTCACCGGTGAGTACGTCGTCTGAGCGAGATCTGCCAGCGACTCGTTGATCGGCTTCAGCCTGCGAGCGAAGGGGCGCAGGCTGTTGATCGCCGGCCCGAGCACCGTGGCCAGCTGGTCGGTCTTGGTGAGCGCCACGCGGGTGGTCCGCAGGGTCGGGCCGAGCAGCGAGACCGTGCGCTCGACGTCGGGCGTCTGGGTCGCGATCGCGCCGAGCGTGTGGTTCGACGCTGTGACCAGCTGCTCGATTCCCTGGCCGTCCTCACCGACGGTGCCGAACAGCAGGTTCATGTTGTGGATCAGCCGGGCGAGGTTCTCCTTGCGCTTGGCGACCTCGGTGTTGATCCGCGCCAGGCCGCGGTTGATCGGGCCGAGGCTGCCGAGCAGCTTGCCGAGGTCCTTGCCGCGTCCGTTCAGCCCCTGACCGCCGCCGACGAGGAGCAGGCGCAGGTACGCCCTGGTGTCGCCGTCGAGCGCCGCCAGGATCTGGTCGACGTTCGTGTCGGGCGCGGTGTTCGCGACCGAGATCGTGTCGCCGTTCTGGAACTCGTC
>DATAPB010000159.1:0-3333 GCA_036265435.1 Solirubrobacterales bacterium | reverse complement strand
ACCCTGACATGCTTGACCAGTGCTCCAACCGAGCGTCCGGGGGGCGGTCGCGGGCGCGGTCGCGACGGTGGTGATGACGCTCGAGCAGCCACTCGACAAACGCCTCTTCGACTCCAAGTACGACGACGTCGAGATCCTGGGAAAGCTCGTGACGCGCGGCGACGACTGGCAACCCATCGGCTTCGCGCTCCACGTGCAGAACGGCGCGATCTTGGGCGCCGCATACGCGCGGCTCAAGCCGTCCCTGCCGGGGCCGGCGGTCCTACGCGGCCTGACCGCGGGCCTCATCGAGCACGTCGCTGCCTGGCCGATGGTCGCGCTGATGGACCGCTACCACCCTGCCCGCGAGGAGCTGCCGAAGCTTGCCGGCAACCGTCGAGCCTTCGGCCAGGCGACGATCCGCCACGCAGTGTTCGGGATCGTCCTCGGGCTCCTCGAGGACGCGCTGAACGACCACAGTGCATAACGAGCTACGCCTGAGATAGAGGTCCGCACGACCGGCGCAGCGTCTACCAGCGCCGTCGCGACGACCCCGACAAGCGTCGTCTCACCAAACCAAACGAAAGGAACTCATGAAGATCGTCGTCATCGGCGGAACCGGCCTGATCGGTTCGAAGGTCGTGGACTGCCTCCACCGGAAGGACCAAGAACCCGTCCCCGCGTCGCCCGAGTCCGGTGTCAACACGCTTACCGGCGAGGGGTTGGCCGAGGTGCTCGAGGGCGCCTCGGTGGTGGTCGACGTCTCCAACTCGCCGTCGTTCGAGGACGAGCCGGTAATGGAGTTCTTCAAGACCTCGAGCACAAACCTGCTGGCGGCCGAGTCTGACGCGGGTGTCGGCCACCACGTCGCCCTGTCAATCGTCGGCACGGACCGCCTGCCGGAGAGCGGCTACCTGCGGGCCAAGGTCGCCCAGGAGAAGCTGATCGGCGAGTCGTCGATCCCGTTCACGATCGTCCGTGCGACCCAGTTCTTCGAATTCGCGCTCAGGATCGCGGATGAGGCCACGGACGGCGAGGTGGTTCGGCTGCCCCATGTTCGATTCCAGCCGATCGCAGCCGACGACGTCGCCGCTGCGGTCTGCGAGGCCAGTCAGGGGTCGCCGGCTGATGGTGTCATAGCAATCGCAGGCCCCGAGCAGTTCAGCTTCGACGAGTTCATCCAGCGGGCCCTGGCGGCAAAGGGCGATCCGCGCACGGTCGTCGCCGACCCGAAGGCCCCCTACTTCGGCACCGAGCTGGAAGAGCGCAGCCTGGTGCCGACGAACGCGGCACATCTCGGCGAGATTCGTTTCGACGACTGGGTGGCCCGGTCCGCCCAGTGAGTAAGGCGCCGAGGCCTCGGAGGAGGCCTCGGCGCGGCTTGCCCCGACAATGGGAAGCCAGCCTGATCCAGCGACGAGAGGAGAACCCAGGATGACGGCACCGAAGACCGCCGACGCCAGCGGGAACCCAGAAGACCCCTGGGCTTACGAGAAGCTCCACGTTCGCAGGGAAGGGTCGGTCGTGTTCGCGGAGATCGCGGCACCGCCGATGAATCTGCAGGGGCCGGAGTTGGTCCGCGATCTCGTCTCCCTCATTCAGCAAGCCGAGGCCGAGGACGTTGTGAAGGTGCTCGTGTTCACGAGTGCGGACCCCGACTACTTCATCTCCCACGTCGACGTGACCAGCATCGAGGAGAACCGGGCGGAGGCCGCGAAGCTAGTCCCCGAGGCGTCGATGGCCCTGCTGCTTCGCCACCTGAGCGCAAGCCATCTAGTCACCATTGCGCAGATCGAGGGTCGTGTCCGCGGCGTCGGCAGCGAGTTCGTACTCGCCTGCGACATGCGCTTCGCCGCCCGAGAGTCAGCGATATTCGGCCAGTTCGAACCGGCGTTCGGCGTCATTCCGGGCGCCGGCGGCGCCCAACACCTGGCGCGCCTCATGGGTCGCGGCCGGGCGCTCGAGGTTCTGCTGAGCGCCGACGACTACGACGCGGACCTTGCTGAGCGGTACGGCTGGATCAATCGGGCGCTGCCGGCCGATGAGCTCGGCGATTTCGTCAGCTCGCTCGCCCATCGGATCGCGCGCTTTCCCGCCGCGGGCCAGGTCGTCGTCAAGGAGCGGGTGAACGCGATCGCGCTCGCACCGGTCGAGGACTTCCGTCGCGATTCCGATCTTTTCCTCGAGGGCGTGCGCACCGCCGAGTCGCAGGGCCTGATCCAGGCCGCGATGAAGCGAGGCTTCCAGACCCGAGAGGCGGAGCTGGCCCTGGCCCGAATGCTCGGTGACCTGACCGACCGTTGATCGAAGGGAGCCCTCGAAGCCGCCGGCGTTTTGAAGGCCGCTCAGCTCGGCTTGGCCGGGACGAACCGCTTGACGAAGTCGAGCGCGGTCTGGGCGACCTCGCGCCAGCCGTGGTCGATGGTCAGGGAGTGGCCCCGGTTCGGGATCTTGGTGATCTCGGTGACGCCCGGATTGCGCTTCTGCCTCTTATAGGCGGCGTTCGCGATCGCCCACGGGACCGTGTGGTCCTTCTCCCCGTCGATGATCAGGAGCGGACCGCGCTCGGGATTCTTCGTGTCGACCTTCGCCTCGGTCCACGGGTTCAGGTTGGCGTTAGCCATCTGCATCAGGGCGACGCCCGGCGCGGCCACGTGAAACTCCTCGTAGAGTCGCTTCGCCTCGTCCTCTGACTCGATGGCGTTCGTCCAGCCGTATTTGAACTGGTCGAAGCTGAGGGTTATCGCGCGGCCGCGGTTGAGCGGATTTTTCAGGATCGGCGCCGAGACCTTCAGTGTGGAGTAGGGCAGGGGCAGGACGCCGCGGAACGGACCCGGGTCGATCGCTACGGTCGCGGTGGAGAGTCCGCGGCCGGCGATGATCTCGGCCAGCAGCCCGCCGGTGGAATGGCCCATCACGACGGGCTTCTTCTCCAGCGCATCGATGACCTCGGCGGTGTGGTCGGCGACCTCCCCGAGCCTCTTTCCGGCGAGCACCTTGGGATTGGCCCTCGCCGTCTCGACGGTCTCGGGATCGTCGGGCCAGTCGGGCGTCACCGGCGCGTAGCCCGCCTCGCTGAAGAAGTCGGCCCACCGATCCCAGCTGCTCGGCAAAAGCCAGAGTCCGTGGATGAAGACAACGGGCGTGTTGCCGGAGGCGTTGGCCGCCTCGATCTCCCGGTTCTCGCGCTCGGAAATTGAGGCCAATGCCACGCTCCCCCTCGGTCGGGTGAAAGTCAACCGACCCTATCGAAGTGGCGGAGCGGCGGCCTGCGCGACCACTGCTGGCGGAGGACCCCGGGGTGGCGCGGGAGCCCTGCAGCGGCAACAGTGTCGTCTATTCGCTCGGCTCGGC
>DATAPB010000158.1:0-15113 GCA_036265435.1 Solirubrobacterales bacterium | reverse complement strand
AGCGCCGCGCTGATCGCGGTGCACGCCTCAACCCGCTGCTCGACCGACACCTCCCGCCACGCCTCGAATCCCGCCCGGGCGGCATTCACCGCCCGGTCCACGTCCTCCGGCGTTCCCTCCGGAATGCGGCCGATCACTTGCTCCGTGGTCGAGTCGATCACCTCGATCGTCTCCGAGCCGGCCGGCTGCACCCACTCGCCGCCGATGTAGAGGCGGTCGCGGACGACCTCCTTGGATGGGTGATTCGGCGCCGGTGTTTGTGGGCGCCGTTGATCCTGTGGGGTTGGTGCCTGGGTCTCGGTAGCCAATGGTGCTCCTCTCTTCGAAAGTCGTCTGGGTCCTAGGCCGGCTGGGCCTCGGCGGATTCCGCGGCCGCCGCCCCGGCTTCCTCCGCAATCGCCTCGGCAGTCCGGTGGGCGAGCGCCATGATCGAGACCATCGGGTTGGTCCCGGACGAGGTCGGGAAGGCACTGGCGTCCCCGACCCAGATGCCCTTGGTGTCGTGCAGCTCGCCCCACGGCCCCGCGACCGAGGTCTGCGGGTCCTCGCCCATCCGGCAACTGCCCATCTGATGGGCGCTGAAGAGCTTGTAGCCGCCGGCGCGGAAGGGAATCCGCTTGACGGCGGCGATGAATGCCTCGAGGTCATCGCCACGGCGCCAGGTCGGCGCCCCCTCGGCGAGCGGGCCGATCTGGTGCGCGCCGGCCGCCTCGTGCAGCCGGATCTGCACCTCGATCCCCTTCTTCAGGTTCTCCAGGTCCAGTGGGTCCGTGATGGCGTACATCGGCAGTGACTCACCGTTTGCGTCGACTCCGACCTGGCCTGCACCGCGATCCCGCGTCAGCGAGATGAAGTTGGCCGTGAAGCGGAAGTCCTCCATGCGCTGCTTGTGGTCGGCTGCGGAGATCCATGGGGTGGCCGAGCCGATCAGCCCGGGCGCGTACTGCGCCGTCTCGATCAGGAACCCGTAGCCCTCGCCGGTGTCCGCGAACTCATCGCAGAGGCCCGCCTGCGGCGCACCCCACCAGGCCTCCTGGTCGGCGCCGTAGGCGCCACCGACGACACTCGAGGGGTGCAGCCTCAGGTTCTGCCCCGCCGCCGGACCGCCGATGTCCGACCGCAGAAGCAGGGCGGGTGACTCGAGCGAGCCGCAGGCAACGACGACCCGCGGTGCGCGGACCGTGACCTGCGCTCCGCGACCGTCGGGCGTCTCCCAGACCGCCTCCACGCCGGCGGCGCGGCCGGCGTCGGTGATGATCCTCATCGCGCGGGTGAAGGTGAGGAAGCGCGCCCCGTGCTCCTGTGCGTCCGCGAGCCAGGTTCGGTCCGCGCTCTGCTTGCTGCCGGACTGGTCGCCGAAGCCGAGGTAGGCCGCCGTCTCGGGCGAATACTTCTCCTGATCGGTGTTGCGCACGATCGTCTCGAAGCTCCAGCCGAGCGCCTCCGTCCCCTCGCGCAGCCTCTGCTGGGTCCCGTTCAACTCGCTGCACTGGTCGTTGGCGCTGAGCCGCTCCAGCACCGTGTCGAGATGGCGGTCGTACGCCGACTCCCCCACGTCCCCGAGCCCGTGCTCGGCCCACTGCTCGCGGACCCACGGCCGCGTGCGCAGGCAGTTGGTCCAGTTGATGGTGGTGCCGCCGCCGAGCGTCGTCCCCGCCACCAGGCTGACGTTGCCGTCCGCGGTCGGGGTCGGGCCGCCGCGCCAGAACATCTGCTGGTAGGCGGGCAGCTCGAGCTGGTTGAAGTCGGACTCGTTGTAGTAGCCGGCGGCCTCGAGCACGACGACGTCGAGGCCACGCTCCGCGAGCACGGCCGCGACAACCGCTCCGCCGGAGCCCGAGCCGACGATGCAGACGTCCGCCTCGATCGTCTCGTCGGAGCCCTCCGGCTCGTGGATCTTGAGCGGCTTCTCGATCTGCGGGGGAGCCGAGATCGGGCCTGGATATCTGAAGGCCTCCCAGTTGGGGTTCTTGCCGGTCTGCGGATCCGGAGCCCCGTAGTTGAGGAAGAGGGTCATCCCGATCAACGCCGCGACCCCCGCGGCCGCCCGGGGATCTGACAGGGCGGTGTTCCGCAGGATCTGCTCGCGCGACTCCTGGGACGGCGCGCGCGTGATTCCCTGGCCACCGAGCGCGTCGATCAGCTGGAGAAGGCCGCCTCGCAGCTCCGGATCGGGGATCTCGGAGATCAGCGTCGCCGCGCCGAGATCGACGCCGAGGTCGCTCGCCTTCCGGCCCCAGAGCCCCTGAGCATCCCGCTCGCGCGGCAGCGAGGGCACGACCGTGTCGCAGACAGCCGTCAGGACCGCGCGCTGGGAGTCGCTGAGCACGATTCCCGCTGCCTCTCCGGAACCCATCGACCGGGACTTTACCCGGGACTGGCCGGCCGGCCAGTCCCGGGGAGTCCACGCACGGCTGTGACGAACAGCAGCGCGAGCCCACACCCGGCCGCCCCGATCGCGAAGGCCGGCCCTGCCCCGTGGTGCTGCGCCAGCACGCCGGTCGCTGCCGCGCCCGCCCCGCTGCCGATCGCACTCGAGGTCGAGGACCAGCCGAACGCCTCGGCCAGGAACCGGGGTGAGGCGAGATCGAGCAGGACGATCAAGGTGGTCAGCACCGGGGTGAGAACGGTCCCCAGCACCAGAAGCAACACACCGGCGAGGACGAGGCCCTCCACGGGAACGAGCACTGCGAAGCCGATCGTGCTCAGCGCGAGCAGCACGACCAGCCGGGCCCGTGGCGACGAGTCCCAGTGACGCCCGCCGTACACGAGCCCACCCGCGATTCCGCCGACCGAAGTCACGGCGAGCAGGAAGCCGGCGACCGAGGGATGGCCCGCCGAGCTCGCAAGGGCCGGCACCCCGATCTCGAACCCGCCGAGCGCGACTCCGAAGAGGAACTCGAGCGACATGACGAGCCGGACACCGTGTTCGCGGAGCGGCCCGGCGCGCTCGTCCTTCGGGGACCGCACCCGGAGGTCTGGCACGGAAAGCCCCAGCCAGAACAGGCCGGCGCCGGAAACCACCGCGACCGCGATCAGGGCGGCGGAGGGAGATACAGCTCCCGCCACCACGCCGACCAGCAACGGCCCCGCGAGGATCGATCCCTCCTGGATCATCCCGATGACGCTGTAGACCGTGGTCCGGTCCTCACCGGCGAGATCCGCCCAGATCAGCCGCTGCGTCTGCGAGACCGGGGGCAGGCCCAGGCCGGCTATCAGCGACATCACGACCGCCACGATGCCGGGAAGGTCCGACCGCACGATCGGTATGACCGCCAGGAGCGCCACCGTTTGCCCGACGGCGATGACCATGAGCACGAGTCGAGGCCCCCTGGTGTCGATCAGCCGCCCCTGAATCGGCCGGGCGATCGCGGCCCCGATCACGAAGCCGGCGGCGGCGGCTCCTCCCAAACCCAGTGAGCCTCGGGACTGCTGGATCAGCAGGATCAACGCCAGGACGGTGCCGCCCTGGGTCAGCTGGGCGAAGAAGCCTGCGAGGCCCTGCTCCCTGAACCCCGGTTCAGCCAGGAGCGGTCTGTAGCGCGCGAAGTCCGGCAAACCGGGCCCCACGCTACTTCCAGCGGAGTTTCACCTTCGTCGTCTGGATGCTCGGCTCGCCCCTGGTGGGGTCGAAGGTGATTCGTCGCCTAGATCTCGAGCCAGGGCCTGTTCGCGGGATCAGGTGAGGACGAAGTAGTCCCGGTGCACCGCCTCCTCGGAGGCGTGCGGGAGCAGCTCGCGGACCCTGTCCGAGCGGAGACCCTTGATCCGTCGAAGCTCGCCGGCCGAGTAGTTGACGATCCCCTTGCCGATCGTCTGGCCGTCGGCGGTGACCTCGACGGCGTCGCCGGCCTCGAACTCGCCCTCGACCTCGGTGATCCCGACCGGCAGCAGGCTGCTGCCGCTCTCGCGGAGTACACGGGCCGCTCCGTCGTCGACCCGCAGCCGGCCGTGGCTCGGCTTCGCGTAGCGGAGCCAGAGCTTGAAGCTCGACGCCCGCTCGCGGTGCGGCGCAAAGCGCGTTCCCGTCGGCTCGCCGGATGCCGCGGCGAGCAGGGTGCCGTCCGCGGTGCCGTCGCAGATCACCGCCGAGATCCCGGAGGCACCCGCCATGCCCGCGGCCGCCACCTTGCTCCGCATCCCCCCGAGGCCGAACGGCGAGGTGTGCTCGCCGATCTCATATGCCGCGAGGTCGGACTCGTCGTTGACCTCGCTCACCAGTTGCGCGTCCTCGCTGCGCCTCGGGTCCTTCGTGTAGAGCCCGGTCTGGTCGGTGAGCAGCACGAGCAGCCTGGCCTCGAGCATGATCGCGACCTGGGCGGCGAGGAAGTCGTTGTCGCCGAAGGTGATCTCGTCGGTGGCAGTGGTGTCGTTCTCGTTCACCACCGGCACGACGCGCCAGTCGAGGAGTCGGCCAAGCGTCCGGCGAGCGTTGAGGTAGTTGGTCCGCAGCTGGAGATCGGAGGCGGTGAGCAGGACCTGTGCGGCCCGCACGTCCCCCTTGGCCAGGCGCTCCTCGTATGCCCGGAAGAGGCTCCCCTGCCCGATCGCAGAGGCGGCCTGAAGCTCGTCGATCGCCGAGGGGCGTCGCCCGAGATCGAGCACGCGGATGCCCCGGGCAATCGCACCCGACGTGATCATCACCATGTTCTCGCCACCGGCACGCAGCTCCGCGACCTGCGCGCAGACGCCGTCCAGCACGTCGGTCCGGAGCGCTCCGTCCTCCCCGGCGACGATGGATGAGCCGAGTTTCGCCACCACGGTCATGGCGCGGCAAGTGTAGGTACGGAAATGTCGCGCTCGCGGGCGTATGCTCGCCACATGACCGAGCTCCGGACGGTGCGCGTCGCCGCCGCCCAGGCGACTCCGGTGATCCTCGACGCGCCGGCGACCGTCAGCAAGGCGACGGACCTGATCGCGGAGGCCGCGGCAGACGGTGCCGAGCTGGTTGTCCTGCCCGAGACGTTCGTCCCCCTGTATCCCTCCGGCATCTGGGCGAAGCGGGCCTCGTCCTTCGAGGGCTTCGACGAGTTCTGGGAGCGGCTCTGGTCCAACTCGGTCGAGGTGCCCGGGCCGCTCGTCGACGAGTTGATCGCTGCCTGCCGCGAACAGGGGGTTCACTGCGCGATCGGGGTGAACGAGCGCGAGCTGGAGCGGCCGGGGTCCATCTACAACACGCTGCTCCTGATCGGGCCCGACGGCCTCCTGGCAAAGCACCGGAAGCTGATGCCGACCCATCACGAGAAGCTCTTCCATGGCATCGGTGCGGGCGGCGACCTGGAGGCGACGGATACGCCCCTGGGCCGGATCGGCGGGCTGATCTGCTGGGAGAACATGATGCCCCTGGCCCGCTACGCGGTCTACCGCACGGGCCCGCAGATCTGGGTGGCTCCGACCGCGGACGACACCGACGGCTGGCTCGCGACCATGCGCCACATCGCGCTCGAGTCGGGCGCCTACGTGATCTCGGCACCGCAGTACATCCCCCGCTCGGCGTTCCCGGACGACTTCCCGGTCGACCTGCCGGACACTGAGGTCTTCGGACGCGGCGGCGCGGCGATCATCGAGCCGGTGGACGCGGAGGTGATCGCCGGTCCGCTCTACGATCGCGAGGGGATCGTCACGGCCGACTGCGATCTCCGGACCGGGCTGCACGCCAAGCGCTGGTTCGACCCGGTTGGCCACTACAGCAGGGAGGACGTGCTTCTCCGCGAGCTGACCGGGCCGGCGGCGAACGGCGAGACGGCCCCGCCAACAGATCGCGGCCACGAGCGGGCTCCCGACGTGACCGCTCGGGACTCCGTCCCTCGCTCATAGTTCAGCGGCCTGGCGGCCGCTACGACGGGTCGAGCTCGAACTCCAGCTCGCCGACGAGCACCTCGTCACCGGGTTCGAACCCGGCGCGCTGAAGCTCGGCGATCACTCCGATCTCGCGCAGCCGACTCTCAAGGTAATCCAGAGCCTCAGGGTTCTCGAGGTCGTGTCGAGCGATGAGCAGCTCGATGCCTCGCCCGCTCACCCGGAACCGGCCGTCGCCCTCCTGAGTCACATCGAAGCCCTCCTCCTCCCCGGGGCGATAGACGCGGTGCTCCGCTTCGAAGTCCTCCCGGCGTGCCGGCGCCGCCTCCTCGGGTAGCGAGGCGAAGATCGCGCGAACCAGCTCGTCCCGACCCGCGCCGGTTGCGGCCGAGATCCCGAGCACCTCCACGCCATCCGCGCCACGGCGCTTACGCCAATCGACGACCAGCCGCTCGGTCTCCTCCTCGGTGATCAGATCGATCTTCGACAGCGCGATGATCTCCGGCAGCTCGTCGAGGTCAGCGCCGTAGCCGGCGAGCTCGCCTCGAACCGCCTCGTAGTTCGACTCGGGGTCGCCCTGCGTCGGCGACACCTCGACCAGATGCACGAGCAGGCGGCAGCGCTCCAGGTGGGCGAGGAACTCGTGGCCGAGACCCGCGCCCTCCGCAGCGCCCTCGATCAACCCCGGGATGTCGGCGATCACCAGCTGCCGGTCGTCGAACTCGATCGTCCCGAGATTCGGCTCCACCGTGGTGAAGGGGTAGTCGGCGACCTTCGGGTCGGCTCGCGTCAGCCGTGCCAGCAACGAGGACTTCCCGGCGTTCGGCAGCCCGACCAGTCCGACGTCCGCGAGCAGCTTGAGCCGCAGCTCGATCTCGCCGGACTCGCCCTCGAGCCCCCGCTCGGCGAAGCGCGGTGCCTGGCGCGTTGAGGTCGCGAAGCGCTTGTTTCCGTGTCCGCCCGAGCCGCCGCGGGCGACCGCGACCCGCTGGCCGTCTTCGAGCAGCTCCGTCTCGGAGCCGTCGAGTCCGCGGACCACCGTCCCCGGAGGTACCGGTATCACACGGTCCTGGCCCCGCTCGCCGTGCTGGCGCTTGCCCCTGCCATGCTGCCCGCGGCCCGCGCGAAAGTGCCGGCTTCGGCCGAGCGAGGCGAGATCGCGGCGCTGAGCATCGGTGACCAGTACGACGTCTCCGCCGCGGCCGCCGTCGCCGCCGTCGGGTCCCCCGCGGGGAACATGGGCTTCCCTGCGGAAGCTGACCACGCCGTTGCCGCCGCGCCCACCCTCAACGTGGATCTTGGCTCGGTCGAAGAGCATGCCGCGAAGTTAGCCGTCGCGGACGCGCGCCGGGCCTATCCGGGTTGCGTGGCTGGGCGAGGCCTGGAGAACCAGTAGCGCCTGGTCAGGCCGGCCGCCTCCTCCGCCTCCTCGCTGGTCTCGAGGTCGAAATAGAGAAGCGTTCGCCCGATCGCCACGTACGGGATCAGGAGCGCGAAGACAACCGATCCGATCAGGTTCACCGTGATTGGCGAGAAGTTGAGGAAGATCAGGAAGAAGCCGAGCACCGGGCCCGTGATGATGCTGATCAGCGCGAGCACGGCGGCCACCCGGAGCGTTCGCCACCACCGGCCGCGCACGAGGTGGGAGCTGCCGTGGAATGCCTCGCGGATCGACAGGTTCTTGAACATGATCTCCTGCTGTATGAACTGCCAGGAGATGTACTTGTAAGCCGCGATCGGGATTCCGATCACGGTGATCACGAGCAGGAGGAGCAGCGCGGTGGTCAGCAGCTGCCCGGCAACGACCCGCCACAGACGCTCGTACATGGCGCGCCAGCAGTGCATCACCCCGTGCTCCTCGCCGTTGACGAGCAGCCGCATGAACGCGACCACCATCCCGGAGACGATCGCCGAGCCGATGGGATGAGCGATCCCGGCGAACGAGCCGCCGACCCTGAGCTCGAGCCCTCCCGGGCTGATTCCCAGAGTGAAGTCCTGGTTCCCCCCGTTGGCCTGCGTGAACAGGTACTGGAGCCCCTGGATCGCTCCGAGGATGACGAAGCCGGCGAACGCAAAGGCCAGCATCGTCCGCCAGTACCGGCCGTAGAGCTGTCGCGCCGCTCGCAGCAGCTGCCCCAACGCCCACCGATGGCGCAGCTTCGAGATATCGACCGGGCGCCAGCGGGTCAGGAGGATTGGGACCAGGATCAGGAGCAGCAGGCCCACCACCAAACCGGTTGCGCCGAGGGTGTCCTTCGCCTCCAGGTTGATGAACTCCGAGACGGCGGCGATCGCGCCGCAGAACGGCGTTGACGCGGCCGGTCCGAGCACTGATCCACCCGGCAGCGTGGGGCTGTCCTGGCGGATGCCCTCCATCCAGGTGAACGGCTCGAGCCACTGCGACTTCGTCACGGGGCCTGTCGGGCCGTTGTTGAAACCCTTCTCCCGCTGGCCCCAGTGGCCCAGGAAGCTCAGCCACTGGTACTGGCTCCCGGGGGGAGCGTGGGTCGGCACGATGACCGGCTGGGGCTCGCTTCGGGTGTGCGGCTCAGAGGTGTTGTCGCAGCCGACCCCCGAGCCGTTCTTCCCGTTCTGGATGTAGATCGCCGAGTCGTAGAAGGTCGCGTGCGACCCCGCCGCCGGATAGACGATGGGGTGGGTGTCCTCCTTGTGCACTTTCGTGTCGTCCCAGTCAGCGCGCTCTCCGCCGGCGTGCTGAAAGAGGGCGATCTGGCTCGGGCCGTCCGCGAGCGCCTCCGCCGGCGTGTCCGCGTCGAAGGAGATCTGCATGCCCTCCCAGTCCCCCTCGTGTACGTCGTTGAACTGGTTGAAGTAGTAGAAGAACCAGTACTGGACGACGAGGCCCTCGTGGCCCGTTTCCCGGGCGATGTGCGCGTAGGTGATGGGCGGGGCCTTGGACTCGTTTCTCAGCGTCTGGAAGTCCTTGGCGTAGCTGCCCTTCGCGGGACACTTGATGTTGAGGGGGTCGCCCGGAAGGTCCAGGTAGTACTCGTCGCCCAGACCAGCGATGTCGGCCGCGGTTGGTGCCCTCCCGACTGGTACGTCCTCGCCACCGACGTAGTGGACGAGCTCCACGGCGGGATTGCCGAGCACGGCCTCCACCTCGGTCGGCGGGTTGTACTGCTCCTCCCCTGTGTTGCAGTTGTCATCGGCCGTCTGTGCGCGCAGCATCAGGATCGGCGCGTATGCTCTGACAAGGTTGTCCTCGTCGGGGGTTGCGGACGCCGCCGCGGCCCCTGACGCGGCGATCAGCGAAGCAGACGCGATCCCGACGAGACAGATCGCCAACCTTGCGGGCCGGCGCATGGCGACGAAACTAACACGGCCCGTCGGCGTTCACGTCCAGCGTTTTCCGCGCGGAATCTCTACGCGTGCAGTCGGTCTAGCCGTCGGTGCGATCCGCCTGCTCGCCGATGCTGAAGCTGACCTGATCGCCCATCACGGTGGCGTCCAGCTCCTTGTCGTCGAGCATGACTGCGGCGGTCGGGTCGACGGCGACCGCGACCTCGTCACCCTGGACGATCTGATCGTCGGGCGGCGGCGTCTCGATGACCGAGACCACCAGGCCAGCGCCGGAAGCCGCACCGTTCGAATCCGCCGGCGGCGGGCTGATGCGGAACATCGATCCAGAGGGGACATCGGACGTATCGAGGATCTCGCGTATCGCATGTGATGCTTCGGGAGAGATCGTGAGCATTCCCCCACCTCCTCCTGTCGGGAGCATGAGGTGATCCGTTACCCGGGATCTCCCCCGGGAAACCGCGGCCCGGGCTAGTCGCCGTCGATGACGGAGATGGTCCGGCCGCGACGCCCGGACGAGAACTGCACGACGCCGGGACGCTTGGCGAAGATCGTGTGATCACGACCGAGGCCGACACCGTCGCCCGGACGGAAGCGGGTGCCCCGCTGGCGGACGATGATCTCGCCGCCGTTGACGCTCTGGCCGGCGAAGATCTTGACCCCGAGGTATTTCGGGTTGGAGTCGCGGCCGTTGCGGCTCGAGCCCAGTCCCTTCTTATGAGCCACTTGTTGCCTTTCCTGATTCGGCGGCGGTTTTTGTAGCCGCCGTTTGTGCCGGCTGCTCCTTCTTCGCGGCCGGCTTTCGGGCAGCGGGCTTGCGCGAGAGCATCTTCACGTCGGTGATCTCGAGGCGGGTGAGCTCGGAGCGGTGCCCGGCGCGACGGCGGTAACCCTTCTTCGGGCGATATTTGAAGACCCGCACCTTCGGGCCGCGCTCATGTCCCGCGACCTTGGCCTCGACCTTGACCTTCTCCAGGTCCTTGCCGAGCACCATCTCCTTGTCCTTGAAGGCCACCGGACGCAGGTCGACCTTGTCGCCCTCATTCGCGCTCAGGCGATCGACGAGGAGGGTCGAGCCCTTCTCGACGCGGTACTGCTTGCCGCCTGTCTCGATCACTGCGTAGCTGGCCATGGAGTTCCTAGCTCTTTGAACCACCGCCGGCGCGTGAGCGTCGCCTGCCGCCTCTGGAGCCGCGACGCCTACGCCCGCTGGAGGACGAGGATTCTAGCTTCTCCCCGCCGCCGCCATTGCTGGACGCCTGCACCACGTTTCCCTCGCTGTCGAGCAGCGCCGCGGTCGCCGCGGAGCGTCCGACGCTCTCGATCCGGACCATTCGCTGCTCCCCGACATGGGGACCCGCGCCGGTCACGCTGACGATGTAGGACTCGACCCGCGCGACCGCATCGTCGACGTTGTACATGTGCGGCTCCTCGATCGAGACGAGGACCTCCTCGCCGACCTGGAAGGGCAGCGCGCGCTCCTCGATCTCCTCGCGACTGCCGGTCTCGACAACGTGGAAGGTGTCGAGCGGCAGGGCGTCCCCGCCCTCGAAATGGAACCGCTTGCCGGTGTCCTCCTCGAGGTCGGTGAGGCCGGAATCGGGGCTGAGCAGCTCCGCCGCGACCCTCGGATTGACGCGGACCAGGTAGGCCTCGGGCTTCGGGTCCTCCTCGACCACCTCCTGGAGCTTCCGCACGATCTGGATCGCCATCGTCTCCTCGGAGGCAACGACGCCCTCGCCGCCGCAGGTCGGGCAGGTCTTGGTGAGGATCTCCCGCACGCCGTCCGTGACGTTCTGCCGGGTCATCTCGACCAGACCGAGTGGCGAGACCTCCACCACGTAGGTCTTCGTGCGGTCCTCGTCGAGGGCGGAACGCAGTGTCTTCAGCACCTGATCGCGGTTTCGAGACCGCGCCATGTCGATGAAGTCGATGACGATGATCCCGCCGATGTCCCGCATCCGCAGCTGGCGGACGACCTCCTCGGCGGCCTCGACGTTCACCTTGGTGATCGTGTCCTCGAGCCGGCCCTTCCCCTTGCCGGTGAAGCTGCCGGTATTGATGTCGATGACGGTGAGGGCCTCGGCGTAGTCGATGATCAGGTAGCCGCCCGAGGGCAGATCGACGCGGCGGCTGAGCACGGAGTCGAACGCCTCCTCGACGCCCCACTTCTCGAACAGCGGCTGCTTGTCCTTGTAGAGCTCGACACGGTCGGCGAGCTCGGGCGCGGTGCGCTGCAGGAACTTGGTCACGCGCTCGTACTGCTTGTCGTCATCGATGATCGCGCCCTCGAACTCCTCGACCAGCACGTCGCGGACGACGCGGATCGAGAGGTCGGCCTCCTGGAAGACCATCTGGCCGACGTCTGACTTCTTGGCCCGCTCCTCCACCACCTCGTTGAGCCGGTGCAGGTACGCGATCTCGCGCACGAAGTCCTCCTTCTTGGCGCCCTGGGCGGCGGTTCGGACGATCACGCCGCCCTCGCCGATATCCACCTTCTCGATCAGCTTGCGAAGTCGCTGCCTCTCGTTGTCGGGCAGGCGCTTCGAGACGCCGATGCCGCCGCCCTGTGGCATGTAGACGAGATAGCGGCCGGCGATCGAGAGCTGCATCGAGAGGCGCGCGCCCTTCGTCTTCAGTGGGTCCTTCACGACCTGGACGATGATCTCCTGGCCGGGCTTGATCAGCTCGTCGATTCGGCGTCCGCGACCGCGGCCCCGCTTGGGGACGGCCTGGCCACCGGGCAGCACGATCTCGTCGACGTGCAGGAAGCCGTTTCGCTCCAGGCCGATGTCGACGAACGCGGCCTCCATGCCGGGCAGCACGTTGTCGACCTTGCCCTTGTAGATGTTGCCGACGATCGAGCGGCGGCCGCGGCGTTCCACATAGAGCTCGGCGACCTTCCACTCGTCGCTGGGTGCCGCCTTCTTGCGCTTCTTCGAAGGCGCAGCCTTGGCCTCGAGCGTGGCGACCCGGGTCTCACCCCGGTCGACGCTGACGAGGATGTTCTTCTTCATGGGTTTCCTTTCTGGCTGAGCCAGGCACGTGCGACCGAGCCGCCGCTCTGCGCGGGGCTTCTGGTCGTGGATGTCGTGTGGGTGTGCTCTAGCTGGCTCAGCGCAACAGTGGGATAGGCGCCCTGCTGCGTGGAGACGTGTTGAGCCGCGCCTGAGTGTGGATGCTCTGCAGGAGCCCGATCGCGAGGAAGGTGGCGATCACCGACGAGCCCCCGTATGACATCAGGGGCAGGGTGACGCCTGTCACGGGCATGATGCCGAGCGTCATGCCCACGTTCACAAGGATCTGGAACATGAGCATGGCGACGATGCCGCCCGCGATCAGGGTCCCGAACAAGTTCTTGGAGAGCGTCAGGATGCGCGTGATTCTCCAGATAAGCAGGGCGTATAGGGACAGTACGAACGCTGCACCCATGAATCCGAAGCGCTCCCCGATCACGGCGAAGACGAAGTCCGTGTGCCGCTCGGGAAGGAATAGGAGCTTGGTCTGGGTCGAGTTGTCGCCGCGTCCGGTCTTCTCACCGGATCCGATTGCGGTGACGCTCTGGTTGACCTGATAGCTCGCATCGCTCGGATCGTTCGAGGGATGCAGAAATGCTGTGAGCCGGTCCTGCTGGTAGCCGTGAAGCGGGCTGGGCAGGCCGGCGGCCGGGGCGATGACGAGGACGAAGCTGACAGCCGCAGCCGCCAGTCCGCCGATCACCGCGAAGTGCCTCCACGGCACCCCGGCGAGGAAAAGAATTGCGAGTGTGATGACCATCAGCACGATGCCCGTGCCGAGGTCGGGTTGCAGGAAGACGAGTCCGGCCGGGACGAGGCCGAGCGCCAGCATGCGGAGGGTCTGGCGCAGCGGGGTGCCACGGCGGTTGCGCTCGATCACGAACGCCGCGAGGGCGACGATGAGCAGCAGCTTGGCGAGCTCCGAGGGCTGGAAGCGGAAGTAGGGGAGCTCGATCCAGCGGTGGGAGCCGCGCACGGCGGTCCCGAGGACGAAGACGACACAGATGGAGGCGATCATCAGCGAGTAGATGCCAACGCGGATCTCGCGAAAGCGCGAGTAGTCGATCTTCGCGACCGCCAGCATCAGGGCGATCCCGGCCAGTGCGTAGAGGGTCTGCCTCATCGCGAAGTAGAGGGGCTGGCCCTGAACGGCGTCCGGGGTCGCCACGGCCAGGGTGAAGATGCTGAACCCGATCAGGCCGATGGCGGCGGCCGTCAGCCAGCCGTCGAAATAGGCGATGCCAAAGCGCTCGACAATGCGAGTACGCGTAGGCGTGAGCGTGAGGGGTGCTGCTTCCATGTTTCAGGTTGACGGCTTCGCCGTCAGAAGGGTTGCTCCTCGCCTTCGGCTGCGGAGCACCCTTGCATTAAGTTCTCCCCCACAAGGGTAGTGGTCCGCCGGGAAGCCACCGCCATCACTCTGGCACCTTGCCGTTTGCGGCGCTGGTCGCGGAGGCTGCCGGCGTGATCGGGAGGTGGAAGTAGCGCTCGAGGATCCGGGCCGCGACGGGAGCGGCAGTGTCGACACCGAAGCCGCCGCGCTCGATGGTGACGGCGACCACGATCTGCGGGTTCTTGGCCGGCGCGAGCACGATGTACCAGGACTGGTCGGGCTGATTCGGGCGCTGGGCCGTACCGGTCTTGCCCGCGACCGCGAAGGGGAAATTGCCGAAGACCGGATACGAGGTGCCGCCGGGCTCGGTCGCGGCACGGGTCAGCCCGGTCATGATCGTGCTCTGGGTGGTGGGCGAGATGTCGATGTGGCGGCTCGGCGACGGCCGCATCTCCTGGAGGACGCGACCGGTCACGCTCTCCACGTCGTCCGCCACGTGCGGCCTCACCACAATGCCGCCGTCGCCGAGGGCGGCGTAGGCGACAGCCATCTGCAGGGGGTCGGCCTCGAGATCGCCCTGGCCGACCGCCAGGTTGACGTTGTCACCGGCGCTCCACGGCCGGTCGGTGAGCTTCTCCGCGTAGAGCCGGTTCCGCCAGGCGGGGGTCGGGATCAGGCCGTCGACCTCGGAGGGAAGATCGATCCCCGTCTTCCCGCCGAACCCGTACTGACGCGCCCAGTCCTGGATCTGACCATGGCCCTTGCTCGCCTTGGACTCCAGACCCAGGTGGTAGAAGTAGATGTCCGAGGAGACCTTGAGGGCATCGCTCATGTTGAGCGGCCCGTAGATGGCTTTGCCGGCGTTGTGAAGGGTCAGGTTGTCGTCGAGCTTCAGCGAGCCGGTGTCGGTGAAGATCGTGTCGGGCTTGATCAGGTGATCCTGCAGCGCGGCTGTCGCGGTGATCATCTTGAATGTCGATCCCGTCGGGTAGAGGCCCTGGATCGCACGATTCGCCAGCGGGGCATCTGTCTTCTGCGAGGTGAGCCGCCGGTATTCGCTCTGGGTGATCGGGTGGGTGAAGATCGAGGGGTCGAAGGTCGGGGCCGATCCCATCGCGAGGATCTCGCCGTTCTGGGCGTTCATCGCGACGAAGGCGCCGGGAAGCCCGAATGACTGCAGGGCGCCCTCGCCGGTCGCCTGCAGGTTCGAGTCGATGGTGAGGCGGACATCGTCGCCAGGCTCGGCGGGAACGCTGCGGAGCTGGCTGGTCGGCCTGCCGAGCGCGTCCACCTGGATGCGGTCGGTCCCGGGCCGCCCCCGCAGGTAGCGGTCGTACTCGTACTCGACCCCGGACTGCCCCACCTGGTCGCCGGGGTGGAGCCCCGCATAGCGCGGCTCCTTGAGCTGCTGGGCGGTGACCTCGCCGACGTTGCCGAAGAGGTGAGCCGCCAGGCTTCCCTGCCTGTAGTCGCGCGTGAACACCCGCTCCACGCTCACGCCCGGGAAGCTCGACTGGTTCTCGCGCAGGTAATAGACCTTGTCGACCGCGAGGCCCTTCTTCAGGATCACCGGGCCTCCAGGAGCCGCTCGGCTGCCGCCCCGCAGGGTCTTGCGGAGCTCCTTCATGGTCATGTCCGTGATC
>DATAPB010000157.1:0-2164 GCA_036265435.1 Solirubrobacterales bacterium | reverse complement strand
GGTCGGGAGCCTGGTGGGGGCCGCGGTGGCCCGCAACATCCGCGTGATGGTCGGGATCTGGGCCTGCTGCGTGCTCTCGATCGTGGGGAACCTGGTCTTCGCCGTCGGCGGCGTCGTCGGCGTCCTCGCGGTCGGGCGCGTGTTCGCCGGTCTCGGATTCGGCCTGGCCGCTGTCTTCGTGCCTGCCTACGCCCGCGCGGTCGGAGGGGTGAGGATGGTCGGCCTGTTCGGCGCCGGCCTCACCCTGGGCGTGGCCGCCGCGCTATTCCTGGGCAGCGTCCTCGAGGGAGCGGACGTCAGCTGGCGGGTAGCGTTCCTGATCACGGCCGCCCTCGCGGCGGTCGCGCTGCCGATCCTGCCCAATGAACGGGTGGAGATCCCCCGGACCACCTCGGAGGGCGGGGGACTGGCCCGGGAGGCGCTCACCAATCAGGCCTGGTGGCGGGTGCAGCTGCTCGGGCTCACCACCCTCACCATCCCGCTGGTCGTCGGCGCCTGGCTGGTCCATTTCCTGATCACCGGCTACGGGATGTCGGCGGGCGCGGCGGGGGCACTCGCCTTCGCGCTGTTCGGGATCTCGGCGGTGATGCGGGACGTCGCGGGCCGGATGACCGCCTCCGGGGACAGTCCCTCGATGCTGGTGATCGTGGGCCTCGCCCTCGGGGCGGGCGGGCTCTTCCTCCTCGGCGTAGGGGACTCCACACTCGCGGCGGTCGTCTCCCTCGTCCTCATGGCGGTCGGCCTCTCGCTGCCCTACCCGCTCTACTACGACGAGGCCGAGCGGGTCCTCCCGGACCGGCCGATCGGCAGCCTGGGTCTGATGCAGGTCGGGACTGGGATCTTCCCGATCCCCGTGATCCCGGCGTTCGGCGCGGCCCTGGCCAGCGGCGACGCGGATCTCGCCTTCGCCGGACTGGCGGCCTTCACCCTCCTCACCCTGGTGGTGAACGCGAGGCCCCCCGTACGGCCGCGCGAGCCAGGGGTGCCCGAGGTCAGCGCGACCAGCGCTGACCCTGGCTGATCCGCTCCTGGCCGACCCAGGCGAAGTCCATCGCCGCCTGCACGACCTGCTTCCTCGGCACCTCGCGGTGGAGGTCCCACCAGTCTGCGAGTGACTGCATCGCCCCGACCATCTGCTGGGCGAGCATCTCGACGAGCTCGGGGAGGTTGGGGAAGTCGAGCCCCTTGCGCTCGGCCTCCTCGTTCATCAGCTGCACGATCGCCGCGGCGACCTCGTCACGCAGCCGGTCGAGCCGCACCGCCACGTCGGGGTCGTCAGCGTTGCGGAACATGATCCGCCAGGCGCCGCGCCGCTCCTCCACGAAGCCGAAGAACGCCTCGACGCCCGCCAGCATCCGGGCCTCGCCCGGCTCGGCGCCGGCCACCGCGCCGCTGATCCGCTCGACCAGCTCGTGGACGTGCATCTCGAGCATCGCCACGTAGAGCTCGCGCTTGGAGGAGAAGTGCTCATAGAGGAGGGCCTTGGAGACGCCGGCGCGCTCGGCGACGGCGTCGAGCGATGTCTCGTGATAGCCGCGCTCCGCGAAGGCGTACCGCGCGGCGTCGAGGATCGTCTCGCGACGATCCGCGGCGCTCATGCGTGCGCGGGCGGGCGCTGCCTTGGCTTGTGTGACGGAACTCACGGTACTAACTGACTGGTCAGTCAGTTACTATACGTCACCGAGACGCGGGTAAACACAGGAGGCCCCCAATGTCGGTCGCACAGCAGAGCATCGCCCAGCAGATCACCTACGACGACCTCTACCGCCGCTGGGAGCAGGGCAACTGGAAGGCGACCGAGCTCGACTTCACGCAGGACAAGCAGGGATGGGAGTCGCTTTCCGAGATCCAGCGGAAGTCCGCCATGTGGGTCTATTCGATGTTCTTCTACGGCGAGGACGCGGTTGCCGACGGCCTCTCCCCCTACATCGAGGCCGCCCCCAAGGAGGAGCAGAAGTACTTCCTCGCGACGCAGCAGGTCGACGAGGCCCGTCACGCCGTCTTCTTCTATCGCTTCTTCAAGGAGGTGATCGGCGTCGAGGGCGACATCGCCACCGGCCTCGAGGCCACCCTGCCGGAACTGGGCTGGGGCTACCGCAAGGTCTTCGGACGGCTCGAGCAGATGGTCGAGGAGCTCCACACCGACCGCTCCCTGCCCAAATTC
>DATAPB010000156.1:0-7015 GCA_036265435.1 Solirubrobacterales bacterium | reverse complement strand
CACGTTCGAGTCGGCGGATGGCGCGGCTATCGTCCTCGGGGTGCCCGATTTCAAGCTCAATCCCGCCTACACGCCGACGGCCGACCAGCCGCAGGCGATCGCCTCGCTGGCCGACGGCCTGCGCGCTGACGAGCGCTTCCTCACCCTGCTGGGCGCGACGGGGACGGGCAAGACGTTCACGATGGCCGGCGTCATCGAGGAGATGCAGCGTCCCGCTCTCGTGATCGCCCACAACAAGACACTCGCGGCGCAGCTCTGCAACGAGTTCCGGGAGTTCTTCCCCGACAACGCCGTCGAGTACTTCGTGAGCTACTACGACTACTACCAGCCCGAGGCGTACGTCCCGGCGCAGGACCTCTACATCGAGAAGGACTCCTCGATCAACGACGAGATCGACCGCCTTCGCCACGCCGCCACCGCCTCGCTCTTCGCCCGCCGCGACGTGATCATCGTCGCCTCGGTCTCCTGCATCTACGGAATCGGCTCGCCGGAGCTCTACCGCGAGCAGATGCAGCTCTTCAAGGTCGGCGATTGGATCGACCGCCAGGACGTCTTCCGCAAGCTGGTCGGCATGCAGTACCGGCGGAACGACTCGACGCTCGGCCGCGGGACCTTCCGGGCGAGGGGGGAGGTGCTCGAGATCTACCCCGCATACGCCGAGTCCGCGTACCGGATCCAGCTCTTTGGCGACGAGATCGAGGCCATCCAGCACTTCGACCCGCTCACCGGCGAGATCCTCGACGTGATCGACCACGTCTCGGTCTGGCCCGCGAGCCACTACGCGGTCAAGGAGGAGACGATGGAGCGGGCCGTCGAGGAGATCGAGCGGGAGATGCGCAACCAGGTCGCGTACTTCGAGGAGCACGGCAAGCAGCTCGAGGCCCACCGCCTCCAGCAGCGAACCCGCTACGACATGGAGATGCTCCGGGAGCTCGGCTTCTGCCCCGGAATCGAGAACTACTCGCGGATTCTGGACGGCCGGCCGCCCGGCAGCCCGCCCTACACGCTGATCGACTACTTCCCGGATGACTTCGTCGTCTTCGTCGACGAGTCGCACCAGACGATCCCCCAGATCGGCGGCATGTACGAGGGCGACTATTCCCGCAAGTCCACCCTGGTCGACTTCGGGTTCCGGCTGCCGAGCGCGGTCGACAACCGGCCGCTCAAGTTCGACGAGTTCCTCGACCGGATCGGCCAGATGGTGCTGGTCTCAGCGACCCCCGGGCCGTGGGAGCGCGCGGAGTCGTCCAACATCGTCGAGCAGATCGTCCGCCCGACCGGCATCGTCGATCCGGATGTGGAGGTCCGCGAGACCAAGAACCAGATCGACGACCTGATGAACGAGGTTCGCGTCCGGGCCGAGAGGGACGAGCGGGTGCTGGTGACGACGCTGACCAAGAAGATGGCCGAGGACCTGACCGAGTACCTGCTCGAGCACGGCTTTCGCGTCCGGTACCTGCACTCGGAGATCGACACTCTCGAGCGGATCCAGATCATCCGCGAGCTGCGGCTCGGGGAGTACGACGTCCTGGTCGGCGTCAACCTGCTCCGCGAGGGTCTCGACCTCCCCGAGGTCTCGCTGGTCGCGATCCTCGACGCCGACAAGGAGGGCTTCCTTCGCGGCGAGACGAGCCTGATCCAGACGATCGGCCGCGCCGCCCGGAACGTCGACGGCAGGGTTCTGATGTACGCGGACAAGGAGACCGACGCGATGCGAAAGGCGATCTCCGAGACGGATCGCCGCCGCGCGATCCAGGTCGCCTACAACGAGGAGCACGGCATCACGGCGGCCACTGTCAAGAAGGGCATCTCGGACATGGCCGAGTTCCTGGCGATGGAGTCCAATGCGCCGCGCCGCCGGCGACGCCGCCGGGAGGAGACCGCCACCAAGTCCCCGGAGGAGCTCGAGAAGCTGGTCATCCAGCTCGAGGAGGAGATGCTCGCGGCGGCCGACGATCTCCGCTTCGAGGAGGCCGCCCGCATCCGCGACGAGCTCAAGGAGCTCCGAGCCGACCTGGACGCCATCCGAGCTTAGTTGCCCTGACGAGCGTGAGTGTGGGCGTGTTTCGAGCCTGATGAGCGCTTGATGAGCGTCCCCGCATAGCTTCGCCCGGCAAGCGAATTCCACGGGGAGACGATCATGGAGACAACCGCGAGGACGAGGCGTCCCATCGGCGCCGTGGTGGTGCTGCTCTGCGCAACATCGATCGTGATCATCGGCTTCGCAGGGCGTGCCGACTCGAAGCGGTTCAGCAACAAGGTGATCAAGTCGGTGAGCGCGAAGCGGCTCTCCGGGGCGTACAGCGGAGTCACCGAGGAGGGCACCGCGGTCAAGTGGAGGCTGACTCGACGGGGAAAGATCGTCGACTTCGTCGTCCCCATCACGCTCGGCTGCACGAGGGAGAACGCCGACCTCGATGGCAACGGTGCGATCAGCGACTCGGAGCCTGGTGAGGTGACCGAATTCACCAAGTCGATCACGCTGAGGTCGGCCCCGCTGCCCGGACGCAAGCGGACCCCCCATCATCCGCTCGACCTTCCCAACGGCAGCAACGTCTACAGGCCGATACCGAAGCGGGCGACGGCAATCGAGGGAGAGCTGTTCGCGGGCTCGAGAAACGGGCCGCGAACGGTGCAACAGCCCGGCCGCACCCTCTGCAGCCTGAGCGTCAACGGTCGCACGAGCTCTCACGTCGCCGCGCTGGATTTCGACGCCAAGAAGACGGGCAGGTAGCAGCCGGAGATCGAGGGCTCGTCAGGTTCAGGCCTCGAGGAAGCGCAGCACCGCGAGGACCCGGCGGTGGTCCTCAGCCGTCGCGTTGAGGCCGAGCTTGCTGAAGATCGAGGTGACGTGCTTCTCGACGGCG
Organism: Solirubrobacterales bacterium; assembly: GCA_036265435.1. GTDB lineage: Bacteria > Actinomycetota > Thermoleophilia > Solirubrobacterales > 70-9 > DASUPK01. The sequence continues at coordinate 4,148 of DATAPB010000156.1, read as the reverse complement.
CGGTCGGTGACCACGAGCTGCCCTGCGATCGCGCCGTTGGAGCGGCCTTCCGCCATCAGGGCGAGCACCTCGCGCTCGCGGGGGGTGAGCTCCTCCAGCGGGTCGTCCTCGCGGGCGCGTCCCATCAACACCGAGACGACCTCCGGGTCGAGCGCTGACCCGCCGGTCCCGACGCGCTCGACCGCGTCGGCGAACGCGGTCACGTCCGCGACCCGGTCCTTGAGCAGGTAGCCGAGGCCCTCGGCGTTCTCCGCGAGCAGCTCCTGGGCGTAGGCCGGCTCGACGTAGCCGGAGAGGACGAGTACGCCGACGCCTGGGAGCTCGGCCCGGATCTCCTTCGCGGCCCGGAGCCCCTCGTCGGTCTGGGTGGGCGGCATGCGCACGTCGACGACGGCGAGGTCGGGCTTGTGAGCCCGGACCTTGCGCATCAGGTCGTCCGCGTCGCCGGCCTGGCCGACCACCTCGTGCCCGGCCTCCTGCAGGAGCCGCGCCACGCCCTCCCTCAGCAGCACGGAATCCTCGGCGACGACGACGCGCATCAGGAGCGCGCCCCATTCACCTCGACGAGCGGGATGTCGGCGCGGACGATCGTGCCGCCGGCGGCCGGCGCGTCCACCCGAAGACGTCCGTCGAGCGCGGCGACCCGGTCCGCGAGGCCGCTCAGGCCGGATCCCGCCGGATCTGCACCGCCTGCCCCGTCGTCCATCACCTCGACGATCAGGCGCCCGTCGTCTCGCCTGATCTCCACCTCGGCGCGCTCGGCGCCGGAGTGTCTGACGACGTTGGTGAGCGCCTCGGAGACGACGAAGTAGGCCGCAGCCTCGACCGGCTCGGGAAGGCGACCCTGTACCGAGGCCTCTATCTCGACGGGTAGGGGCGCGCGCTGAGCGAGCGATTCGACCGCCGCTTCCAGTCCGCGATCGCTGAGGATCGCCGGGTGGATGCCGCGCGCGAGCTCGCGGAGCTCCTCGGTGGCCTTGGAGAGCTCCGCCGAGGCGTCGTCGAGCATCGCTGCGGTCGCTCCCGGGTCGTCGTCGAGCTTCTCGCGCGCCAGCCGCAGGTCGAGCGCCAGCCCTACCAGCCGCTGCTGGGCGCCGTCGTGGAGGTCGCGCTCGAGCCTACGGCGCGCCGCAAAGCCGGCCTCCACGATCCGCGCCCGCGACTCGCGCAGCTCCTCGAGGCGGGCCTGCAGCTCGGCGTCGAGACGGACGTTCTCCTCGGCGACCAGATCGGCCTCGGATAGCCGTGTCCTCAGCAGGCCGAAGAGAAAAGCGAAGGGCACCGTCGCGATCACGACGTTCGCGATGTACCAGATGACGTCGTCGACATTGCCGTTCTCGGGAGCGAGGTTCGTGACCAGTGCGGCGGCGAAGAGAAAGACGGTCGCCACTCCGGCCCACCAGACCGGCTCCTGGCTGCGGCGCTCATCGGGACTGGCTGTCCGCGCACGTCGAACGAGATGGATTACGAGCGCAATCAGCACCGGAATGCTCACGGCGCTGAGCGTGGTGAAGATCCCGTGGACGAGATCCAGGTCGTCGTGGATCATCAGGGGGTTCGTCGAGACGCATCCGGTGCAATCCGGGTCCCCTCCCGGGTTGTAGAAGAGGGTGGGGAGCGAGGCGACCAGTCCGCCGGCGACGTAGCCGTAGCCGATGAAGAAGCGATCCACTCGTCCTCTGGCACGTCCGCTTGGAAAGACGATCAGCAGGTGGATCAGGATCGCGATCGGAATGCTGTTAACGGCGAAGCCGATGGCGGCCGCCAGAGGAAGGTCGGAGACCTTGAACTCCGAGAGGAACCAGGTGAACCCGACGCCGACCATCAGCAGGCCGACCAGGTTGCTTGGCCGCCGATCCCAGGCGAAGAGGCCCGTGCCGATGAACGACCAGCCGATCAGCAGGGTGAGGACCGCCTCGAGCAGCGGGACCTCCGCGGCGTGGCCCTTCGCGACGATCACGAAGGTCGCGACCCCGACCAGGATTCCGGCGATGCCCAGCGCCACCAGCGCTCGTCGCAGGGGTGCCATCGAGTTCACGCCACCAGCTCCTCGATCGCCGACGCGGTGAGCTCGTCCTTGGGGATGAAGCCCAGTGCGCCGCTGCTCGACAGGTCTGGGGCAAGCTGGTCCCTGGGGCGGCTCGAGGTCAGGACGACGGCCGGGCCGCCGTTCGCCGAGAGCTGGCCGGCGAGGTCGATGCCGCTCGCGTCGGGAAGCTGAACGTCGAGCAGGATCACATCGGGGGTGAGAGCGCCCGCCGCGTCCACCGCCGCGGCGCCGTCATCCGCCTCCCCCACGACGTCGAAGCCGCCCGCCTCGAGCATCCGTCGCGCGCTCGCCCGGAAGCCGGCGTGGTCATCGACGATGAGGATTCGCCTGCTCACAGCGCTGATTCTCCCGCTTCGCCCGTCGCTTTCCCATACGGGTAACCGCACCCCCGCTGCGGCCAGCCGAACCCCGGATATGCCTGTTGGCCGCATTGGAACCGCGCCTCCGCGGCGAGACCCTGCGTCCGACTCGGAAATCGACGAAAGAGGAGGGCGAAATGCCGAGCAAGAGGACAGAGATCAAGGGAATCGCGGCCAGAGCCGGTCATTGGAGCGCGACGAATCGCAAGAAGGCCATCGGCCTGTGGATCGCGTTCGTGGCGGTCGCGCTGATCGGTGGCGGCGCCGTCGGCCAGCGGAGCCTGACCGACGCGGAGTCCAACGTCGGCGAGTCGAAGGCCGCCGAGATGACCCTCGACAAGAAGGGACCGAAGGACCCGGCGAGCGAGAGCGTGCTGGTGCAGAGCAAGACGCAGACTGCCACCAGCCCCGAGTTCAGATCGGCACTGGCCAGTGTTCGCCAGGAGCTCCGGTCGACGGGCCAGTTCGCCGCGATCGACGCCCCGCAGCCGTCGGCCGAAGGTCACGCAGCGCTGATCGACGCGGACCTGAGGGGCGACCCGGAGAAGGCGGACGAGACCGCGGCCAAGACGTTTGCCGCCGTGGATCGAGCCAAACGGGCGAACCCCGAATTCCAGATCGGCGTGGCCGGCGACGGCACCGCCGAGAAGCAGCTCTCGGACTCGATCAGCGACGACTTCGCAAAGGCGGAGACGCTCTCCATCCCGATCACGCTGCTGATCCTGGTGGTCGCATTCGGTGCTCTGGTCGCCGCGGGTATCCCGGTGATCCTGGCGATCTCGGCCGTGATGGCGACGATCGGACTGGTCTCGATCCCGAGCCAGATCTTCCCCGTCGACGACGCCATCGGCTCGGTGATCTTGCTGATCGGAATGGCCGTCGGGGTGGACTACTCGCTTTTCTATCTCCGGCGCGAGCGCGAGGAGCGGGCGCGAGGACGGTCGCCCAGCGAGGCAATCGATGTCGCAGCGGCCACTTCCGGCCGAGCGGTGCTGATCTCGGGCCTGACCGTGATCGCCGCTATGGCCGGGATGTTCCTCAGTGGTAACAGCGTCTTCATCTCCTTCGGGATCGGGACGCTCCTGGTGGTGGCGGTCGCGATGCTGGGATCGCTCACGTTCCTGCCCGCGATGATGTCGCTGCTCGGCGACAAGATGGAGAAGGGGCGGATTCCGTTCCTGTCGCGGCGCAGGAGGGCCGCCGGTGAGTCGCGGGTCTGGACGGCGATCGTTCGCGGCGTCATGCGCAGGCCGGTCGCCGCTATCGCCGTGACCGGCACGGTACTGGTGGCCCTGGCGATTCCCGCGTTTGGGATGAACGTGAAGAGCACGGGGGTGGAGGACTTCCCCCAGCAACTCTCGACCATCCAGACGTACAACCAGATCCAGGACCTCTATCCGTCCGAGCATCCTCCGGCGCTGCTGGTGGTGCAGGCGGGCGACGTCGCCTCGCCCGAGGTGAAGGCGGCGATCGCCGAGGTATCCGACCAGGCTCAAGCCGAGGGTGTCGCGGCCGGCGATCCGGACGTACGGGTCAACGGCCAGGGGACTGTCGCGGCCCTCTCACTGCCCCTGGCCGGCGACGGCTCGAACGACCGTTCCAAGAGCGCGCTCTCGACCCTGCGCGACGACCTGATCCCCGCGGCCTTTGCCGGCACCGGGGCCACGGTCGACGTCAGCGGGGATACGGCGTCCAACGTCGACTGGCAGAACTCCCTGAAGGAGCACCTGCCGCTCGTG
>DATAPB010000155.1:0-5748 GCA_036265435.1 Solirubrobacterales bacterium | reverse complement strand
GCTGCCGACGACCAGACCTTTCTCGGACTGCCGCTGATTCGCGACACCGGCGATCCGGTTCGTACGATGCAAACGGCCGCTTCGCTGGCCGAGTCGCAGGCCGCGGCCGCTCGGGTCGCCGCCCAGCCGGGAGAGGACTTGACCGCGGACGAGATCCTGAATCGGATCAAGGTCAGTCCGGAGGGCCAGAGCAACATCCTCGCGGTCACCGCCACCGCGGACAGCGCGGATGACGCGGCCGGGCTCGCCAACCGGTTCTCGCGAGCCGTGCTCGCGGTGCGTTCGGCCGAGATCACCAACGCGGCGGGGAGCCTGATCGCTCAACTTCAGGCAGCCCTGCAGGCCACCCCGACGACCGATGCGGCGACCCGTGCGGATCTCGCCGGCCGGCTCGATCAGGTCAACTCGGTCGTCAGGAGTGGCGACCCGACGCTACAGCTGTCGCAGCCAGCGGTCCCGCCGACCTCCACCTCGGGCGCATCGGCCCCTCTGATCCTGGTGCTCGCACTGATCGCCGGCTTTGCGCTCGGTTCGTGCACAGCTCTGCTGATTGAGCTGTCGACTCGCCGAACCAGCGAGGAGCGGTCGCCGCCCAAATAGTTACCCAAAATCCGCGTTTTGATTGGCTGAATGTGGGTTAGTCTGTCACCAGTCCCGACCCCAAAGGCGGGACTGGCTCCTGAGGGCGTCAGGTCCTCAGGGAAAGGGATAGGTGGCACAGCAGCTTTGGCTGACCCTGAGTACGGTTGCGGGGTCGTTCAACCGCTTCGATTTGGCGATCCTCGCAGCCGGGATGCTCGCCGTGATTGCTTGCGGCGCCGTGCTGCGGACCCTCTCGGATAGGGCAGGCCGGCCTCGCCTCCTGGTCAGCCGGGCACGGGAACTGGTCTGCGTCCTCGGCACGCAGGTGCTTCCGGCGGCCACGGCCGGCTTGCTGGTGTACGTGGGCACGGGGCAATTGCGGATGGCGTTCCTCATCTTCTTCGCGGTCTTCGCGGGGTGTTGGTCTGTCGCTCGATTTGCCTATCCGCGGCATTTGATGCCCGCGTCGCGGCTGCTGCTTGCGGTGGCAGGCCCGGGGCTGAGCGTCGCCGTTGTCATCTTGCTCGAGCCCGGCGGAGGCGTTTCCCCTTATGAGCTGAGCGAGGCTGCGGTCGCGGCGATGCTGACCGCCGCCGTCGGGCGCTCTATGGAAGCTCGCTTCGAAGCCGAGCGCCCGGTCGTGGCTGCAGTGATCGGCACTTCGTCGTTTGCCGCATCCTTCGCCAGGGGGCTCAACGATGCGGGAATTCGTTCGCATCGGCTGGCTGGATGGTTGAGCACCGAGTACGGGGGCAGGGCGCCGATCGGCGAACAAGGGTCCCTCGGGGGGCTGTCCGATGTGCGATCCGCGGTGATTGAACACGGAGTCGAGCTCCTGGTGTGCGCTCCGCCGGAAGACGCGGAAGGCGCCGGAGTTGGGGACCGTCCCGGCTCGGCCCGGGTTTGTCACGAGGTAACTCGCAGCTGTCTCGATCTCCCCGTGCGGATGATCGAAGCCAACCAGCTTCACGAGGAACTATTGGGTCACGTTCCAATTGCGAACATCGACGCCGCCTGGTTCAGATACATCATGCACCCGCGGTACCACGCAAGTTCTCCCCTCTTCAAGCGCTTGCTCGACCTGAGTGGGGCCGTGATCGGTGGGGTCCTGGCGTTTCCGATCCTCGCCTTGAGCGCACTGGCCATCAAGGTCCAGGATGGGGGACCGCTCTTCTACCGACAGCGCCGGGTCGGTGAGCGCGGGCGAGAGTTCGAAATGCTCAAGCTCCGCACCATGCGTACGGATGCAGAGTCAGACGGGCACGCACGCTGGAGCTCTGCAGATGACACTCGAGTGACCACCGTCGGTCGGCTTCTGCGTCGCGCCCACATCGACGAAGTCCCCCAGCTCTGGAACGTGCTCCGCGGGGAGATGGCCCTAGTTGGGCCGCGACCTGAACGACCCGAGCTGCTCTACCGGTTGGAGCGCCAGTTCCCACACTATGAGCGCCGCCATCTTGTGAAGCCCGGAATCACGGGCTGGGCGCAGGTCCGATGCGGCTATGCGGGCTCGGACCTCGGGACGGCCTGGAAGCTGTCCCACGACCTCTACTACCTCAAGCACCGCTCACTCGTGACGGACGTGATGCTGCTCGTTGAAACGGTCGTCACCGTGATCCGGGGGACCGAGCGGCTTGCGACTCCAGATCCGGCGCTGGCGCCGACGGGAGCGGCCCCGGCCCTACAAGCGGCCGGGGGAAACCAAAACGGCGACCCTAGCTATTTGGCGACGCAGATCGCTTCCGCCGTTCCGGTCAGCGATCCGCTCGACCGTGGAGCAGGTTCCACAAACCGGGGCTCCCGGTGAAGAGCCGCGCCTTGACGCGTGCTCGCAGGCGACCGTCCCGGCGGTTGAAGACCAGACGTGGCCAGCGCATCGGGTCGGACAGCGTCGATTTCGGCATCAGCGGCTCGTACAGCGCTGCGCCGGCGGTGTAGCCGGCGGCGGCCGCGGCTCTCGCCACCCGCTCATCGGTTTCGCCATACGGGTAGGCGATGGCCGTGCAGGGGACACCGACGTGCCTCTCGCATTCCCGGCGGGATTCCTCGAGCTCGCGCGAAAGTTCCCCATCGCCGAGGCGGGGGAGATGAGGATGCGAGCGCGTGTGCGACCCGATCTCCCATCCCGATCGGCTGAGGGCGCGAAGCTCGTCCCAGCTGGCCGGAACCAGCTCGGTTGCCCACGGCCCGTGGAGGAACTCGTCGATCCCTGGCCAGCTCAAGGGTGCCCGGGATCTGGGGAACGCCGTCGGGACGAACACTGTGCCGGGGACCCCGAGGCGCTCCAGGATCGGACGTGCGCGCTTGTACACCGAGCCGTATGCATCGTCGAAGGTGACGGCCATCACCCTGCCCGGCCTGGAGCCCGCGACGGCGTCGGTGAAGGTCACAGGGTTGAAGCCTCGGCCGAGCAGGTAAGCAAGCTCATCCTCGAGTTGCTCGGGGGATACGGCGAGCTCGGCGCGCCAGTCGCGACTGACGGCGTGATAGCAGACAACCAACACGGATCTCCCATCCGGCTGTTGCGTTGCCCACGGTAAGTTGCCGCTCACGTGTTAGAGGAGGGTCACGGTGGAGCGCATAAGCCCAAGGAAGGCCGCCCGCTCCGCCTCGCCGTCTACATCGATGCGGTCTTCCGGTGCAATGGGGACCGCCTGTACACCTACTCGCTGGGGTTTCCGATCATGCTCTTCGTCGCGGAGGTCGGCAAGAACTTCGCCGAAATGCGCGTTGTAGGGAGGGCCGTGAGGGCGGGGGCGGGCACCGACTACGAGCTGCCGGCCGGGCTTCGGCTGACGCCATTGCCCTACTACGAGGACCTTCGCAGCGTGAGACCGGTCCTGAGATCGATCAGCGGCACCCTGAGGGGAATGTGGCGCGGTCTCTCGAGCGTAGATGCGGTTTGGATCTTCGGCCCGCATCCGTTCGCCTTGGTGTTCATCCTGCTCGCCCTCGTCAGGCGGCGCCGGGTGATCCTCGGTGTTCGCCAAGACACGATCAGCTACTTCCGCGCCAGGCTTCCAAGCCGGGGTTGGCTGCCAGTCCTGTTGCCACTCTGGCTGGTCGACCGGGCATATCGACTCCTCGCCAGGGTCCTTCCGGCCGTCGTCGTCGGCACTCAGCTGGAGCACGTCTACGGGGGCCCTCGTACGGGGCTGATGTCCACCGCCATCTCCCTGACGGCGTCCAGTGAGATTTCGAGCGAACCCGGCGCAAAGGACTGGCGCGGCGTCAAGGAGCTGCTCACCGTTGGGCGCATCGAACCCGAGAAGAACCCGATCCTGGTCGTCGACGCACTCGCCGAGCTCAACCGGCGTCGGCCCGACGAGTACCGGCTCACCTGGGCTGGGACCGGTCGGATGACGGAGACGACGAGGCTTCGGGCTGCCGCGCTCGGCGTCGAGCGGAATCTCGTGTTCGCCGGATTTGTGCCGTACGGCCCGTCGTTGCTCGCGCTGTACCGCTCGGCCCACATCCTGGTTCACGTCTCGCTGACCGAGGGCCTGCCCCAGGTGCTGATCGAGGCGATGGCGACGGCAACCCCCATCGTGGCGACCGACGTCGGCTCGGTGCGGAAGGCCGTTGAGGGAGGCAGGGCCGGGGTGCTGATCCCGGCCGGTGATCGGGACGCTCTCGTGGACGCGGTGCTGCGGCTCACCGATGATCCGCAGCTCCGTGACCGCTGCATCGAGCGAGGGCTGATCATTAGCCGGCGTCACGCTCTCGACGTGGAGGCCGCACGGGTGGCCGAGTTCATCGCCGCGACAGTCAGCCGCGATCGCGCCTAGCGATCGCCGTCGGGTGAATGTCCGGCCCTTCCTCCATCTCAAACCGGGATCATTCTCCTTCACTCATGCCCGCATCGCCTGATGTCAGCGTGCTCGTTCCGGTCCTCAATGAGGCCGCCGTAATCGAACGGACGGCGGCAGCGATGAAAGGCCAGCGCCTCAATGGCACGGTGGAACTGCTGTTCCTCGACGGAGGCTCGGACGATGGCACCCGTGAGCTGCTCGAGCGGCTCGCCGCCGAGGACGATTCGATCCGGATCCTCGACAACCCCTCGGGAAGGATCCCCGCCGGCCTCAACATCGGCTTGCGCGAGGCCAGTGGGGAGTTCGTGGCCCGCATGGACGCGCACACCACCTATCCGCCCGGGTACCTGGCGACGGGGGTGGATCGACTGCGGCGCGGCGACGTCGACTGGGTGAGCGGTCCCCAGCTTGCCGAAGGCACGAATGCCTGGTCGGAGTCGGTCGCACTTGCGCTCAGCGTCTGGTTGGGCGTGGGAGGTGCGAGGTTCCGATTTCCGCAGGACCGGGAGATCGATGTCGACACGGGCTACACCGGTGTCTGGCGACGGTCGACGTTGGAGACTCTCGGCGGGTGGGACGAGGAGTGGTTGGTGAACGAGGACTCCGAGCTCGCCGCCCGGGTGCGGGAGCGGGGCGGGCGGATCGTCTGCGTGCCGGAAATGGCCGCCCGATACGCACCTCGCACGAGCGTCATCGGCCTCGCGCGCCAGTACTGGACCTACGGCCAGTTTCGCGCCAAGACCAGTGGCCAGCATCCCGAGAGCATGCGTCGCTCGAATCTCCTCCCGCCGGCGCTCACGGCCGCGGCGGCCGCCGGCGTGATCGCGCCCAGACCGCTGGCCCGCTTGGCTCGTGGGCTGCTCGCCGCGTACGGGCTCTGCTTGATCGGCGAGAGTGCCCGGCAAGCCCTTCGAGGTCACTCCCGCGAAGCGGCCCTGCTGCCCGCGACATTGGCCACGATGCACTTTTCCTGGGGTGCCGGCTTCCTCCTCGGTTGCGTCAAGTTCGGGCCGCCGGTCGAGGCCATCGGTGGCGCGGTGGGCGTGGGGAAGCGGGGATAGTCAGTCAGCACGTCCCCCGAGAAACGCAAGGATCGAGCACCCGCAGGCGGCTCGCCCAGTCGACGCCCGGGCGGGCGTCGAAGAGGTAGCGCAGGGCGCCCCCGGCGTCCCAGCTCGGCAGGCCATATCGCTGGCCGAGCGTCACCCAGGGGTCGGCGTAGCCGAAGCTGAGCCAGGACTGGGTCGACTCCGCCCCGATCCCGAGGTTGCCGCCGGGCCCGGTGGTGTCGCCGACGAAGGCGCCGTAGTGGGCGTAGGCGCGGAGGATCGCCTTGCGCCAGGCCGGGGCGGGG
>DATAPB010000154.1:0-9581 GCA_036265435.1 Solirubrobacterales bacterium | reverse complement strand
CTCGGCAGGCGCAGTTTCCTGATCGGGGCGCTGGCGACCGGCGCCGCCGTCGCCGCGCCCGTGAACTACGCCGCCGCCGCCCGCAAGCGCCGCACCCCGCGAGTGAAGCACGCCACCTTCAAGCAGGGGGTCGCCTCGGGCTTTCCCCGGCCGCAGGGAATCGAGCTCTGGACGCGGCTCGGCGAGATCAAGCGCACCTCGAAGCTCAATGTCGTGGTCGCAACCGACAGCAAGTTCGGGAACGTCATCGCGGAGAAGTCAGTCACCGCCCGGGAGGATCGCGACTTCACCGCCCGCACGTTCATCAATGGCCTCAAGCCCGACCATCACTACTTCTACCGCTTCGTTGCCGAGGACTCGAAGTCACCAGTTGGTCGTTTCAAGACCGCGCCGCCGCTGAACTCGCGCAAGCCGATCCGGATCGCCTTCTACTCCTGTCAGCACTACGAGGCCGGCTTCTACAACGCCCAGCGGGCCATCGCGAACGAAAAGGACCTCGACCTGGTCCTCTGTCTCGGCGACTACGTCTACGAGTACTCCGACGGCCCAGGTAACGGCGTCCGTCTCGACACCACCGGCAACAACCACGACGGCGACACCCAGTTCCTCAAGGAGTACTGGGAGAAGTACCGCCTCTACAAGTCCGATCCGGATCTGAAGGCGATGCACGCCGCGCACCCCTTCCTCTCCACCTGGGACGACCACGAGGTGGAAGACAACTACGCCGACGGACAGCCGAGCTCCAACCAGCAGGACCCGAGCAAGACGCAGCTCAAGGACTACCCCCGGCGCGTCCCCTTCCTGGAGCGGGAGGCGAACGGCTACAGGGCCTTCTTCAACTACATGCCGCGAGCACGGTTCAAGGGCGATCGAAGGCGCGTCTACGAGGAGTACCGGCTCGGGAAGCTGGTGGATCTCATGCTCACGGACGAGCGGCAGTACCGCGACCGCCAGCCATGCAATGACGAGCAGCTCGACTTCGCCGGGTGTGCGGACGCCGAGTCTCCCAGGACGATGCTTGGTGCCAAGCAGCGTGACTGGCTTCTCGAGAACTTCAAGGCCTCACCGTCCACCTGGAAGGTATGGGGCACCGAGGTCATGGTGATGGCGACCAGGCTGCCCGGGAACGTGCCGGCGCAGGTCGATGCCTGGGACGGCTACGCGTACGAGCGCAAGCAGATCCTGGACTTCATCCTCGGCAACAACGTTCAGAACGTCGTTGCGCTCACGGGTGACATCCACACCTTCTTCGCCGGCACTGCGTACACGACGGGCGACAAGGCGACCGGCCGAGCCGCGTTTCCCGAATTCGTCGGCGGCTCGGCAACCTCTCACGGGCTCCCTGAATCCACGGGTCAATCCCCGGAAACACTCGCGGTCCTTGCCGCAGTGAACCCTCATATCAGCTTCTATGACTTCGTGAAGAAGGGGTACGGAGTGGTCGAGTTCAGCAAGACGGAGGCGGTCTGTGAGCTGAAGGCGGTCAACGCACTTCAGCGGGGAGCTGCGACCCCGACCACGATCGCCAAGTTCAGAGTGCCGCTGGGAGCCCGTACGCCGGACCGGATCGGCTAATCGGAGATCGCAACTCTGTACGCGCGGTTGGGTTCCGCTTTGTTACATTCGGGCCGGAGGAGAGGGACTAGGAGGAGAGGGATGCGCGCCAGGAAGGCAAGACGACGTCGGGGGACACTCGCAATCGCGAGCGCGGTTGCGCTCGTCGCAGTGCTCGTCCCCGCCTTCGCCATTGCCCACATCGAGCGCGCCTCCTACTGGCCCAACCCGGCGCCTGATACCTCTGTCAAGCCTGCGGCAGGCGGCTCGGTCCCGGCCATCCGCAAGCTCTTCAGCGCCCTCGACAAGAAGAAGCCCGGAAAGACCCGGGTCGTCTGCCCGAAGGTGCCCAGTAAGAAGCTGCGGAAGCACGGGAGCGACAAGAAGCTCTCCAAGAACAAGACGATCAAGGCGCTCAACAAGTCGATCAAGAAGGCGCGCAAGAAGGGCTACAAGCTGCGCGAGTCGCAGCCGCCTCTGAAGCTGAAGAAGAAGAAGGCGAAGAAGCTGCGCGCGTTCAACATCAAGCTGCTGCGGCAATGCACGTACAAGTCGATCCAGAAGGCGGTCACCGCCGCTCACAACAACGACCGCATCGAGATCATGCCCGGGCTCTACACGGAGCCGAAGTCGCGCTCGAAGCCGACCAACGACCCGGCTTGCAACCAGTTCAAGATCACCAACGACAGGAACCAGGCGGGCGCGGTCTCCTACGCCTACCAGTTCCACTGCCCCAACGACCAGAACCTGATCGCGGTCATCGGTCGCGGTCTCAGCAGCACCCCGGTCCCACAGCCGCCGCGGCTCGACCGGCACAACATCCCCGACGCCGGGCCCTGCATCCGCTGCAATCTGCAGATCCAGGGCACGGGCGTCTCGCCGGACGACGTGACGATCGACGCTGGCAACACCGCCGCGGGCGACAGCGGTCCGATCGGCTCGGCCAAGGACGTCGGGATCAGGGCGGATCGCGCCGACGGCTTCGTCCTCGACAACCTCAAGGTCCGTCACGCCAGGGAGCACGACATCTACGTGATCGAGACCGACGGCTCGCATCTCAACCGCTTCAAGGCCCCTTTCGCGGGCGAGTACGGTCTGCTCACCTTCGTCGCCGACCACTCGCTGATCGAGAACTGCGACGCCTGGGGCGCCGGTGACTCGGCCCTCTATCCCGGCGCCAGCGCCGACCTCGGCGAGGCTGTCCCTCCGGGCGACCGCCGCTACGGGACCGAACTCCGCAACTGCGACATGCGTCACAGCACGCTGGGCTACTCCGGGACCGACGGCAACGCCGTCTGGCTCCACAACAACGCCATCTACGACAACTCGATGGGCTTCTCGACCGACGTCTTCACCGCGCCCGGACATCCGGGCTTCCCGCAGGACTCTGATCTGCTCGAGAACAACGACATCTACTCGAACAACTTCAACTCCTACCTGCCCGAATGCGCTGCCGGTCAGAAGCCGGGTCCAAACGGGCCGAATCAGGGTTGCTCGGACGTCGTGCCGACCATCCCGGTACCGGTCGGCACAGGAATGTGGATCGCGGGCGGCAACGCGAACGTCGTCCGCAGCAACCGCTTCTACGACAACTGGCGCAGGGGCGCGATGCTCTTCCAGGTGCCCGACCAGTTCGTCTGTGACGACCCCAACAATCAGGTGGCTGGCTGTGACCCGACGGCGACCGTTCCGGCGACGTCCTACCGCAACCAGTTCTACGACAACAAGATGGGGGTCGCTCCGGATGGCAGCCATCAGCGCAACGGGGTCGACTTCTGGTGGGACCAGGGCGGCATCTCCGTCGATCCCACTCTCAACACGGCCAACTGCTGGTACAGCAACACCGGGCCGGACGGCACCGCTGGAAGCGTCACCGGCGTGCCCTCGCCGAGCGGAACCGCGCCGAACAACCTGCCGTCCAATTGTGCCGACAGCCCGTCCGTGGGCGCGATGAACGGACAGGTCACCGAGCTTCTAACGTGCAGCACGGTCCCCTTCGGAGACCCGAGCTGCCCGTGGTTCACGACCCCGCCCAAGCCATAGTCCTCCTCACCCGAGGTCTTCGATCCCGCCGCGTCGCGGGAATCTTCGGTGCGGTCGCCGCGGGAGTCCTGATCGCCGGCTGCGGCGGCGGACCGAACACCCAGCCGCAGGTGGACGTCGGGCCCAACGTCGGCGAGCCGATCAACCTTGCCGACTGCCACGACTGGAACGAGGCGAACACCGAGCAGCGGCTGGGGACGATCGAGCAGCTCAAGGACTTCGCCGGCGGCCCCGTGGTTGGGAACAGCTCAGCATCTCCATCCGGGCGGGGCTCGGTGCTCGACGACAAGCAGGCCTACGACCTCTTCAACCGCTACTGCTCGGCCGACTTGGCGCGTGGCTTCAAGCTCTACAAGATCTACGAGCGCGCGGCGGCCTTCGCGGGCCAGCAGCCTCATTAGCCGGGCGGGTGGGCCGATCGGTCGCTATTCTTGACCTCACCTCGTGCCTGGGGCCGGGGGTTTTTTTCTGTCCGGCCGCGAAAAGATCCGAACACGGCTTCCGCGGCCGAACCATTCAAGGAAGTGAAGTAGAGAGAGATGGCCTCTGACGTTCGAATCGGTGTGACCCTCGCCTGCGAGGAGTGCAAGCGCCGTAACTACGAGACGAACAAGTCGCGGCGAAACACGCCGGACCGTCTCGAGGTACGCAAGTTCTGCCGCTGGTGCGGCCGCCACACGCCACATAAGGAGACCCGCTAGCCCGTGGCCAAGACCAGGGCCCAGCGGAAGGCCGAGCGTCGCCGCCGCCAGCAGGCGGAGCAGCGCGGGCTACCGGCGCGCGACGACGCCGAGCGCGAGCAGGAGGGCCGAGCGCAGCGAGACACCCGGGAGGGTGTCTCCGGCGAGGTCGCCGAGGCAGAGGCGGCCATCGAGACGGGCGCCCGGGTCGACGAGTTCGGAGAACGCGTCGTCGAGAAGCCGGGCGAGGTGCCCGACGTCGAGGACGCCGGCTCTCCGGTGCCCGGCGTCCTGCCCGAGCCGGTCGCCCCGCAGACCGAGGCGCCCGCACCATCACGCGCCGACGTCGGCCGCCCGGACGGGGCGGTGGAGGCTCCCGCGGAGCCGCGCGAGAGCCGACGCGAGCGACGGCAGCGTGAGAAGGAGGACCGCCGCAAGGCGCGAGCCAAGGAGCTTCAGAAGGGCCAGGCCGAGAAGGCGGAGAAGCGCCGCGGCCCGGTGCTCGGCTTCCTCCTCTCCTGCTGGGCCGAGCTCAAGCGCGTTCAGTGGCCGGACCGCGACACCCTGGTCCAGGCCTCGGCAGTCACCTTCATCTTCGTGGCGGTCATGGCCGCCTACCTCGGGGGCCTCGACGCCCTCTTCAACTGGCTGATCCAGCGGATCATCTAGGGACTGGAGACTTCGACGATGTTTCGCTGGTATGTGATCAACACCTATTCAGGGCACGAGAACAAGGTCAAGCAGAACCTCGAGCACCGCGTCCACACGATGGGCCAGGAGCGCAACGTGCGCCAGGTGGTCGTCCCCACCGAGCAGATCTCGGAGATGAAGGACGGCCAGAAGGTGCAGACCGAGAAGCGCACGATGCCCGGCTACGTCCTGGTCAACATGGAGATGACCGACGACGCCTGGGGCCTGGTCAAGAACACCCCCGGCGTGACCGGCTTCGTTGGCTCGCGCAACAAGCCGATCCCGCTCTCCAAGGTCGAGGTCGACCGGCTGCTCCACCGCGAGACCGCCGAGCGGCCCCGCACCCGCGCGCAGTTCTCGATCGGTGAGTCCGTCAAGGTCGTCTCCGGCCCGCTCGCCGACTTCTCCGGTGAGATCGCCGAGATCAACGAGGATGCTGCCAAGCTGAAGGTGCTCGTCTCCATCTTCGGTCGCGAGACTCCGGTCGAGGTCAACTACGACCAGGTGAAGAAGATCTAGCCATGGCGAAGAAGGTCCTGACCCAGATCAAGCTGCAGATTCCCGCTGGCGCCGCGAACCCGGCCCCGCCGGTCGGCCCTGCCCTGGGCCAGCACGGCGTCAACATCATGGAGTTCACCAAGGCGTTCAACGCCCAGACCCAGCAGGACGCCGGCACCATCATCCCGGTCGAGATTACGGTCTACGAGGACCGTTCCTTCGACTTCATCACCAAGACCCCGCCGGCCGCCGTCCTGATCAAGGAGGCGGCCGGAATCGACAAGGGCTCGGGTGAGCCGCACACCGAGAAGGTGGGCTCGATCACCGCCGACCAGGCCCGTCAGATCGCGGAGCGCAAGATGCCCGACCTGAACGCCAACGACCTCGACGCCGCGACCAAGATCATCGCGGGAACCGCCCGCTCCATGGGCGTCACCGTGGAGGGACTGTGAGCATGAAGCGAAGCGGAATGCGAAGGAGCGTGTGATGGCACGAGGCAAGCGCTACCGCGACGCCTACGAGAAGATCGACCGCACCCGGGCCTACCCGCCCGCCAAGGCGATCCACCTGATCAAGGAGACGGCCGGCGCCAAGTTCGACGAGACCGTCGAGCTCCACATCCGCCTGGGTGTGAACGTCCGCCACGCCGAGGAGCAACTGCGCGGCACGCTCGCGCTGCCGAAGGGCCTGGGCAAGGACGTGACGATTGCCGTCTTCGCGGAGGGCGACGCTGCCCGGCAGGCCGAGGAGGCCGGAGCGAACTTCATCGGCTCCGACGACCTGGCCGAGCGGGTCGAGAGCGGCTGGACCGACTTCGACGTGGCCATCGCCCACCCGTCGCAGATGCCGAAGGTCGGCAAGCTCGGGCGGGTCCTCGGGCCCCAGGGCAAGATGCCGAACCCCAAGGTCGGCACGGTGACCGACGACATCGCGAAGGCGGTCGAGGAGGCCAAGGCCGGCAAGGTCGAGTACCGCACCGATCGGCAGGCCATCGTCCACCTCGCGATCGGCAAGACCAGCTTCTCCGAGCAGGACCTGCTCGAAAACTACGCCGCGGTGATCGAGGAGATCATTCGCGCCAAGCCCGCGGCCGCCAAGGGCCGCTACATCATCTCGATCACCCTGACCCCCACCATGGGCCCGGGGATCCGCGTCGACCCGGCCCGGACGCGCCGCTCCGAGATCATGCAGGGCGCGGGCGCGGCCGAAGCGGCTGAGGGTGAGGCCGAACCCGAGACGGATACGCCCGGAAGCGAAGCTGAGGACGTGGCCGTTGATGCGGAGGAGCCCGCGACCGCCTAGACTGGGCCGCACAAATTTGCCGCCCGAGACCGCCGGCGGGACTCCACTCCGTATATGGGAGTCCGAAAGTCCGGCGCAGGTGAGCGAGAGACACCGGTCCCCGCCTTCTGTGGGGGTCACCCGCTCTGGCCCGCCTGCTTGCGGGTCTTTTCTTTGGGGATCGGGCAGAGGACGGAAATGGACAGAGAGCAGAAGACAGCAGTGGTGAAGGAGCTCGCCGACGAGCTCAAGGACGCGGAGGCGATCTTCGCGGTGGACTACCGCGGCATCAGCGTGCCCCAGGCCGCCGAGCTCCGCTCCGGGCTGCGGGACGCCGACGCCCGCTTCCGGGTGGTCAAGAACCGCCTCACCCTACGCGCCGCCGACGAGGCCGGGACCGAATCCCTCAAGGAGTACCTCGAGGGACCGACCGCCCTCACCTTCGTCAAGGGCGACGCCGCCCTGGCCGCCAAGACTCTCTTCCGCCTCGGCAGCGAGTGGGAGCTGCTCGAATACAAGGGCGGCCTGATGGAGGGGGAGGCCCTGGACCCCGATTCCTTCCAGGCGATCGCCCGCCTGCCCGGCCGCGACCAGCTCAACGCCCAATTCGCCGGCATCGTCGCCAGCCCGCTCACCGGCCTGGTGCGCGGCCTCGGCTCGATGATCCAGGGTCTCGCCCTGCAGCTCGGCCAGATCGCAGAGCAGGGCCTGGTGAGTGGTGAACCTCCCAAGGAGGAGGCAGAGGCGCCCAAGGAGGTTGAAGCCACCGCAGCCGGCGGCAGCGAAGCAGCTACTGATGACGAGGACACCGCCGGCGAGGAGGCTTCCTCTGATGGCGAAGCCGATGCTCCTACAGCGGAAGAGACCCCCACCGACCCGGAGCCCGAGGAGTCCCCGGAGGAGACCTCCGAGGAGAAGGCGCCGGAGGGCGAGGACGCCGGTCAGGGCGAGCCGCCAGAGACAGGCGAGGGCGATCAAGACCTAGGGGACGAAGCACCCGAAGGTTCCAAGGACGTTGAAGCGCCCGCAGGCGAAGCCGAGGACGCTTCCGATGATGAGAAGGAGGAAGGCAGCTAGATGGCCACCAAGGTTTCCACCGAGGATTGGATAGAGGAGCTGAAGAGCATCTCCGTGCTCGACCTCTCCGAGCGCATCAAGGCTCTCGAGGAGGAGTTCGGAGTCTCCGCGACTGCGGTCGCGGCTGCTGCGCCCGCCGCCGGCGGGCCTGCCGCAGACGGAGCGGGCGAGGAGGAGGCCGGGACGGTCGATCTCGTCCTGACCGGCGCCGGCGACAAGAAGATCGGCGTGATCAAGGTCGTCCGCGCGGCCACCGGGCTCGGCCTCAAGGAGGCGAAGGCCCTGGTCGACGAGGCGCCCAAGCCCGTCAAGGAGGGGATCGAGCGCGAGGAGGCCGAGGGCCTGCTCAAGGAGATCCAGGAGGCCGGCGGCACCGCCGAGATCAAGTAGCGGAAACGCCGGGCTACACTGACATAACCGCTGGGGATCGGAGTAAGATCCCGGGTCGTCGCCCTTACCCGGGCGTGTTAGCAACCCTTGACCAAAGGTTGCTCGTGCGTTACTATGCACGGTTCGCGCGCCGGTGAGCCCTGCTGCCCGATTCTTGCGCGGTCTCACAACCCTTCGAATACTTTGAGGAGTCGCCCAGTTGGCCGGATCCAACGCTGCCCCCGTAACCCGCAGGAGCTTTTCTCGCCTTAAGAACCCAGTCGAACTCCCACATCTGATCGATATCCAGCGGAAGTCCTTCGCGGAGCTGGTTGACCCGAAGGATGGTCTGCTGAGAGCGACGATCGACGACATCTCCCCGACCGAGGACTACACGGGGAACCTCGCGATCGTCTTCGGAGATTTCGAGTTCGACGATCCGCCCAACACGGTGGAGGAGTGTCGCGAGAAGGACATGACCTACTCGCGGCCTCTGAACGTCAAGGTCGCCTTTCAGAACCGGGAGACCGGTGAGATCCGCGAGCAGACCGTCTTCATGGGCGATTTCCCGTGGATGACGGACCGCGGCACGTTCATCATCAACGGCACCGAGCGCGTGGTCGTCACGCAGCTCGTCCGTTCCCCGGGCGCCTACGTGATGGAGCCCAAGGATCGCGAGAAGCAGGTCTTCATCGCGAATCTGATGCCGGCCCGCGGCTCGTGGCTCGAGCTCGAGATCGACAAGAAGGGGCGCGTCTACGTTCGCATCGACCGCAAGCGCAAGCTGCCGGTCACCGTTTTGCTGCGCGCGATGGGCTACGTCGAGGACGAGAAGCTCCTCGAGATGTTCGACGACTCGGTCTACATCCGTCACACGATCGCGGCGGACACGGACCAGACGAAGGACGAAGAGGGCGCGCTCATCGAGCTCTTCAAGAAGCAGCGCCCGGGCGAGCCGCCGTCGGTGGACGCCGCGCGGGCCCTCCTGGAGCAGCTCTTCTTCGACCCCAAGCGCTATGACCTGACGAGGGTCGGCCGCTACAAGCTGAACGCGCGTCTGGACCTGGACATCGACCTCGACACCCGGGTCCTGACCCACGACGACATCATCGCCCTGGTCAAGGAGCTCGTCTCGATCCCGAAGATCCTCGGCATCCCCGAGGAGATCGACGAGGAGAACCCGATCAAGGACTACGCCGCGGAGGCGGTCACCTACCCCCGCGAGCCGATCCACGATCACCTCGATGAGTACGAGCACTTCGGCAACCGTCGTCTCCGGACGGTCGGTGAGCTGATCCAGGAGGCATTCCGGATCGGTCTCTACCGGATGGAGCGCGTCGTGCGCGAGCGCCTCACCACCGAGGACGCGGACGCGATCACGCCGCAGAC
>DATAPB010000153.1:0-7186 GCA_036265435.1 Solirubrobacterales bacterium | reverse complement strand
GCCTCCTCGGCTGGGTTCTCCTCGGTCGATTCGCTGACGATCGGCTCGAGGTGGTCGTCGGGCTGCTCGCGCCTCGCCTTCCGCGCCCGCAGCATGTCGAGCGCGACGCGGCCGACGACCGTCGTCAGCCAGGCCCGCAGGTTCTCCACCTGATCGGAATCGGTGCGGCTCAGGCGCAGCCATGCCTCCTGGACGGCGTCGTCGGCCTCGCCGGTCGTGCCCAGCATCCGGTAGGCCACGGCCTCCAGGTGGGGCCGGTGCTGCTCGAACTCTTGGGCGAGAAGTGTGTCGTCCGCCACGGGCGGTCACGTCCTTTCGTTCTGATCCGTCACCTGGGTGACGAACAAAACGCGGCCGATGTGACGGCCGAAGGAGGAAAACATGGCTCGCAAATGGTGGACCCTGATCGCCGTCTCGGTGGCGACCTTCATGTTGCTGCTCGACATCACGGTCGTCAACGTCGCGCTGCCGTCGATCCGCGATGACCTCGGCGGAAGCTTCAGCGACCTGCAGTGGGTGGTCGACGCGTATGCGCTCACGCTCGCCGCGCTGGTCCTGACAGCCGGCTCGCTCGCCGACCGGTTCGGGCGGCGGCAATTGTTCGTTTGGGGGCTCGGCATCTTCTCGGCGGCCTCACTGCTCTGCGCCCTGGCCCCCGACCCGACCTTCCTCAATCTGGCCCGGGCGCTCCAGGGCATCGGCGGCGCCGTGATGTTCGCCGTCTCGCTCGCGCTGCTGGCGCAGGAGTTCCCCGCCGGCCGCGAGCGCGCGAATGCCATGGGCATCTACGGCGCCTCGATCGGGGTGGCCGTCGCGGTCGGCCCGCTCGTCGGCGGGGCCCTCACCGACGGCCTCGGCTGGCGCTCGATCTTCTATCTCAACGTCCCGATCGGGCTCGCCGCGATCGCGGTCACCTACGCCAGGCTGCGTGAGAGCCGCGACCCCAACGCGACCCGGGTCGACTGGCCGGGCGTCGCGACGTTCAGCGCCGCCCTCTTCATGCTGGTTCTGGCGCTGGTTCGCGGGAACGACGCAGGCTGGGGCTCGACCCAGATCGTTTCCCTGTTCGCCGGCTCCGCCGCCCTGCTGGCCGGATTCCTGGCGATCGAGAGCCGCGTGCGCGAGCCGATGCTGCCACTCGGTCTCTTCAAGCGGCCCGCGTTCACCGGAGTCCAGCTGGCCGCCTTCGCGATCTCCGCCTCGGCCTTCGCGCTCTTCCTCTACATCGGCCTGTACCTGCAGAACTACCTCGGCTACACGCCGCTGCAGGCCGGGCTGCGCTACCTGCCGATCACGCTGGCGGCGTTCTTCCTCTCGCCCGTGGCCGCGATGCTCCTCACCAGGGTGCCGGCTCGGATCCTGCTCAGCGCCGGGCTCGCCGTGTCGGGCTCGGGGCTGCTACTGATGTCCGGGATCAGCGCGGACTCGGAGTGGACGACGCTGCTCGGCGGATTCCTGGTCCTCGGCGGAGGCGTCGGCCTCCTCAACCCCGTGATCGGCGACGTCGCGCTCAGCGTGGTCCCGAAGGAGCGCAGCGGCATGGCCGCCGGCATCAACGACACCTTCCGCCAGGTGGGCGTCGCTGTCGGGGTGGCCGTCTGGGGCGCGGTCTTCGTCGCCCAGGGCGCCGCGAAGGTGAGCGACCTGACGGTGGGTACGTCCACGGCGAGCGGCGACCACCCGCGCCAGCTGGTCGAGGCCGCCTCGTCCGGCAGCCTCCACCAGGCGCTGGCGTCGGTGCCGCAGCAGGCTCAGCCGGCGGTCGAGCACGCGGCCCGCGAGGGCTTCCTGGCGGGGGTCAACGACGTCCTCACGCTCGGTGGCCTGGTCTGCATCGCCGGCGCCGTCGTCGCCCTCTGGCTGGTGCGTGAGCGCGGGATCGAACGCGAGCCGCTCGAGCCCGCCGACCCGTTCC
The DNA here is from genome assembly GCA_036265435.1 of Solirubrobacterales bacterium. Lineage (GTDB taxonomy): Bacteria > Actinomycetota > Thermoleophilia > Solirubrobacterales > 70-9 > DASUPK01. The sequence goes on along the minus strand of DATAPB010000153.1, from coordinate 5,271 downwards.
TGGTGGATAGACTCGTGCGCTCCGAGCGATGAGGCTCGCTCTATAACCGCGGTGCAGAGCCGCTGATGGCCTCTACCCAGTCACTCGATATGAGGTGGAGGTCAGATGACGACACTGTTCGTTGCCGTAGGCGGGTTGATCGGCGTGATGGGCCGCTACGGGCTCACGCGGCTGACGATCCATCACGATTCTTTGCTCTGGATGACCGCGGCGATCAATATCAGCGGCTCGTTCGTGCTCGGCGTGCTCACGGCGGCTGGTTGGTTCTCCCGGGACATGCGCGAGGGGATCGGAGTCGGCCTCCTCGGCGGGTTCACGACGTTCTCGACCTTCTCGGTGCAGGCGGTACTGGACGCCGACGCGGGTGAGCCGCGGCGGGCCGCGGGCTATGTGGCCCTCTCGGTCGTCGGCGGCATCGGCGCCGCAACGGCTGGGTACGTGCTCGGCCGCCGTCTCGCCTGATGCCCGCTAATTGACCCGGGTGGAGACCAGGTCGAAGTCCGTCCGCCAGCCGTCGCCCTCGTCGATCTCCCAGCGGCCCTCGATCGTGTTCCCGTCCTCGGAGATCCTTGACGTGAAGCGCTGGTTGAAGGGCGCACCCTCGCGAAGAAGCGTCCACTCGCCGCCCCCGATGGTCATCTCGTAGACGCGGCAGACGTTGCGGTCGTCCGTGTAGAGCTGGTAGTAGCGGCCGCTGGCGGCGTCGCAGCCCATGACGCAGAAGCCGTTCGGCGCCTCCGGCATCTCTACCGTGAAGCGCTCGACCAGGAGCCGGCCCTCGCTGCCCTCCAGCCACTCGAACGTGGCCCTCGCCTCGCCCGGCCACGGCTCGCCGCCCGGCGGCGTGGCCGTCTGGGTCCACTCGCCGACGAGCACCTCCATCTCCTTCAGCGCCTGCTCGGCTGTCGGCTGATCGATCATCTTCCGCTCCTCAGCTCTTCGGCCGGTAGGTCAGGACGATGACGCCATCCGGGCCCACCGTCTTGGAGTCGGCGAGCTCGAAGGCGCGCATGTCGACGCCGTCGAAGAACCGCTTGCCCTCGCCGAGCACGACCGGGAAGACCATCAGCCGGACCTCGTCGACCAGGCCCTCGTCGAGCAGGGCGCGCGAGAGCTGCCCGCTTCCGTGCACCGCGATGTCGTGGTCGTACTCGTCCTTGAGCTTTGCGACCTCCTCGGAGAGGTTGCCGCCGATCACCGTGGAGTTGTTCCAATCCGGGTTCTCGAGGGTGGACGAGACGACGTACTTGGGCATGCTGTTGAACTTTTCCGAGAACGGATCGCCTGAGCGCTTCGGCCAGGCGTCGGCGAAGCCCTCGTATGTCACCCGTCCGAGCAGCAGCGCATCGCTTGCCATGGTCTCGTCGAGCTTGAACTTGTCGCCGTCGTCGCCGCGGTTGAACTCGAAGCTCCAGCCTCCGTGCTCGAAGTTCTCGGATCCGCCCGGATCCTCGAATACGCCGTCCACGGATACGAACTCGGTCACGATCACGTTCCCCATCTCGGCTCCTCCGGTTGGTTGGTTCTATCGGCTTAAGACGGGTTACCCGGTCCGAACTCATCGACGCGCCCCGGCGCCCACATCCGGTCCGATCCCCGATAATCCGCCAATGAACGAGGACCGAGAGCACGCGGTCGCCCGGGAGATCATCGAGAGCAGCCTTTACATGGTTGTTTCGACCGCCGACCCCTCCGGACAGCCGTGGGCATCGCCCGTTTACTACGCGCCCTCCGGCTACCGCGACTTCTTCTGGATCTCCCAGCCCGACGCGCAGCACTCGACCAATCTCCGTGACCGCCGGGAGGTCGGGATCGTGATCTTCGACTCCACCGTGCCGGCCGGCACTGGCCAGGGGGTTTACGTGCTCGGTGTCGCGCGCGAGCTGCCCGCTCACGAGACGGCCGAGGGGGTCGAGATCTACTCGAAGCGCTCGGTGAGTCATGGATCCGGGGAATTGACCATCGAGGACGTCAGCCCACCGGCCCAACACCGCCTCTACCAGGCGACCGCCGAAGCGATCTACGTCCTGGACGAGCACGATCACCGCGTCGAGGTGAGCCTCTGAAGGCTGTCGTCCTGCGGGAGTACGGCGGCCCGGACGTGCTCGAGCCACAGGAGGTCGATCGACCGGAGCCGATCCGCACCGAGGTCCTGGTCCGAGTCGAGGCCGTCGGGATCAACCCGGTCGACTGGAAGATCCGCCGCTACGGCGGCGACCCGCGCGCGGTGGGCGAGCCACCCCTCATTCTCGGCTGGGACATCGCGGGCGTGGTGGAGGAAACCGCTGGGCAGCTGAATCGCTTCTCGGTGGGCGACCGCGTCTTTGGCATGCCCTGGTTCCCGCGCCTCGCTCGCGCCTACGCGGAGTACGCCACCTCGCCGTCGCGACAGCTCGCTCGGACTCCCGGCGTCCTGACCGACGAACAGGCGGCGGGTCTTCCCCTGGCCGGTCTCACCGCTTGGCAGGCGCTCGTCGATGCCGCCGGAGTCGGAGAGGGAGACCGGGTCCTGATTCACGCGGCCGCGGGCGGCGTCGGCCATCTCGCCGTGCAGATCGCCAAGGCGCGCGGCGCCCACGTGATCGGGACGGCGAGAGCCGACAGGCACGAGTTCCTCCGCGAGCTCGGCGTGGACGACCCGATCGATTACACGACGACGCCGTTCGAGGACGTCGTCAGCGATGTGGACATCGTCCTCGACGGAGTCGGGACCGAGGACTATGGAATGCGCTCGCTCGAGGTCCTCCGCGACGACGGCCTGCTGATCGTCCTGCCGGGCGGAGTTTCGGATGCCGTCGCGGCGGCGGCGGCCGAGCAGTCGAAGCGAACGACCGGCGTCCAGGTGGAGCCGGACTACTGCGGGCTCGAGTCCCTTGCGGCGCTCGCCGGCGACGGCAAGCTGACCGTGGCCGTCGAGAAGACCTTTCCCCTCGACCAGGCGGGGGAGGCGCATCAGCGTCTGGAGGAGGGCCGGGCCCGGGGGAAGATCGTCCTGATCCCCTGATCGGGAACCACCGGCCGGACACTCCCGGTCGAGGCCTGACTACGCCCGCTCGTAGGTGAGCAGCCGGATCCCGTCGGGGCCGAGCTCGCGGTCACCGGTCAGCTTGAGCTTGCGGACGGGTAGGCCGGAGTCGAACAGGCGCTTGCCCTCACCGAGGATCCTCGGGAAGACCATCAGCCGCCACTCGTCGACGAGGTCGTTCTCCACCAGCGTCTGAATCAGCTTGGCCGAACCGGCGATCAGGATGTCGCCGTCATATTGATCCTTGAGCTTCGCGACCTCCTCGGGCACGTTCCCGGAGATGACCGTCGTGTTCTCCCACTCCGGATCGGTGATCGTCGTGGAGACGACGTACTTCGGCATCGAGTTCATCTTCTCCGCGAAGCCGACCTCGTCCTCCATGGTCGGCCACGCTTCGGCGAACCCCTGGTAGGTGATCCGGCCGAGCAGCTGCGCGTCGGAGGCATTCAGCTCGTCGAGCTTGAACTGATCGCCCTCCTCGCCGCGGCTGTACTCGAAGCTCCAGCCACCGCGGTCGTACTCGCCGCTTCCGCCGGGGTCCTGGATCACCCCGTCGATCGTGATGAATTCGGTTACGACAACTTTTCCCATCTTTTCCTCCTGTTCGATCGAAGTCTGGGATCGGTCCGCGCAGCCGGTCAGGACTCAGCGGCGGCGAGCCGCTCGTCGACCCGGTCGAAGAAGCCGGACCAACCCTCCGCGGCTCGCCGGTAGCCCTCGGCCGACATGTGTCCACCGCTCTGCTGGAACAGCATCTCGGTGCGGTCCTCGTCGACCTCGGTGAGGACGACCGTGCAGCGGTCGTAGATCTCCTCGTCGGGTTGATCGGAGACCGTGAAGACGAGCCGCTCGGGCGGCTCGACCTCGAGGTATTCGCCGTTCCAGTGGATCTCTCCCCGCTGCGCTTGCATCACCAGGCTCCACCTGCCCCCGGGCCGCACGTCCATCGAGACGGTCTCGATCGGGACCACGCCGGTCGCCCCGCCGTACCAGTCGGCGAATCGCTCCGGCTCAGTCCACTCACGCCAGACCTCCTCGCGCGGCGCGTCGAAGGTCCGGGTGAGCTCGATGTCGGGCCCGCCGTTGCCGCCGTCCTCAGTCATGCGATCCCCCCCGGCGGCCGTCGCGCAGTCGCACGTCCATCCGGTCGAAGCCCTGCTCCCAGAAGCTGCGGTAGCCCTCGATCCACTCCGCGATCTGCTTGAGCGGCGCGCCCTCGAGGTGGGAGGGGCGAAGCTGCGCCATGCGGCCGCGGGTGATCAGGCCGGCGCCCTCAAGCACCTTGAGGTGCTTGGAGACCGCCTGGATCGAGATCGGCAGTGGCTCGGCGAGCTCGCTCACGGTGGCGTCACCCGAGGCTAGCCGGGAGACGATCGCCCTGCGGGTTGGGTCCGCGAGGGCGGCGAAGGTGCGGTCGAGCTCGGCCGTGGTCATCGCGTCGCATTAAACCAAATGGTTGAATAGAACCCCGCTTCGGTCGGTCCGCGATGAGTTTCCGGGCCGCGATTCGTCTCTTCCCATACGGTCGGACGGTCACGTTTCGGAGCCGGAGATCGTCTGTCCCATAGTCGAAAGATCACGTCCCACCTGGAAGGGGGAAACATGTCGCCAGCACCGCAATCCACTGAAATCCCGGTCGACGAGCTCCGCTCGGAGCTCGACGGGGAGCTGATCACGCCGCAGGACGGCGCCTACGATGAGGCGCGCCGGGTCTTCTTCAAGGGGATCGACCGCCGCCCGCTGGCCGTCGCGCGGGTGGCCGGCGCCCAGGACGTCGCGAGGGTCGTCACCGCCGCCCGGGAGACCGGCCTCGAGCTCGCGGTGCGGAGCGGCGGCCACAGCCGCCCCGGCTACGGGACCTCCGACGGCGGCCTCGTCATCGACCTCTCCGGGATGAACTCGGTGGAGATCGACGACGACGGCAAGACCGCGTGGGTTGGCACCGGCGCCAAGGCCGGCGAGTACACCGTCGCCACCGGAGAGCGCGGGCGCGTGACCGGTTTCGGCGACTCCGGCTCGGTCGGGGTCGGCGGAATCACCCTCGCCGGCGGCATCGGCTTCCTCGCCCGAAAGAACGGCCTGACGATCGATGATCTGCTGACCGCTGAGGTGGTCACCGCCGACGGCGAGGTCGTGGAGGCGAGCGAGGAATCCGAGCCCGATCTCTTCTGGGCGATCCGCGGGGGCGAGTCGAACTTCGGGGTCGCCACCCGGCTCCAGCTGCGGCTGCACGAGATCTCGGAGAT
>DATAPB010000152.1:0-7504 GCA_036265435.1 Solirubrobacterales bacterium | reverse complement strand
GTCGTGCTCGCGAACGGCTCCGATCCGGTCGTTCCTCCCATCCCGGGCCTGCGCGAGCTCGACGGCATCTGGACCAACCGTGAGGCCACCGGCATGAAGGCCGTTCCGCAGCGTCTGCTCATCCTGGGCGGCGGTCCGGTGGGTGTCGAAATGGCGCAGGCCGTCCATCGGCTCGGCGGTGGGGCGGTGATCATCGACATGGCCGAGCACGTGCTCGGCCGCGAGCCCGCTCCCCTGGGCAAGGCGTTGGGGGAGGTCCTTCAGGACGAGGGCATCGAGCTCGTCCTCGCCGCCAGCGCCAGCGCCGCCCGGCGCGACGGCAGCGACTACGTGCTCGAACTCGACGACGGGCAGGAGTTGCGAGGCGACCGGCTGCTCGTCGCCACCGGTCGGCGCGCTCGGGTCCAGGATGTGGGCCTCGAGACCGTCGGCGTCGAGCCTGACAAGAAAGGCGTCCCGGTCGACATGCACATGCGCGCCGGGGAAAAGCTTTGGGCGATCGGCGACGTCGTCGGGATCTGGCCCCTGACCCACGTCGGCAAGTACCAGGGCGAGGTCGTCGCGGCGAACATCCTCGGGCAGCCGCGTAGGGCCGACTACGAGGCCGTCCCGCGAGTGGTCTACACGGACCCGCAGGCAGCGGCGGTCGGGGACACATCCGGGCGCTTCAGCGGCACCGCCATGCTTGCGGAGGTGTCGAAGACGGCGACCTACACGCGCGCCTACGCCGAGTCGAACGGATTCCTCACCCTGCTCGGCGATGGCGAGCGTCTGACCGGCGCCTATGCGCTTGGCCCGGAGGCCGGCGAGTGGATGCAGCAGGCGACCCTTGCGATCCGCGCTCACGTTGCGGTCGACGTGCTCAGCGACACGATCCAGCCCTTCCCGACCTTCTCGGAGATCTACGTCGCGGCGCTGAAGGCGCTTCGGGCCGAGATCGCCGCTGCCCCGGGGCCGGTCGGCGCCGGGCCGCCGATGGCGAGCTGAGGGTGACCAGGGGAGAGACCAGGGTGTTTCACGGGCGCGACCAGCGGGGCCTTGCGCAAGTCTCGACCTCCGGCCCGTACACGGCCGTGCGCGCAATCGAGAGTTAGGAGCGAGACATGGAAGGCACTGCCGCGACGAGCACGTCAGCCACGGACATCCGGCCGTTCACCTTCGAGGTCTCCGATGAGGAGCTCGACGACCTGCGCAGTCGCATCGAGACGACGAAGTGGCCCGACCGGGAGGTGGACCCCTCGCAGGGCGTGCAGCTCGAGACGATCCAGGCACTGGCCGACTACTGGGCCGACGGCTACGACTGGCGCCGGTTCGAGGAGCGCTTTGCGGCGCTGCCGCACTTCATCACCGAGATCGACGGGGTGGACATCCACTTCATCCACGTTCGCTCCGAGAACGAGAACGCGCTGCCCTTGATCGTCACCCACGGGTGGCCGGGCTCGACGGTCGAGCAGCTGAAGATCATCGATCCGCTCACCAAGCCCACTGAGCACGGCGCGGACGCGGGGGACGCCTTTCACCTCGTGATCCCGTCGCTGCCGGGCCACGGCTTCTCGGGGAAGCCGACCGAGACCGGCTGGGACCCGATCCGCATCGCGAAGGCCTGGGCCGTCCTCATGGAGCGCCTCGGCTATGACCGCTACGTCGCGCAGGGCGGGGACTGGGGCAATGCCGTCACCGAGCAGCTGGCCCTGCTGAAGCCGCCGGGACTGCTCGGCATCCACACCAACATGCCGGCGACGCTCTCGCCCGAGATCTCGAAGGGCGTTCAGTTGGGCGAGCCGGCGCCGGCGGATCTCTCGGCCGACGAGAAGAAGGCCTACGAGATCCTGGTCCACTTCTTCGCCACCGGTACCGGCTACGCGGGGGAAATGGGCAACCGGCCGCAGACGCTCTACGGCATCGTGGACTCGCCGATCGGCCTGGCGGCCTGGATGCTCGATCACGACGAGGCCAGCTATCAGCTGATCGCGCGCGCCTTCGCCGGGAACCCCGGCGGTCTCTCGCGCGACGACGTCCTCGACAACGTCACCCACTACTGGCTGACGAACACGGGGATCTCCGCGTCGCGCCTCTATTGGGAGAGCAAGCTCGGATTCTTCGACGTCAAGGGCGTCGAGCTGCCGGTCGGGCTGACCGTCTTCCCCGATGAGCTCTATCCGGCTCCGCGGAGCTGGGCGGAGAAGGCGTACCCGAAGCTCATTCACTTCGGGGTGGCCGACGAGGGCGGCCACTTCGCCGCCTGGGAGCAGCCGCAGAAGTTGTCAGAGGAGGTCCGGGCGACCTTCAGGTCGCTGCGCTGATCGGCCAACAAGCTCGCCGATTGAAAGGAAAAGAGGATGCCTGACGCAACGAACAACGATGGCTCGCCGACCGTCGTGCTGGTGCACGGCGCGTTCGCCGACGCCTCCAGTTGGAACGGCGTGATCGAGAGGCTCCAAGGCAAGGGCGTACAGGTCAAGGCGCCGGCCAACCCACTGCGGGGGATCGCCAATGACTCCGCCTACGTAGCCACTGTGTTCGACGAGACGCCGGGTCCGATCGTCGCGGTCGGTCACTCATACGGCGGCGCGGTGATCACAAATGCCGCCAAGCAGGCCAAGAACGTCGTCGGCCTCGTCTTCGTCGCCGCCTTCGCCCCGGACGAGGGGGAGCGTCTGGGCGAGGTGGAGGAGGGGTCCAAGGACAGCGTCCTGAACAGTGCGCTCGTCCCCCAGCACTATCCCTCGGCGAACGGCGGTGAGCCGGCGGTCGAGTTCGCGATCGATCCCGCGAAGTTCCACGAGGCGTTCGCGGCCGACCTGCCCACAGAGCACACGGCGTTGATGGCGGCCACCCAGCGGCCTGTTGCTGAGCTGGGGTTCTCCGAGCCGTCGGGGCCACCCGCCTGGAAGGACCTGCCGTCCTGGGCCGTGGTCGCGACAGTCGACAAGGCGGCGGGCACCGATGTCATCCGTGCCGAGGCGGAGCGCGCCGGCGCGGCAATCACCGAGGTTCCGGGCTCCCACGTGATCATGGTCTCGGAGCCCGTGGTCGTGACCGAGGTGATCATGGAGGCGGTGGCGGCGGTCTAGCCCCGCGGACCAATGGCGTTCGGATTGGGGCAGCCAGCTCGGGAGTTGCCGTCGTTCGACGGAGCGACCGCCTGGCTCAACTCGGAGCCGCTGACACCGGGCGGGCTCCGCGGCAAGGTGGTGCTGGTCGAGTTCTGCACGTACTCGTGCGTCAACTGGCTGCGCACCGTGCCGTACGTTCGCGCCTGGGACGAGCGATATCGCGACAACGGGCTGGTGGTGATCGGCGCGCACACCCCTGAGTTCGAGTTCGAGCACGACATGGAGAAGATCCGCTCAGCCCTCGAGGAGATGGGCGTGCGGTATCCGATTGCGGTCGACAACGACTACGGCGTCTGGCGGGCCTTCGACAACAACTACTGGCCCGCCCTCTATTTCGCGGATGCCGAGGGGCGACTGCGGCATCACCACTACGGCGAGGAGGACTACGACGGGTCGGAGAGGGTCATTCAGCAGCTGCTCACCGAAGCCGGGGTCACCGGGATGGATGGCGGGCTGGTGTCGGTTGACGCCGGCGGGGTCTACGCGCCCGCCGACTGGGGCACCCTCGGCTCCCCGGAGACGTATCTGGGCTACGCCCGGGCGACGGGCTTTGCGTCTCCCGGCGGCCTGGTGCGCGACCGCAGTCACCTCTACGAGGAGCCTCCTCACCTGAACCTCAACAACTGGTCGCTCTCAGGAGACTGGACGGCCGGAGCACAGCCGACTGAGCTGAACGAGCCGGGCGGTCGGATCAGGCACCGCTTCCATGCGCGGGACGTGAATCTGGTGATGGGCGCCCGAGGGGGCGAGGGCTCGGTGGGCTTTCAGGTTCGGATCGACGGCGAGTCCCCGGGTGAGGGGCACGGGCTCGATGTGGACGCTGAGGGGAACGGCACGGTCGCTGAGGAGCGCCTCTATCAGCTGGTCCGCCAGCCCGGAAACGATTCGGACCGGACGTTCGAGATCACCTTTCGGGACCAGGGGGTCCAGGCCTACGTGTTCACCTTCGGCTAGCGGTTCGCGGCGATGATCGGCTCCGGGACCTTTCGCCTCGAGCCGCCACGGCTGCGCACGACCGAGGATGCGAGCAGCGAGCGCCACGCGACCTGGTATGAGCTCTTCGACCTGGTCTTCGCCGCGGCGGTCGTCGAGTTGTCGACCGGGCTGGCGGATGATCCGACGAGCGCCGTCTTCGGCAGGTTCGCCGCTCTGTTCGTCGCGATCTCGTGGGCGTGGACGGGCTTCGCCGTCTACGCCAACCGCTTCGACACCGACGACCTGATCTATCGGTTGATCGAGGCCGGCGCGGCCTTTGCGACCGCCGCCATCGCCATCGAGATCCCGCGCCTGCTGGCCGGGGACGGCGGAAGCATGGCGTTCGCCATCGGCTACGCCGTGGTCCGATTGCTGCTCGTCGCCCTCTACGTGCGTGCCCGGCTCCACGTCCGCGGCGAGGGCCGTCGGCTGGTGGACATCTACATCGTGACCTTCACATTCACGGCTTGCCTCTGGCTCGCGTCGACTCTCCTTCCCGCGCCGTCCCGTTTCCTCGTCTGGGGCCTGGCCCTCGGCCTCGACCTGTGCGTGCCGCCGTTTGCGTGGCGCACGCTCGGCCCCTCGCCCATCGTGTGTCTCACCTCACCGAGCGCTTCGGCCGGTTCTTCATCGTCGTGCTCGGTCAGTCGGTTGCGGCGGTCGTCGCCGCGGTTGCCGGCTTCCAGTTCAGCCTCGAGGCCTGGATGCTCGCCGGAGCCTGCTTCGTCACCGCGCTCTGCCTGTGGTGGATCTACTTCGACCTCGCGGACACCTCGGTGGTGGGCCGCGGAACCCTCGGGCTCGTCTGTCTATGGGCACTTCCCCCTGTATCCAGGGATCGCGGCCTTTGCGGCAGGTGCGACGCTGGCGATCACGCACGTGGACCAACCCGGTCTTGAGGCCGGCGCGCGCTGGGCGCTTGCGGGAGGGCTCGTGGCCTTCGCCTTGGCCCTCGCCGTGCTGCACCTCGGGGCGGAGTGGACCTCGATGCAGGACCGCTCGTTCCTCGGCAGGCTCGTCCTGATCGTGCTCCTCGGGGCGCTGGCCGCTTTCGGGGGCGCCCTGAGCCCACTCGTCTTCGTGCTCTTGCTGACAGCCGGCGTTCTGGGCCAGTTGCTCCTGGAAGCGTTCACCTTCCCGACGGGAGCGGCCTCGGTACTCGAGCCTCCCGAACCGGCCCTGGAATCGGGCGGCGGCTAACAGCCAAAGATCGCTCCCCGGCCTGCCGACCAGGCTGAGGTCCTATTTCTTCGGGGCGTCCTGGACGAGGGTGTTGTTCCCTGGGCCGCCGTTGAGGCGGTCCTTGCCCGGGCCGCCGATCAGCTCGTCAGCGCCCGGGCCGCCGAAGAGGCGGTCCATTCCCGGGCCGCCGCCGAGGAGGTCGGTGCCGGCGCCGCCGATCAGGACGTCGTCCCCGGTGTTGCCACTCAGCAGGTCGTCATCCGCGCCGGAGTTGAGCTTGTCGTCCCCGGAGTTGCCGATCAGGATGTCGCGGCCGGCGAAGCTCGTCACGTTGTCATTCCCGCTCCCGCCGGTGATCTGATCCCGCAGGGCGCCGCCCCTCACCCGGTCATCGTCCCGTCCGGCCAGGATGAGGTTGAAGCAGGAGCCGCCGCCCGCGTAGCGATCGTCGCCCGAGGCGAGCGCGGCCCCACACCCGGTGCCGTGACCGAAGCCACCGGGGAGGTCCCTCTGGCCGAAGCCCTGGTTGGCGCCTACACCGGAGAGGTCGACCCGGTCGTTCCCGGCGCCGGTCAGCGCATCGACCTCGGAGATGCGAGAACAGGCGACCGGCCCCGTCCGGGGGTTCTTGGCGTTCACCTTCACCAGTCCCGCGGTGCAGACGACCTTCGCCCGATCGGACGCCTTGCCTCCACGGATGACGAGGAGGGACCCGCTGACGGATGAGCGAACCTTCGCGTGAGCCGTGCCCAATGGGACGGCGAGCGCCGTGGCCACGAGGGCCACGGGCAGGATCAGGCGCAGAGATGGACGTCGGCTAGGTGTGGGCACGGGCAGTGCAGGAACACGGCGAACCCCTGGAAGTAGCTGGACGCTATTCGCCGGCGATCAGCGTGTGCCAGACGGGGAGGATCGGCTTGGCGTAGTAGTTGACGGCCTCCTGGCGGAGCGCGGAGACCTCGTCCGAGTACCAGTACCGCTCGAAGTCCTCATGGCTGTCCCAGATCGAGGCCTGGCGGAAGTGCAGCGGATCCTCCTCGTTGCGGGTCAGCGACCAGCCCTTGGCCCCGAAGGCCATCACACGCGCGGCGGCGGGCTCCCAGATCTCGTACCAGCGGTCCGCACGGAATGGGGTGATGTGCCATTCGATGTAGACGATCTCCAGCGCGCCGTTGCTGGATGCGTCCGCCACTACGCGCCAACCTCAGCACGGATGGCGCCCGGGCCGTCCTCGAGCTTGCCCTCCTCCTCGCTGGTCGCGCCGACGAGGATCGAGATCTTGCCGAGGTGCTTGTTCTCGTGGAGGAGCTGGTGTGCCTCGGCGACGCCGTCGAAGCCCATCACTCGCCAGAGAACCGGCTGGATCTTGCCCTCGGCCATCAGCTCGTTCGCGCGCCAGCATTCGTACGCGTTGGCGAAGTGCGAGCCGATGATCTGCTTCTGGCGCATCCAGAGGTAGCGCACGTCGAAGTCCAGCGTGTAGCCGGAGGTGGCGCCGCAGATCACGACCTTGCCGAACGGCTTCACCACGAAGACCGAGGTCGGGAAGGTCGCCTGGCCGACGTGTTCGAAGACGATGTCGGGCGAGTCCCCGAGGATCTCCTTGACCCGCTTGGCGAATCCGCGGGACTCCTTGAACCGGGCCTTCTCCGCCTCGCGGTCCTGGAGGTTCTCGTTCGTCCGCATCATCCCAGAGAAGTCGTTCCGGTTGATGTAATCGACCGCGCCGAGCCGCTTGACCAGCTCGCCCTTGTCATCCGAGGAGACGACGCCCACCGCGTTCGCGCCGGAGGCCTTGCAGAGCTGCGTCGCGAACACGCCGAGACCGCCCGCGGCGCCCCAGATCAGCACGTTGTGCCCGGCCTGGAGCTTGCACTGGTCGATCAGCATCCGATAGGCGGTGAAGTAGGTCAGCCCGTAGGCCGAGGACTCGGCCCAGGAGAGGTTCTTCGGCTTGGGGAGGAGCTGCTGCGCCTGGACCTTCGTGAACTGGGCGAACGAGCCCCAGGTGGTCTCGTAACCCCAGATCTCCTGGCTCGGGGCGGCGAGGGGGTCGAGGCCATGGACCTCGACGTCCTCATAGGAGGCCTGGTTGCAGTGGATCACGACCTCGTCTCCGGGCTTCCACTTGGTGACGCCCTCGCCGACCTTCCAGACGATGCCGGAGGCGTCGGAGCCGCCGATGTGGTGACCCCACTGCTCGTGATCGCCGTAGCCGAACACCGAGACGG
>DATAPB010000151.1:0-2503 GCA_036265435.1 Solirubrobacterales bacterium | reverse complement strand
GACGCCGTCTATCCGGTGATGGGCGCCCTGTATCACCCACCCGGCGGGATCATTCGCCACGACGCCGTGGTCTGGGGATTTGCGAGCGGCGCGGACTCCGCCGGCGCCGAGATCCACCCGTACCGGAAGGTCACTGAGATCGGGCGCTCCAACGGGCGCGCCACCGGTGTCGTCCTCGCCGACGGACGTCGGATCGAAGCGGGCACCGTCGTCAGCACCACCGCCGGATGGAGCTCGACGGTCGCCGCGATGGCCGGCGTGGAGCTGCCGATCACCACGCACATCCTCCAGGCCTTCGTGACCGAGCCGCTGAAGCCGCTGCTCGACATCGTCGTGGTCTCCTCCCAGATGCACGTCTACATCTCGCAGACCGATCGCGGCGAGTTCCTGATCGGCGCCGAGATCGAACCCTGGACCACCTACCGCCAGCAGGGCACCCTGACCTTCCTCCAGGAGTGCTCGCGCCACACGCTCGAGCTCTTCCCGCAGCTGGAGCGGGCGCGGATCCTCCGGAGCTGGGCCGGGCTCTGCGACATCACGCCTGACTACAGCCCGATCCTCGGGCGCACCGACGTGGACGGGTTCCTGCTGAGCGCCGGGTGGGGCACCTACGGCTTCAAGGCGGCGCCGATCGTCGGCAAGACCCTGGCCGAGCTGATCGCCACGGACGAGGTCCCGGAGCTGATCGAGTCGTTCACGCTCGAGCGCTTCTACGCGGACCGCCTGGTGTCCGAGGTGGGGTCGGCGGCGGTCTCACATTGAGCGAGGTGATGAGCAGATGAAGACAAGCCTCGAGATCGCGCAGGAAGCGCAGCTCGAGCCGATCGACGCCCTCGGCGCTCGCATCGGGCTTCTCCCCGAGGAGATAGAGCCGTACGGGCGCTACAAAGCGAAGATCTCCCTGGACGCAATCGACCGTCTCTCCGACAAGCCGGACGCAAAGCTCGTCTGCGTGGCGGGGATGACGCCGACGAAGGCGGGGGAGGGCAAGACCACCACCTCGGTGGGCCTGACCGAGGGGCTCGGCCACATCGGCAAGAGCCCCGTCCTCTGCCTCAGGGAGCCCTCGCTGGGCCCCGTTTTCGGGATCAAGGGCGGCGCGGCCGGCGGCGGGCTGGCCCAGGTGGTCCCGATGGAGGACCTCAACCTGCACTTCACCGGGGACATCCACGCGATCGGCGCCGCCAACAACCTGCTCGCCGCGCTCCTGGACGCGTCCATCCTCCACGGCAACCCCCACAAGATCGATGCGCTGCGCGTGACCTGGAAGCGGGCGGTCGACATGAACGACCGGGCCCTGCGAGCCGTCGCGCTGGGCCTGGGCGGCGCGACCAACGGCTACCCGCGTGAGAGCGGATTCGACATCACCGCCGCCTCCGAGGTGATGGCGATCCTCGCGGTGGCGCGCGACATCCACGACCTCCGCAAGCGCCTGGGCAGTATCACCGCGGCCTACTCCCACGAGGGAGAGCCGGTGACCGCCGACGACCTGGGAGCGGCCGGAGCTATGACCGTTCTGCTGAAGGACGCGATCAAGCCGAACCTGATCCAGACGCTGGAGGGGCAGCCCTGCCTCATGCATGCCGGGCCGTTCGCGAACATCGCCCACGGGAACTCGTCGCTGATCGCCGACCTGCTCGGCATGAAGCTGGGCGACTACGTGGTGACGGAGTCCGGGTTCGGCTCGGACATGGGTATGGAGAAGTTCATCGACATCGTCTGCCAGGCCGGAGGCATCAGCCCGAGTGCCGTCGTCCTGGTGGCCACGGTGCGGGCGCTGAAGCACCACGGTGGCCTCGATGAGGGCGAGCAGGCGAGCAAGACGCGGGCCATCGAGGCGATCGAGGGGGGAATGGCCAACCTCTACCGGCACCTCGGCATCGTCGAGGAGTTCGGTCTCCCGGCCGTCGTCGCGGTCAACCGCCGGCCGGAGGACTCCGACGAGGAGGTCGAGCTGGTCAAGCGCCTGGCCGAGGAGGGCCGAGCGGCCGGCGCCGCGGTGAGCACCGGATTCGCCGATGGCGGCAGGGGGACGGCGGAGCTGGCCGAGGCCGTGGTCGCCGCCTGCGACCGGCCCAGTGACCTCCGGCCGCTCTACGAGGATGGGGATGGCGTCAAATCCAAGATCGAGACCATCGGCAGCCGCGTGTACGGCGCGACCGAGGTCGTCTACTACCTCGAGGCGGAGCGAAAGATCCAGCAGTTCACCGACCAGGGCCTCGCCCACCTCCCTGTCTGCATGGCGAAGACGCCGCTCTCGCTTTCGGCGGACCCGGAGCTGCTCGGCGCGCCCACCGATTTCCAGCTCCCGGTGCGGGACGTCCGCGCCTACACGGGCGCGGGCTGGCTGGTGCCCCTCTGCGGCGCGGTCCAGCAGATGCCGGGCCTGGGCAAGACGCCCGCGGCGCACAACGTTGACATCGATGCGGAGGGCCGGACAGTTGGACTCTTCTAGGCGAAGCGATGGCTGAGCTCGGCAGCCGAGCCATCGCCGAGGCGCTCG
>DATAPB010000150.1:0-20413 GCA_036265435.1 Solirubrobacterales bacterium | reverse complement strand
GGAAAACAATCAAAGGAGACTCATCAAATGAATCGCAAGATCAAGACCCTGGGAGTTGTCCTGGCGTCGGTGTTCGCGATGAGCGCGATCGGTGCTTCGGCCGCTTCCGCCGCCGAATTCCACAGCGCCATCCATCCGCAGTCGATCCACGGGACCCAGACGGGAAGCCATGTGTTCACCACGAACGCCGGCACCGTCACCTGTAAAAAAGCAACATTCACCGGGACCACGGCCGCGAAAACAAGCAAAACCCAGACATTGGCGCCGGACTACAACGAATGCACCGCGTTCGGCTTCATCAACGTGCCGATCCACGAGAACGGCTGCGCCTACATTTTCTACTCCGAACCAGCTGAAACAACCGAAGTCGAGTGCCCCAGCGGCAAAAAAATCGAAATTACAGCTCCGTTCTGCACCACCACCGTCGGTCCGCAGCACATTGAAAAAGGCATGACCTACACAAATAAAGAAAAAGAAGTAGAAGGAAAAAAAGTAAAAGAGCACATCATCGCGCACACCAGCATCCAAACCGAAATCGACTACAACGAATGTGGCACGGCTCGGACCAACGGCACCTACACCGGCACCACGACAGTGGTGGGTGCAGAAGGTCCTATTTGGTACGAATAAGTCGCAATCAGCTAGCCGCTTGAGCGGAATCTGATGATCAGGGCGGGGCCGAGGTTTCGGCCTCGCCCTTTTTTGGAAAGCCGCATCGCGCAGCGACAATCAAAGGAGACCCATCAAAATGAATCGCAAGATCACGACTCTGGGCGTGGTCCTGGCGTCGGTGTTCGCGACTAGCGTGATCGGTGCGTCGGCCGCTTTCGCCCAGGAATTTCACAGTGCCGTTCACCCACAGTCGATCCACGGCACCCCGACGACTGCCCACGTGTTCACCACGAACGCCGGGACCTTCACCTGTAAAAAAATAACATTCAGCGGGACCACCAGTGGTGCTACAAGCACAACGATGACACTCGCGCCTGACTACAACGAATGCACCGCGTTCGGCTTCATCAACGTGCCGATTCACGAGAACGGCTGCGACTTCAAATTCTCCTCCCACGTGCCGCCGGGCACAGTCGAAATTCTCTGTCCCACCGGCAAAGTCATCGAAATCACAGCCCCGTTCTGCACCACCACGATCGGTCCCCAGCACCTCACCGGTATGACCTACGCCAATAACGCGGGGAAAACCGACATCATCGCGACCGCGAATATCACCGGCGTCCACTACGTCGAATGTGGAACCACAAGAACCAACGGCGTCCTCAAAGGCACCACAACATGGACCGGCTCCGCAGCTGCTATCTGGTGGGAATAGCCCCAATTGCGGCGTGAGCGGTTTCTAAGAGAGCGAGCGGGGCCGATCGTGGCCTCGCTCGTTTGTGAAAGTCCCTCTCGCACGAAAGGCACCGTCGCCGGCATCACAAGATGGACCGGCGCATCGGGCAACATTGTCGGGCCGTCATACCGCTTGAGTTCCCTTGACAAGACCCCGGGCGTCTCGCTACTCTGGACCCGATTGGGATGCAGTGCTGGGGGGATGTTTCGCAAGGGAATAGGGAAACAGCCATGCGCACGCGTGGATGGCGTGGATGGGAACGGAGCTCAATGACTCGGTGGGGATTAGGATCGGCGCTTCTGGCGGTCGTCGTGTTGGTAGTTGGCTTCGTTCCGTACGCGAGCGCTGCCAACCCGCCGCTTCTCGGCAAATCGCCTGAAGATGCCGTCGCGGGTTCAAGCGCCGGACGGCTGAACACCCCTTACGGGATCGCTGCCGATCCAGACAACGGGCATGTCTTCGTTTCCGAGGCAAAGAATGATCGGGTTAGCGAGTTCACCGCGTGGGGAGACTTCGTAAAGGCATTCGGATGGGGCGTGAGCGACGGAAGCCCGGAACTGCAGGTCTGCACCACGGCTTGCCAAGGCGGGATCCCAGGGGACGGGGCCGGCCAGCTCGACGCTCCAGGGGGGATCGTCATGGATGCCGCCGGAGATCTCTACGTTGTGGATGCCGAAAATTTTCGGGTCGTAAAGTTCACTTCCGCCGGGGCATTTCTTCTCACCTTTGGGTTTGGAGTGAATGCAACGACCGGTGCGAATGTCTGTACCGCTGCGGACGTAGCGGGCGGTGACGAGTGCGGACCGGGTCAGGAAGGGGCAGAACCGACCCAGTTCAGGAAATGGTTCTTTTACACGGGGGGGCGCGCCATCGCCATCGCGCCGTCTGGGGACATCTTCGTCGGGGACGACGGCCGCATCCAAGTGTTTGGACCTAATGGAGTGTTCAAAAAAGCACTCAACTTTACCGACGTTCCAGGCCTCCCAAACGGCATCACCAAATCCATCGCTTTCAAGCCGGATGGCTCCCTCTACATCGCCTTCTATCAAGAATCCGCGATCTTCTTTCCAACGACCCCCGACATCTACGTGGTTGACCCCACCACGCCAGCAATTGTCGGGAAAGTAAAAGTAGAACGGCCGAAGCTGCTTTCCACCGATCCGAGCGGAAACCTCTACGTCGTCGCCGAAGGGCGTGATCCAAGTCGGGAAGAAATCCTAATTTTCACTCCCTCAGGGGAATGCACCGTTTGCTTCGAAGACGAATTCGGTGTAGCGGGCACGACTATCGAAGCAAGGATCAACAGCATTGAGCCTGGTAACGCATGTGGTCCTACCGACATCTATGTGGGTCACGGAGAGGTCAACTTTCAGACGCCGTACAGCCAGCTCCTAATCTACGGCGCTCCACCCGACGCCGACATCTGCCCTCCTCCGCCGCTCCCTCCGACGATCAAAGAACAGTTTGCGATGTCGGTTGGCTCGTCCTCGGCGACGGTCAAGGCAGCCATCAACCCCCACTTCTGGCCCGACACCACGTACTACATGGAATACGGCACGGCAGACTGCGCGGTAAGCACCTGCCAAGCGCGCCCGCTGCCGCCCGGGTCTTCGCTCGGAGGCCAAGTCACCAACTCGCCGGTCACGACGAGCGGGGTGTTCCTTCATGGACTTCAGCCCAACATGACCTACCACTTCCGCTTCGTTGCCCAGAGCAGTGGTGGCGGGCCGACCGTAGGGCCCGACACCACCTTCACCACCTTCCCGGTGGTGCAAAGGCCACCTGACAACTGCGCCAACGCTCATTTCCGGATCGGCCTAGGAGCGGCGCTGCCGGACTGTCGTGCCTACGAGATGGTCTCGCCCCTCGACAAAGACGGCGGGGACATCGTCGCCCTCAAAAATGTCTTCGGCTACACCGCGGCGCTGAACCAGAGCGACCTTGCTGGCGAGCGACTGACCTACTCCTCAGTGAGGGCGTTCGGGGGCGCGGAGAGCGCTCCGTACACGTCTCAATACTTTGCGACCCGCGGTGGCAACGGGTGGAGCACGCAGCCGATCTCGCCTCCGCGAAACGGTCCGATCTTCGAGCGCAGCCAGACCACGGATACCGAGTTCAAAGCCTTCACGCCAGACCTCTGCCTGAGTTGGTTGCGTCACGACACCGACCCACCGCTGGCCGAAGGGGCGCCGGCCGGCTTCGCAGATCTCTATCAGCGTGATAACTGCGCGGGCGGGAGCTTCGAAGCATTGAGGACGCCCGCACCGCCGAAAACGCCGGCGGTGAACTACGAACCGGAGTTGCAGGGCTACTCGGCCGATGGCAGTCGCGCGATCTTTATCGCCAACGACAAACTGACGCCGAACGCACCAGCAGGGCAAAACAACAAGCTGTACGAATCGGCGGAGGGGGAAAACCCCCGCTACGTCTGCATCCTGCCGAACGGAACGGCCGACACCGGCGGCTGCAGCGCCGGCACCTACAATTTTGGCGGTGGGTTTGGGCGCTCTGCGAACGTTCAGGGAGCGATTTCCGAAGACGGCTCGCGGATCTACTGGAGCAACGTTGAAAAGGGACCGGGCAAGCTCTACCTGCGCACTGGTGGGACTGCGACGGTGGCGGTGTCCGCATTCGCAGAAGGAGTGGAGGGCACCACGGCCTCCCGCTTCTGGGCAGCGGCGGCCGACGGTAGCCGGGCGATCTTCGCGACCGAGGACTCTCTCTATGAGTTCGACGCGGACCAGGAAGTGAGCAGAAAGATCGCCGGCCAGGTGGATGGGGTGATGGGCGTCGGCAAGGCCGCGACGCGCCTCTACTTCGTCTCAGAGGAAGCCCTTGAGGGGGCTGCGGTGGCCGGTAAACCAAACCTCTACTTCGCGAGTCTGGAAGCTGAAGTGTGGGAGATCGAGTTCGTGACGGAAGTGTCGAACGCCGACGCGGCTGCCGTCACCCTTCAGCAGATCCCCTCTCCAGTGAACCTGGAACCGGTCAAGCGCAGCGCCCGGGTGAGCCCCGACGGCGAGCACCTGACGTTTATGTCGACGAAGCGCACTTCTCCGACCGGCTTTGTCAGCCTCGACGCCGCAACGGGCAAACCGGCGGCACAGGTCTACCTCTACGACGCTGAATCCGGAGAGCTTTTCTGTGTCTCGTGCAACCGCAGCGGTGGACGACCCGCGGCCGAAGAGCTCAGTGTCGGAGGCTTCAAAACCGACCTCTGGGCGGCGGCGGAGATCCCCACTTGGGAGAACCAGCTTTATGCCTCGCGAGTGATCTCAGACGACGGCGACCGCCTCTTCTTCGACGCCGTTGATGCCCTAGTGCCAGGGGATACGAACAACAAGAAAGATGTCTACCAGTGGGAGCGCCCCGGAACCGGTGGCTGCGTTGAAGGGGCGGGCAGCTACATACCTTCTGCCGGTGGTTGCGTTGATTTGATCTCCTCGGGGGAAAGCTCGTTCCAGAGCGAATTCATCGACGCCACTCCCTCGGGCAGCGACGCATACATCGCCACCCTGGGGAGCCTCCTCCCTCAGGACTACGGCCTCGTCGACATCTATGACGCCAGGGTCGGCGGCGGTTTCGAGCCCCCACCCGCAGCTCAGCCTGAATGCGAAGGGACCGCCTGTCAGTCACCGGCCCCTCCACCCGCGGCGCCGACGCCGGCCAGCGCCAACTTCGTCGGCCCGGGAAGTTCCCAAAAGGCCGGCGGTAGTCGCTGTCCGAAGGGCAAGCACCAAGTGAAGAAGAACGGCAAGACCAAGTGTGTGAAGAAGAACACGAAAACGAAAAAGAAGGGCAAAGCCAAGCAGAGCGGGAGGGCAGGGCGATGAGACGGCGAGCGACCTCAACGCTTCTGGTGGCGCTGCTGGCGCTGGTGTTCGGCTCGACCTTGGCCGCCGGCTCTGCCGAGGCGGACTTCGGACTCAAAGAATTCGATGTCTACTTTTCCGCGGCGCCTGACGGAACTCCGGCGGCGGAAGCGGGCTCGCACCCCTATGGGATGGTGACGACGCTCGCAGTCAACTCCGAACCCGACCCCACCTACGGGGAAGTGCCGGAAGACGAAGTCAAGGACATGGAAGTTCAGCTGCCTGTGGGCTTTGCGGGCAACCCTGGCGCAGCTCCACGTTGCGCGACGGAAGACTTCATCTCCACCCTGCCGGGTGATCCGCAAACCGCGCAGAGCAGTCTGTGCCCTGACGCCACCGCGATCGGCGAGGTGGCCGCTGGGGTGGAACGGCAGGGCCGCTTCTTCCACGCCCCCGTCTACAACCTCGTGCCCTCGCCTGGCACTGCCGCGAAGTTTGGCTTCGTGGTCTTGGGCGTGCCGGTGACGATCGACGCGACCGTCAATCCCGACAAGCCCCACAACATCATCGCCAAGCTCACCAACATCTCCCAGACGCTGCGCTTCTACAAAGCCAAGATGACCCTTTGGGGGGACCCATCCGACCCTGTCCACGACCCCTATCGCGGGAGTTGCGTGGCGGTCTACGAACAGGACGAATCCACTGAAACGCCGTCTCGCGGCGTCTGTCCGGTGAAAATCCCAGAAACCGCCTTCCTGACCCTGCCGCGCAGCTGTAATGGCCCGCTGACCACCAATATCCGCTTGCGCTCCTGGCAGAACCCGGGCACCTGGGTTTCTGGCCCGCCTGCGATCAGTCACGACAACCTGGTGCCGCCGCTGCCGCTGCCGATGACCGGCTGCGACAAACTCGGCTTCGCGCCGACGATCTCCTCGGCGCCCACCACCCGCTCGGCGGAGTCCCCCAGTGGTCTCGACTTCAACCTCGATGTCAACGACAAAGGTCTCACCACCCCCACCTCGGTAGCGCAGTCCGACATCCAGAAAGCAGTCGTCACCCTGCCTAAAGGCGTGACCGTCAACCCCTCGGTCGCCGAAGGGCTCGCGGCTTGCGCTCCGGGCGCGTACGCCAGCGAGGCGATCAATGTCCGCGGCTGCCCGGAAGCGTCGAAGATCGGCAACGTCGAAGTCGAAACGCCGCTTCTGGCCGGAGAGCTCCTGCGTGGCTCGCTGTTCGTGGCGACGCCCGATGACCCCAGCACCCCCCAGCCCGGTGCCGAGAACCCCTTCGACTCGCTGATCGCCCTCTACATGGTGATCAAGGATCCGGAGCTGGGAATCATGGTCAAACTGGCGGGCAAGGTCGAGCCCGACCCGATCACCGGGCAGCTGGTCACGACCTTTGACGACATCCCCCAGTTCCCCTTCTCGCACTTCCGCTTCCACTTCCGCTCCGGAGGCCGCTCGCCGTTGGTGACGCCGCCAACCTGCGGCAACTACCAGGTCGTGGCCCAGTTCACTCCCCGGGCGCGGCCGAGCGAACCGCTCACCACGAGCGCTCCGTTCACGATCTCCAGCGGCGTCGGCGGTGGGGCTTGCCCCGCTGGCGGCGTGCCGCCCTTCCGCCCGGGCTTTGAAGCGGGCTCGATCAACAACAACGCCGGCTCCTACTCGCCCTTCTACATGCGCCTCACCCGCGCCGACGGCGAACAGGACATGACCCGCTTCTCCGCGGTGCTGCCCCCGGGCGTGACCGGAAAACTGGCGGGGATCGCCCGCTGCCCGGAGGCCGCTATCGAGGCAGCGAAGGCTAAGACCGGACGCGCAGAGCAGGCGTTCCCGAGTTGCCCCGCCGACTCGCAGATCGGCACCACGATCGCAGGCGCTGGGGTCGGTCCCGAACTCACCTACGTCCCCGGCAAGCTCTACTTGGGCGGGCCGGTTGGCAATGCCCAGATCTCGGTCATCGCGATCACCCCGGCGGTGGCCGGGCCCTTCGACGCTGGCACGGTCGTGGTCCGCGAGGCGCTGAAGATCGACCCCGACACGGCCGAAGTGGTGGTCGATGGCGCCAGCTCAGACCCGATTCCCCACATCCTCAAAGGAATCCCGCTGAAGCTGCGTGACCTGCGGGTCCATGTCGACCGCGACAAGTTCACGCTAAATCCCACCAACTGCGACCCAAGCCAGACGACCGCCACCCTCTTCGGCTCCTCCGCCGACGTCTTCAGTGCCGTCGACGACTTCCCGGTTGCGCTCGTGGCTCGCTACCAGGCCGCTTCGTGCTCGACTCTCAAGTTCAAGCCGAAGCTCTCGGTGAGCCTGAAGGGCAACACGAAGCGCTCGGCCAACACGTCGCTGCAGGCCGTGTTGTCGGCCCGCTCGGGCGACGCCAACCTGGCCGGTGCTGTGGTCACCCTGCCGCCCTCGCAGTTCATCGACAACGCCCACATCAACAACCCCTGCACGAGGGTTCAGTTCAACGCGAACGCGTGCCCGGCCAATTCGATTCTCGGTCGCGCGCGGGCCTTCACCCCGCTGCTCGACAAGCCGCTCGAAGGCCCGGTCTACTTCCGCTCGAACGGTGGCGCGCGCAACCTCCCGGATGTGGTGGCCGACCTCGGCGGTGAACTGGACTTCACCCTGGTTATCGCGATCCTGACCTCGGACAATGGGCGGATCCGAAGCAAGGTGCTGAACGCCCCCGACGCCCCGGTGAGCAAGTTTGTCCTGCGTCTCGCCGGAGGGAAGAAGGGATTGCTGGAAAACAGCGAAGAGCTATGCAGCCGCACTCAGCGAGCCGGCCTCAAGCTGATCGGGCAAAACGGTCGCCTTTACAAGACCAATCCGGTGATTGGGACCAGCTGCAAGGGCAAGCCGAAGAAGACTGCTCAGCGTCATCGCCACGCGCGTTAGCGTCGCGGAAGAAGTCTTCTGGACGCGCCGCCAAATGAGTTGACGAAATCCTCTTAACACGATAGAACCTGAATAATCAGGACTTCTCGTGCAGAACTACCCATGACAAGAGGAAACCGAATGCGTCTCAGAACTCAAATCTTCGCTCTCATCGTCGTCGCCATCGCGGTCTTGATCGCTGGTTGCGGAGGCGGGGACGACACCACCTCGTCGGTTACCAAAGCCCAGTTCATCCGCCAGGCAGACAAGATCTGCAATCACGCGGATAAGAGGCAGGAAGTCCTGAGTAAGAAATTCAGCATCGAAGCCGCCGGCAAAAACGCCACGAAGGCGGACCAGATCAGGATCCTGCGCGCGGTAGGGCTGCAGCCGCTCAAGCTGGAGGGCGAAGAACTAGGCGCGCTCGAGGCTCCAGACGGCGATGAAGAGCAGGTGGAAGAGATGGTCTCCGCCTTCGAAGACGCTTTTGCCGAGGCCGACGCGGAACCCCTCAGCATGTTGCAGGAACCCAACGGGCCCTACGCCCAGGCGGGCAAGCTAGCCGCGGCCTACGGGTTGAAGGCCTGCGCGGATGCCGCTTAGCGGAAGCTTCATCAAGGCCCTCTCAGCCGCGGGTATCCTCCCTTAGGAGGTAGGGAGACGCTCTGGGGCTGAGGACACCTTGGGTAACGCTGGTGATCGCCTTTGTCGCGATTGCCTTGCTCGGCGCCGTCGGGAGCGGTGTGGAGGACAAGCTGCGGCCGACGTCGCTCGATGTGCCGGGCACCGAATCGGCGCGCGGAGCGGCGTTGCTGGAGGAGCGCTTCGGTGACTCGTCGCCCTTCGTGATCCTGCTGCGCGGCCCCGCGGCGGCACTCGATCGGCAGGGGCCACGGCTGGTTCGTGAGCTGCGGAGTGAGCCCGGTGCGACGACTCTGTCCCCCTGGGATCGAGGCGAGCTGCAGGAGCTGCGGCCGACGCCACGCAAGGCGCTGGTGCTGGTCGACTTTCACCTCGACGCGGAGGACGCCGTCGCTGATGGGGTTCCGCGTCTGGAAGCGATTCTGGCCGACTCCGTGGGGCCAAGCGTGGTCGCGACGCAAACCGGCTTCGCGACCCTCTCGCGGGCGATCCAGGATGAGTCGGTGAGCGCGACGCGGAGGGCCGAGTTGCTGGCTGTCCCCTTCCTCCTCCTGGTCCTCCTCCTCGTCTTCCGCTCGCCCCTCGCGGCCGCGGTGCCTTTGCTGATCGGCGCGGCCGCGGTCCTGTCCAGCCGCGGCGTCCTGTCCCTCGCCGCCTCCACGCTTGAGATCGACGGCTTCGCCATCACCGTCGTGACGATGATGGGGCTGGCGCTCGGCGTCGACTACGCACTGCTGATGGTCTCGCGCTTCCGTGAGGAGTTGGCGAGCGGATCCGAGCCGCTCGAAGCGGCCCGCCGCACCCGCCGCACCGCAGGGAGAACCACCGCCTTCGCCGGCTCGACCCTGCTGCTGGCGATGGCGGTGACGCTGCTGGTGATGCCCGGAGCCCTCTTTCTCTCGCTCGCCGGCACGGCGATCCTCGTCACTGTGATCAGCGTCATCCTCGCCTATCTGGTCGTGCCGCCGATCCTCTGTCTGCTCGGCCCCGGCATCAATCGCTGGCAGCTCGGATCGAGCGGGGACGGCAAGCGCCTGATGGCCGCGGTGGCCGCGGCCCTGCGGCGCCCGCGGCTGGCCGCCGGCCTGGCCGGCGCTGCCCTGCTGTTGCTGGCGGCGCCGGTGCTGGCCCTGAAGACCGGCCCGCCCAGTGCCGCCCAGCTGCCGCAGTCGAATGCCGCCCGCGAGGACGCCGAAGCTATCGCTGCGGCGATCGGCTCGGGTTGGGACGCGCCCTTCGTCTTCGTTGCCGCGACCGATCGCGGTCCGATCACCGGCTCCGCGGACCTGGAGAGGCTGCGGCGCGCGCAGCGACGGATCGCCGCCGACCCGGCGGTCCAGACGGTGATCGGGCCCAGCCAGGTGGATCGCCGCGTCGCTCCGCTGCGGCGCAGCGGCAACGAACTGCTGGCGGGGGAGGGAGACGCCAGCCCCGCCAAGCTCGCGAAGCTGGGCAGCAAGCTCGACCGCGCCGCCGGTGGCGTCGATCGCCTCCGCGACGGCATCTCCCAGGCCGCCGCCGGGGCCGGGCTGATCGCCACCGGCTCGGGGCGCGCCGGGGAAGGCGCCGCGAAGATCTCGGCGGGGATCGCCGAAGCCTCGAGCGGTGCCGACCGTGCGGTCACCGCCCTCGGGCGTCTCGACCAGGGGTCCGGGAGGCTTGCCGAGGGCCAGCGGCGCGCGGCGCTCGGCGCCCGCGCGCTGCGCGACGAACTGAACGCGCTGATGCCGGTGATCCGCGGCGTCGGGCTGGAACGCGCTCGCCGCCTGCGCTCGAAGCTGCAAACGGCGGCAGCGGCCGACCCGAGCCTCGCGGGGGCGGCACGGGAAGCCGAGCTGCTGGTGGAAGTGCTGGCGCTTGCCCGCAACCAGGCGCAGCGCGCCGAGGCGAGTGCCACGCGCCTGCACGACGGGCAGGTGAAGCTGGCGGATGGGGGCGCGCAGCTGCATCGCGGCGCGGCGAGGCTCTCTGCCGCTTCCGGGTCCCTCCCCGCGGGCCTCGAGCGGCTTGGCGGGGGAGCGACTGAACTGGCGGCGGGCTTGGAAAGGCTGACGGGTGGCGCCAACGCGCTCTCCCAGAATCTCGCCGCCGGCTCCGAGGCCGCCCGCCCTCTGAAGAGCGGCCTCGACCGAGCCGGCGTACGGGTCTCCGCCTCCGCTTCGAGACTCGACGAGCAGGTCGGGGCCCTGCGACGCTCTTCCCCGGGGATCTTCGACTCGGGCTACTTCGTCCTCTCCGCGCTCGACGGAGCCCCGGCGGAGCAGCGCCGCCGGGCTGGCCAGGTGATCGACCTCGACCACGGCGGCCAGGCGGCGCAGATGCTGGTCATCCCGCGCTACACCTTCAACACGCCCGGCTCCGAGGCGCTCGGCGCTCGCCTCGGCGAGGACGCCGCCGCGCTCGCCGCGTCCTCCGGCCTGGAGACCGGTGTCACCGGTGGCCCGGCCCAGCTCGCCGACTACAGCGATGCGATTTCCTCGCGGGTGCCGCTGGTGGTCCTCGCGGTCACGCTCGCCACCTTCCTCGTCCTCGTCCTGATCCTCCGCGCCCTGCCGCTGGCGGCGATCGCGGTGGGGCTGAACCTGCTCACGGTCGCGGTTGCCTTCGGAATCCTCACCCTGCTCTTCGACGTTCCCTCCGGCTGGCCGCTCGGTGGCCACTCCTACGTCGACGCGATCGGCGCTGCCGGGATCTTCGGGATCGTCTTCGGGCTCTCGATCGACTACGCGGTCTTCCTGCTGACCCGGATGCGCGAAAGCCACGACGCGGGAGCCAGCAACGAGGAGGCGGTCGCCTACGGGCTCCAGCGCACCGCGCGCGTGATCACCGGCGCGGCGGCGATCATGGTCGCCGTCTTCGCCGTCTTCGCGGCCGCCCCGATCGCGACGGTCAGCCAGCTCGGGACCGGCCTCGCCGTCGCCGTGATCCTCGACGCCACCGTGGTCCGGATCGTCCTCTTGCCGGCGCTGATGCTGCTGGTCGGCGAGCGGGTCTGGTGGCTGCCACGCGGCCTCGAACGGCTGCTTCCAAAGTTTGGTCTACATGGCCCCTAGATGTGTTATTCAACCTGTGGGAGAAACGCAGTTGAGACGAGGGAGGGGATTTCGGTGAGGGGTGGAATTCTGGCGGCCGCTTTGACGGCGCTCTGCATGCTGTTTCCGGTCGGAGTCGCGGCGGCGGAACCGACCGAACGCGAAGCGTACGTGGACCAGGCGGAGCCGATCTGCAAGACCAACGTGCTTGCCAACAAGCGCATCTTCAAGGGGGCGAAAGGGGAGGTGAAGCGCGGCGAACTGAAGAAGGCCGCCAGGCACTTCTCACGTGCCGCGACCGCCTTTGCGAAGACGATCCGCCAGCTCGACGCGATTCCCAAGCCGGCCTCCGACGAAGCCAAGCTGTCTGGGTGGATCGATCTGCTCGAAGACGAGCGGGACCTGATCAAGAAAATCGGGACCGCCCTCGCCGCCGAGCAGCGCAACAAGGCGGAGTCCTACTCGGTCGACCTCAACCGCAACTCGAGCAAAGCCAACAACGCCGTGCTTCCCTTCGGCTTCGACTACTGCCGCATCGAGCCCTCAAGATTCGGTTGAGTTGAAGCCGGCAAAGCTCCTCTCGACGCTTGCGGCCCTGCTGCTCCTGGTCGGGGGCACGGCGGAGGCCGTCACCAACGCCGATGGGGGCCTTGTGACCACCTTCGACGGGGGGCTCAACCCCACCGTCTTGCCGAGGGACTCTCCGGCGCCCGTCGCCGTGCATGTGTCCGGAAGCTTTCGCGACGCCGCCGGGCACCCGGCGAGCCTGCCCCAGCTGCAGCGCATCGTCGTCGGAATCAACCGCGGCGGAAAGCTGTTCGATCGCGGGCTGGCGGTTTGCCGAATCGGGCAGATCCGCTCGTCCCGCGAAGCGGTCGCCCGCCGCGCCTGCGGCGACGCGATCGTCGGCAAGGGGCATGTCGGGGTGCAGGTGCGGATCCCATCCCAGCTGCCGTTCACGGTGCGGGCGAACCTGCTTGCCTTCAATGGCCCGCGCCGCAACGGGCACAAGCTGATCTTTGCCCAGGCCTACGCGCGCAACCCTCCCGGCGTCTTCATCCTCACCTTCCGGGTCGATCGCCGCAGCGGCACCTACGGCACCGTGCTTAGCACCACCCTTCCCGCCGCAACCCGGGACTGGGCGTACCTGACCCACTTCGACATGACGCTGCGGCGCACCTACACCTACCGGGATCGCGAGCGCTCGTTCGTGTCGGCTTCCTGCCCCGCGCCCGCCGGCTTCGACCGCGTCGTCTTCCCCTTCGCCGAAGCCACGTACAGCTTTGGCGACGGCCGGCAGGTCAGCCTCTCCGAGGGGGCCGTCTGTCGCGTCGCGCGGGACTAGCGCGCGCTCGGACGGACCTCGTCTCCGGACACAAGAAGGGCGGCCAACCGGCCGCCCTTCTTGCTACTCCTTGTCCTCGAGACTTAGCCTCAGGCTCAGTCCTTACTTGCCGGTGCAGGTGCGGACGAACTCAGCCGACGCCTTGGTGTTGTCGGAGAAGATCGCCGTCGCTTTCGCCTGCAGCTTGCCATCGGGGCACTTGGCGCTCAGGACGCTGACTTTCTTGCCTTTGTAGGTGAATTTTTTGTCGATCTTGAGGCTGAACGACGTCACCGAACCGCTGCCGCCGGCGATCTTGGGAACCGAGGCGACGGAGAGGAGGCCGTAGCGGCCTTTGCTGATTTTCTTGATTTTCACCGTGGTCACGATCGCGGCCGGGACCGGGACGGTGATGTAGGCGTGAATGTAGAGCGTGGTGGTGCCGCCCTTGAAGCCGCCGTTAAAGACGAGCAGCTTGGAGCTGACCGGGACGACTTTCGATTCCGGGAAGGCGATCTCGACGTTGGTGGTGCCTTCGCCGATGATCGCGGGCTTGCAGATCGCTTTCGCATGGCTGGTGTCCTGCGACTGCAATTTGCCCGAGGTGCAGGTCGGGTAGCCCTTCACGTTGACCGCGCCGTTCTTATCGGTTTCGACCAGGACTTCCTTCAGCGCCGGCGGATGGGTGCCGTCAGCGTTGTAAATTTTGCCCGAAGCGGTGAGCGCGATCGGCGCCAGCTTGTTCTTCGGCAGCGCCTTCGGACTGAAGCCACCGTTGGCTTCGAAGCACAGGTTGCCGACACACGTTTTCGTCGGCGGCTCGGCGCTGGCGAGGCTGGCCACCGAGACGGCGATCAGAGCCCCCAGCGCCATCAGGACCATCAGGTACTTGCGCATATCCCTATATCTCTCCTTTGCGGCCGCCCGTCCAGAGCACGCCGTCGAAAGCTTTGCGTGAAACCATGGAACATTCCCTCCGCGGCGGAAGCTACCAACTTCTGCCAATTCATAAACCCCGCCATTCACAAAAAAGAGCGGCTTAACAGGCTAATCGGTATTGGTCAGGTATCCCGATGCGCTTGCCGCACGCGCTCGCGCTCCTGCGCGGCGCGCTCGGCACCGAGAAACGGCAGGGTGATCCAGAAGATCAGGTCGGGCAGGCGCTGGGGCAAACGGGCCGAGGCGCCGTGGAGGATCTCGCTGTAGAGCAGCTCGTTGACGCCGCCGGCGAGCGAGAGCGAGGTTATTCCCGGCAGTTCGACCGTCGTCTCCGAGCGCCCTGACTCGAGGAAGCCGGTGAACTGGCGAATGGCCGCGTCGCGCCGCGCCAGCGCTTTCGGTCCGGCGGCAAGCACCTCGACGATCGCGAAGCGGGCCTCGTCAGGGTGCTCGGCGAGGTGCTCGAGCAAAGCCCCCAGCCCGGCCGCGATCCGCTCCGCCCAGGGTGCCCCGGGTCGCGACTCGAAGCCGTTGGCGGTGTCGCTGAGCAGGTTGCCGAGGAGGACGTCGTAGGCGGCGAGGAAGCAGTCCTCCTTGCTGTCGAACAGCTCGTAGAAGGTCTTGCGGGAGACGCCGGCAACGCCGATCACGTCGACCACGCGGGTGTCGGCGTAGCCGCGCTCGGAGACGACCTCGATCATCGCCTGATGGATGCGGTTGCGTTGGGAGGCGGTGACGGTCTCCCGCGGCAAACCGTGTCTTCCCCGCGGCAGGCGTTCGTTCAGCCCAACCGCGCGTCTCGTGGTTGCCACACCCGAGACTGTAGAGAAGTGACCTTGCGGGCCTGGACGTTCAGGCCCCGAGCCAGACCGTCTGCTCGCGGTCGGGGCCGACCCCGACCAGGCGCACCGGCACGCCGACGAACTCGGCGATATAGGCGAGGAAGTCGCGCGCGGCCTGCGGCAGGTCGGCCTCCTCGCGGCACTCGCCGATCTCCTCGTCGAAGCCGGGCAGCTCCTCGTACTCGGGCGTCGCCGAGTGCAGGATCGACTGGTGGTAGGGGAAGCTGTCGAGGACCGCGCCTTCCTTGGAGCGGTAGCTGGTCGCGACTCGCAGCGGCCCGATCCCGCTCAAGACGTCGAGCTTGGTGATCGCCAGCGAGTCCATCCGGTTCAGCCGCACCGCGTAGCGCAGCGCCACCAGGTCCATCCAGCCGGCGCGGCGCCGGCGCCCGGTGGTGGTCCCGAACTCGTGGCCACGCTCGACGATCCGCTCGCCGATCTCGTCGTGCAGCTCGGTCGGGAAGGGCCCGGCCCCGACCCGGGTCGCGTAAGCCTTGGCGATACCCCAGACCTCGTCGATGTCGGCGGGGCCGACGCCGGCGCCGACGCAGGCCGCGCCGGCGATCGGGTTGGAGGAGGTGACGAAGGGATAGGTGCCGTGGTCGAGGTCGAGCAGGGCCGCCTGGGCGCCCTCGAAGATCACCGTTTCGTCGGCGTCGAGCGCGTCCCAGCAGAGTTTGGCGGTGTCGGCGATGTGCGGCTCCAGCCGGTGGCCGTAGTTGACGTGTTCCTCGACCATCGTGTGGACGTCCAGGCGCGGGTCCGGGACCAGGTCGGAGGGCTCGTTGCTCTTCGCTTCCTCGCCAGCTTCCTTGCGGGCTTTGCGCCGCTGCACCGAGAGCTCGCGCAGGGCCTGCTGCTTGGGCTCGATCGCGGCGCGGATCTTGGTCCGCAGGATCTTCTCGTCGAGCAGGTCCTGGACGCGGATGCCGAGCCGCAGTGCCTTGTCGGCGTAGGCGGGCCCGATTCCCCGTCGCGTCGTCCCGATCGAGTTCTTCCCCAGTTTCGTCTCGCCCGCCTGGTCCAGCAGCACGTGGTAGGGCATGATCAGGTGCGCGTTGGCCGAGAGCCGCAGGTTGCCGACGCTGACCCCGGCCCGTTTGAGCCCGTCGATCTCGCTCAGTAGCACCCGCGGGTCAACCACGACCCCGTTGCCGATCACGCACATTTTGTCGGCGTGGAGGATCCCGGAGGGGATCAAGTGGAACTTGAACTCTTCACCGCCGCGGACGATCGTGTGGCCGGCATTGTTGCCGCCCTGGAAGCGGACGATTGCGGTAGCCCGCTGCGCGAGCAGATCGGTGATCTTGCCCTTGCCCTCGTCGCCCCACTGGGCACCGACTATGACTACGCCTGGCATCGGGCTGGGATTCTGACGGTCAGGGCCGGCCGGTGTGGGCCGGGTGCCGTTCAGGCGGCCTGGATCTTGCCCCAGCGACGGTCGTCGCCGACGATTTCGACCTCCTCGCAGATCTGCGCCAGGCGGGAAACCGTCCGCGAGCCGATCTGCTCTTCGAGCTGGTCGTGCTGGAGGTTGGTCGTGATCAGCATCGAGCGCTGGCTGTCGTAGCGCTCGTTGACCAGCGCGTAGAGCTGCTCGAGGACCCAGTCCGAGCGTTTCTCGGCCCCGAGGTCGTCGATGTGGAGCAGGTCGACCGAGGTCAGGCGCTCGAAGAAGGAGAGGTAGGAGTCGCCGCCCGGTTCGGAGTCGTAGGTGCGGCGGATCCGCGCCAGCAGCTTCGGCAGCGAGTAGATCGCGACGGTCTTGCCCGCTTCCAGCGCCGCCTTGGAGATCAGCATCGCCAGCGTCGTCTTGCCGGTGCCGGTGCCGCCGAAGACCCAGAGGCCGCGGCCTTCGGCGAGCTGGTTGTCGAGGTCGTCGATGTAGGCGCGCACCTGGGAGACGGCCAGCTTCGTCTGCAGGTCCCGGGCCATGTCGGAGACCGGTGGGCGGTCGAAGGAGACGCCGCGATAGCGGGCCGGGATGGTCGAGGAGATGCCGCGGCTGCGGCCGCGGCCCAGCCGCTCCGCCCGGCACTTGCAGGGGCGCGCCACGTCCTCGGGGCCGAGGATCCAGCCGGAGCCGTCGCAGACGCCGAGCGGGCAGACCTGGTCGCGGAAGGGCTCGCTGCGGGCGATCGCCATCAGGCGCCGGGCCTCGGTTCGGGCGCGGCGAGCATCAGAAGTCGGGCCCCGCGGCGACGTCGTCGACCATCGGCGGCTCTTCGCCGGCGGGCTGCTCGATCGGGGCCTCCTGCCCGGAGAAGTCGGCGAATTTGGGGAAGCGGTCGAGGAAGACCAGCTTCCTGGTCCCGATCGGGCCGTTGCGGTGCTTGGCGATGATCAGGTCGGCGAGGCCGTCGGGCTCCTCGTCGGGGTCGCGGTAGTAGTCCTCGCGGTAGAGGAAGGCGACTACGTCGGCGTCCTGCTCGATCTGCCCGGACTCGCGCAGGTCGGAGAGCTGCGGCTTCGGGGGGTGGCGCTGCTCGGGCGCGCGGGAGAGCTGGGAGATCGCCAGCACCGGCACCGAGAGCTCGCGCGCGAGGATCTTCAGCCCGCGGCTCATCTGCCCGACCTGCTCGACCCGGTTGGCGCGGGGATCGTCGGAGCGCATCAGCTGCAGGTAGTCGACGATCACCAGGCCGAGGCCGCCGCGCTCGGCCTCCTGCACGTGCAGCCGCCGCGCCTTCGCCCGCAGGTCGAGGATGCCGAGGTCGGAGGAGTCGTCGAACCAGAGCGGCGCCTCCTCCAGCTCGTTGCAGGCCCGCACCACCTTCGGCCAGTCCTTCTGCGCGACCTGGCCCTTGCGCAGCTTGTCACCGGAGATCCGCGCCCGGCAGGCGATGAAGCGCTGCGCCAGCTCGACCTCGGACATCTCGAGTGAGAAGAAGGCGACCGGCAGGCCGCGCTGCACGGCAACGTTCTCGGCGACGTTGGCGACGAGCGCGCTCTTGCCCATCGCCGGCCGCGCGGCGACGATGATCAGGTTGCCCGGCTGGAAGCCGCCGGTGATCGCGTCGATGTCGCGGAAGCCCGAGGGGGTGCCGGTCAGCTCGGTCTCTCCGCTGGAGAGCTTCTCGAGGCGGTCGAGCTCGTCGCTGAGGATCTCCGAGAGCAGCCTGAAGTCGGATGCCTGCTCCTTGTGCGCGACCTCGAAGAGCAGCTTCTCGGCCCGCTCGGAGAGCTCGCGCGGCTGGCCCTCGCGCTCCCGCACCCATTGCTGGATCTCCTGGCCTGCGTTGAGGAGGCGGCGGAGCAGCGAGTTCTCCTGCACGATCTCGGCGTAGTGCTTGGCGTTTCCGGCGGCGGGGACCTTGGCCGCCAGCTCCGACATGTAGTTGCGGCCGCCGGCCTGCTCCAGCTCGCCCCGCTGGGTCAGCGCCTCGGTCACGGTCAGCTCGTCGATCGCCTTCGAGTCCGCGTAGAGCTCGTGGATGCAGGCGAAGGCGGTGCGGTGCTTGTCCAGGTAGAAGTCGCCGGGCTGTAGCTTCACCTCGTCGATCACCTTGGTCACCGACGGCTCGAAGACCAGCATCGCGCCGAGCACCGACTCCTCCGCCTCGATGTTCTGCGGGGGTACGGAGGTGGTGGGTGCGGTCGCCATGGCTCTCCCAGTCAAGCGCCCGCGGCGGCGGATTCACCCCGCGCGGCCCGGGCTCGGGCTAGGAAAACAGAGGCGGGCGCGGCCGTGGGAGGCGTTGCCGCAAATGCGGGGAAAAGAAATCTCCGCCGGGAGGGCTACTTCTCTTCGGCGACGATCGTCTTCACCGAGGCGGTCGCCCCGCCCGGCAGCTCGACGTCGACCATGTAGGTGCCGATCGAGTGGATCGGCTGCTCGAGCTGCACCTTGCGGCGGTCGATGCGGAGGTCGCGCGCCTCGCGGATCGCGTCGGCGATGTCCTTGCCGGTGACGGAGCCGAAGAGCTTGCCGTCCTCGCCTGCGCGGTGGTGGATCGTCAGCACCGTCTTGGAGAGCAGGGCCGCGGTTTCCTGGGCGCGCTCGGCCTGCTCGCGCTCCGCCTTCTCTGTCGCCTCGCGGCGTCGCTGGGCCTCCTCGAGGGAGCCCTTGGTCGCCGGCTGAGCCAGCTTGCGAGGCACGAGGTAATTGCGCAGGTAGCCCGGGGAGACGTCAACCGCGTCGCCGCGGACGCCGAGGTCCTCGACGTCCTTCAGCAGGATTGCCTGCGCCATCAGCGCTCCCCGACGTAGGGCAGCAGGGCGATCTCCCGCGCCCGCTTGACCGCCAGCGCCAGCTGCTTCTGGTGCTTGCGGGAGAGCCCGGTGACCCGTCGCGAGCGCGTCTTCCCCTTGTCGGAGATGAAGCGGCGCAGCAGGTTCAGGTCTTTGTAGTCGATCTCCTCGACGTTGATGCGGGTG
Source organism: Solirubrobacterales bacterium (assembly GCA_036265435.1). Classification (GTDB taxonomy): domain Bacteria; phylum Actinomycetota; class Thermoleophilia; order Solirubrobacterales; family 70-9; genus DASUPK01. Next base: position 1,203 of record DATAPB010000150.1, on the reverse strand, counting down.
TACTTGCGCGGGCGCATCCGGTCCGACGGCCGGCGGCCGCGGCGCGGAGGTCCTGCGTCTCTGGTGCGTGCCACTGCTTCTGGTCCTTACGTGGAAGTCGCCCGGCGGGAGGCCGGGCGAGCCGAAAGGAGATGCTAGCGAGTCACCGCGGGCTGCGGCGGCTCAGAAGGGGATGTCGTCTTCCTTGCCGCCGACCCCGGCCTCCTCGAAGTCCGAGGTGTCCGCGGGCACGTCGCTGGCCGGGGAGAAGCCGTTGCCTCCGCCGCTGCCGCCGCCATCCCGGGAGCCCAGGAACTGGACCGAGTTGGCGATGATCTCGACCGACTGGCGCTTGCCACCCTCCTTCGCCTCCCACTCCCGCCAGTCGAGGCGGCCGTCGATCGCGACGGGACGGCCCTTGGAGAGGTAATTGGCGCAGTTCTCGCCCTGCGCGCCCCAGACGGTGACGTCGAAGTAGTTGGGCTTGTCCACCCATTCCCCGCCCTGGTCGCGGCGGCGGCTGTTGACGGCTACGCGCAGCTTGCAGACGGACGTCCCGCCGGGAGTGCTGCGGAGCTCCGGGTCCCGCGTCAGGTTCCCGGTCACCACAACCACGTTGATGTTCGTCGCTGCCACGCTCGTCGCTCCTCTATCTAGCTTGTCGAAGACAGCAGTCTAAGAGCGCGATCGGAGCGACTCTCCCCGGCGGCAGGGGGAAAACGCGCAAAGAGCGGGACGAATCGGACTACTCGTCGGCCGGGGCGGCAGCCTCGGCAGGTGCGACTTCGGAAGTCGCGGCCTCTGCGGGCGCCCGCTCCTCGCCGTCCGGGGACTCGCCGCCCCCGTCCCGCCCACCGCGGTCACCGCGCCCGCCCCGGTCCCCCCGGTCCCCACGGTCTCCGCCGGGGCGGGAGGAGAGGATGCTGCCGGCCGGCGGGGCGCCGAGCACCGGCGCCTCAGGATCGACCTTGAAGATGCGAAAGCGGAGCACGCCGTCGGTGATCTTCAGGTTGTGGTCGAGGCCCTCGAGCAGTTCCGGAGAGGCCTCGAAGCGGTACCAGCGGTAGTCGGCCTCGGTGCGCTGCCGGATCTCGTAGGCCATCTTGCGCAGTCCCCAGGCGTTCTCGTGCTTGAGCGAGCCGTCCGCCTCGATGCGGCCGCGGGCATCCTGCGCGAGCTTGTCGCGTGCGGATTCCTCGAGGCCCGGATCGATCATCAGGACCA
>DATAPB010000149.1:0-1790 GCA_036265435.1 Solirubrobacterales bacterium | reverse complement strand
AGTCGGACTTGCTGGAGGCGATCGGGCTGGCGGTCCCGTTGGGCTCGACACGGAAGAGCGTCACATTCCGACCATCACGACAGGTGGATTTCTTCGCAAAGACGCCGCCGAACCAGAAGTAGGTCACGCCGCCATTTCTGTCGATCAAGCCGGCCACGTCGAGGGAGATGCCCGTGCTGATCAGCTTGGTCTTGGTCTTGGCCTGGGCCCCGGCGGCGGGCAGGGCCGCAACCAACGCCATGGCGATGGCCATCGAGACAAACTTCCGCATGCTCCACTCCCTCTCTCTAGATCAGCGAGCCGCCGCAGATCGTTCCACGATCCCCCCGTTCCACAATCCCCCGTTTGGGGCATATCGCTTTTGGTCTTCGCTGACGCATGCAAAAGCGAAATAGCCGCTTTCGACGAAAAGCGGCTATTCGGACGATGACTGGCGAACGGACTGGCGAACAGCTGCCGCACCAAGCTGCCCGCAGCGCACTAGCAAGCCAAGTTCGGGCACCCTGCCCCGTATGAACTTCATCGAGGACGTCATGGAGGCGGCCCCCGCCTCGACACTCGGAATCGTCGCGATCGACGCCGCCGGCAACCGGCGCGAGTGGCACTACGGCGAGCTGATCGCCCGCAGCGCCGGCCTTTCCGGCGCGATGGCGGCTCGGGGCGTGGAGCGCGGCGATGCCGTGATGACGCTGGTGGGTAGCCGGGTCGAGTGGGTGCTGGCGATGCTCGCCTGCTTTCGCATGGGCGCCGTGGCGATGCCCTGCAACTCGCAGCTTCGCCGCAAGGACCTGGAGGTGAGGGTGCGGGCGGCCAACCCAAGGCTCTGCGTCGGCGAGGAGGAGTTGCTGGGCGAGCTGCCCGACGGAGTCCCCGCGATGACCATGGCGGACGTGGCTGATGCCCTCGACGAGGACCTTCCCCAGGAGACACCAGCCGAGATCGCCGAGCTCGGCCCCGAGGATCCGGCGGTGATCATCTTCACCTCGGGGACCACCGGCCAGCCCAAGGGGGTGCTCTACCCCCAGCGCTACCTCGCCGGGCAGAGCCTGCAGGCCGAGCACTGGGTCGGGGTGCGGAAGGGGGAGCTCGCCTGGTGCACCGCCGCCCCGGGCTGGTCGAAGTCCACGCGCAACGTCTTCATCGCCCCCTGGCTCCGCGGAGCCGCCGCGCTGATCCACGACGCGCGCTTCGATCCCGACGAGCGCATGTCGATGGTCGAGCGTGAGGGCGTGAACGTCCTCTGCCAGGCACCGACCGAATACCGGATCCTCGCCAAGCGCACAGAGCTCCGGCCGATCGGCTCGCTGAGGCGGATGGTCTCCGCCGGAGAGCCCCTCAACCCTGAGGTGATCCGCGCCTTCCGCGAGGCGATGGGGACCGGCATCGGCGACGGCTACGGCCAGTCCGAGACGGGGGCGATCAGCGGAATGCGCCCGGACGAGGACAACCCGGAGCACGATGGCTCGATGGGGAGGCCGCTGCCGGGGATCGAGACCCGCGTGGTCGACGGAGAGCTGCAGGTCCGGCCGGAGACGGTCCCGAGCTTCTTCAGCCACTACCTGGGCGAGGAGCCGTTCGAGGGCGATTGGTGGGCAACCGGCGACCATGTGACCGAGGACGAGGACGGCTACCTCTGGTTCGAGGGCCGCGACGACGACATCATCATCACGGCGGGCTACCGGGTGGGCCCGTTCGAGGTGGAATCCGCGCTGGTCTCGCATCCCGCGGTCGCGGAGGCGGCGGCGGTGCCGGCGCCCGACGAGGAACGCGGCTCCGTCGTCAGGGCGGTC
>DATAPB010000148.1:0-2767 GCA_036265435.1 Solirubrobacterales bacterium | reverse complement strand
CCTCCTCGCCGAGCTCCAGCGCCAGCGCAGCTCGATCGCGGTGGTCTCCGACGAGTACGGGCGCACGGTCGGCATCGTCACCGTCGAGGACATCCTCGAGGAGGTCGTCGGGGAGATCGAGGACGAGACGGATCCCCGCGCGGCGTCGGTCCGCAAGCTCACGGACGGCGACTGGTACGTGCGCGGCCACGTCTCGCTCGGCGATCTCGAGGACGTGGGCATCCAGCTGCCGGTCTCATCCGACGCGTTCAACTCGATCGGGGGCTACGTGTTCTCCGAGCTCGGGCGCCTCCCGAAACGGGGCGACCGGATCACGGCCAACGGCTACGAGATCAGGGTCGAGTCGGTGCGCGAGAACCGCATCGTCGCCGTCCGCATCCACGAACCGGCGCGGTCGGCCCCAGCGCGCGCCGACGAGCGCTCGGCCCCCGCGTAGAGACCCCGGGCGAAGCTGCTCGCGATCGCGCTAGATGCGGAAATCGGGGGCGGTGCTTCCGTCCGTGCGCGGCTCTAGCTTGCCGGTCATCCGGCACTAACGAAGGGGCAGCCATGTGGGTCGTGAAGCTCACGGATAAGCAACTGGAGGTCCTCAGGGCGGTGCTTCGCGCCGAGGAGCATCTGGGGCCGGCCCTCCGCGGAGCGCTGGAGGCGCTCGACCTCGCACGCTGGGACGAGCTCCCCGACGCTCACCTTCCCTGGGAGGACGTGACCGAGACGGCTCGCCGTCAGGGGATCTCCGAGGCCGACGTGATCTGGGACCTGGCGGGCAAGCGCAAGCGCACCGCGGCATGACCTGCGGCGGCTTCGCCGCCTGATGACGCTCTCAGCGGCGGGGCTGCCGCCCGGCGTTCGCGTTCAGCTGTAGTCGTAGAACCCGCTGCCGCTCTTGCGGCCGAGCTTGCTCTCCCCGATCAACTCCTCGATGCGTCCCGGCGCCTGGTAGCGCTCCTCCCCGGTGTCGTCGAAGAGGCTCTGCCCGATCGCGGCCGCGACGTCGAGGCCGATGAAGTCGAGCAGGCGCAGCGGCCCCATCGGGTGGCCAGCGCCGAGATGCATGCAGGCGTCGACGTCGCCGACCGGCATCCCGGTTCGCTCGAGCAGGCGCACCGCGTCGAACAGATAGGGGAAGAGCAGCCGGTTGACCACGAACCCCGGCTGATCGGGAACCGGGACGGGCGTCTTTTGAAGCGCTGCGCACCAGGCCTCGGCGCGGGCGGCGACGCCGGCCCGCAGGCCATCCGGGAAGCACAGCTCGACGAGCTCCATCCGCTGCACCGGATTGAAGACGTGAAGACCAAAGAGGCGGTCGACATGACCGCTTCGCTCCGCCAGCTCGCGGACCGGGAGCGAGGAGGTCGTCGTGGCCAGGTCGGCGTCGCCGCTCTCGCCGAGGCCCCGCAGCAGCTCGACCTTGACCTCGAGGTCCTCCTTGACCGACTCGACGACCACGTCGCAGTCCCCGAGGTCCGCGATCTCGGTGGTGACCCGAATCCTCCGCGAGACGGCGCCCTCGAACTTGCCGCACTCCGCCTCGGCGCGCTCCTCCGCCCGCCAGGCCGACTGGTCGCTGCGCGCCCACAGGCGCACGTCGCCAAGCGCGCTCGCGATCGCGGCGATCCCGCACGCCATCGCGCCGCTGCCCGCGATCCCCGGGCGCGCGTATCCCTCTGACCGATTCACCCGCCCGGCTTAGTATCACGCGCGTCATTTGGGCGGCGCAGCTCCGGGAGGCCTACCGGAGGCCTACCGGAGGCCTACCGCCAGGTGGCGCGCGTCCCTCCGTACCCTGAGGGCATGGAGCAGCGGGCTCAGAGGCTGCGCCGGCCTGTGTTCGGCGCGGCGGCGGGCATCGTCGTCGCTGTGATGGTGCTCGGCGCATTCTCGATGTGGACCGTGATCCCGTTCGGCTGGATCTGGATCGGCTCGAAGGTCTCGCAGACGCAACAGCCCTCGGGCGGCCCCTACATGGTGGTGTTCGTGGGAATCGTGGTCTCCATCTGCGCCATGGCATGGATCCTCGCGCGCCTCAATGGCATCTACGTCCGCATCACCGGGAGCAGCCGGCTGCCCCGCCACTACCTGCCGGCCTGGAAGAAGAGCCTCAGCGACGAGCGGGCAAGCCCCCAGGGCCCGTCCGTCCTCGAGGCGGTGATCCTCGCGTCGGTGCTGCTCGCCGGGGTGGCGATGGCGATCTGGTTCTTCATCGCCGCTGGCTCGCCCATACCCAGTCAGTAGCCCTCCTCCGCATCGCGGCTCTGGTGGCTTCGGGGTGACGCTCCGAGTGCCCTCGATGGCATGGATATGCGGTAAAAGCGGCTGGTTGACTCGCCAGTCAACCGATCGAGTACCCTCACCCCCAACGCAATGAGTCGAGCGAATGGAGGCTGATCCGGCGATGGCGAGCAACGGCAACTTCCAGGGTCGCGAGGTAGTGATCGTCGAGGCGACCAGGACCCCGATCGGCCGCGGCCACAAGGAGAAGGGCTACTACAAGGACGTCCATCCGTCGACGCTGCTCGCCACCACCTACAAGGAGCTCATCGACCGCTCCGGCATCGCGCCCTCCGAGGTCGAGGACGTCGTCACCGGTTGCGTGCAGCAGTTCGGCGAACAGGCCCTCAACATCGGCCGCAACGCCTGGCTCGAGGCTGGTTTTCCCGTCGAGACGCCCGCGACGACGATCGACCGCCAGTGCGGATCCGCCCAGCAGGCCGTCAACTTCGCCGCCGCGCTCGTCGCCTCGGGCGTGCACGACGCCGTGATCGGG
>DATAPB010000147.1:0-2209 GCA_036265435.1 Solirubrobacterales bacterium | reverse complement strand
TGGCTCGTGCCGCATTTCGAGAAGATGCTCTACGACAACGCGTTGCTGGCGCGCGTCTACCTGCACGGCTGGCAGGTGATGGGCGAGGAGCGCTGGCGGCGGGTCTCCGAGGAGACCCTCGATTGGGCACTCCGCGAGATGCGCGGCCCTGAGGGCGGCTTCTATTCCGCGCTCGACGCCGATTCCGAGGGCGAGGAGGGGAAGTTCTACGTCTGGGAGGAGGACGAGCTCCGCGAGGCCCTGACCGATGCCGGTATTCCCGCGGAGGGGGGCGAGCGGGTGTTCGGCTACTGGGGCGTGAGCCCTGCCGGCAACTTCGAGGGTCGAAACGTCCTCCATGTTCCGCTCGGCGCCAGTGCCCAGCGGCCGCCGGAGCTTGGCGACGCCCGCACGGCCCTATATGCGTGGCGCGACCGGCGAGTCCGCCCCGGCCTCGACGACAAGCGGATCTGCTCCTGGAACGCCCTGATGATCGCGGCGCTCGCCGATGCCGGAGCCGCCCTCGGGCGCGATGACTATCTCGACGCCTCAGCGGCGTGCGCCCGCTTCGTCTGGGAGTCGATGCGGGATTCCGACGGGCACCTGCGGCGCACCTGGAACGACGGGGAGGCCAGGCTCAACGCCTACCTGGAGGACCACGCCTTCCTGGTCGAGGGGTTGCTGCGGCTCTACGAGGCGACGCTTGAGGTGCGCTGGTTCGACGCGGCGCGTGAGACCGCGGACGCGATGATCGAGCGCTTCGCCGACGATGAGCGCGGCGGCTTCTTCACCACGTCCAACGACCATGAGGAGCTGATCGCCCGGCGCAAGGACGTGGGCGACCACCCGATCCCATCCGGGAGCTCCTCCGCCGCGTACGGCCTGCTGCGGCTCGCCGCGCTCACCGGCCAGCGCGACTACGAGGACCGGGCCGTCGGCACGATGCGACTCTTCGCCCCGGCCGCCGCCCGTCACCCGGACGCCTTCGGCCACCTGCTGCAGGCGATCGACTTCCACCTCTCCCCCGTCCGCGAGGTCGCCCTCGTCACACCCTCGAACGGCGACGGCTCGGCGGGCTTGGACGAGCTGGCGGGCGTCGTGCGCTCCGCCCACCGCCCGCACGTGGTCCTTGCGGGTGGGCCCGAGGGCTCGGAGCGTCCTGAGCTGCTGCGCGAGCGGCCGGCCGTCGAGGGGAAGCCGGCGGCGTACGTCTGCGAGCGCTTCGCCTGCAAGGCGCCGGTGACGGAGCCGGGCGAGCTCGCCGCGCAGCTCGGCTGAGCGGCCGCGTCGCGGACCTAGAGAATCGGCAGGAACTGCTGGATCTCGTACGGCGTGACCCGCACGCGGTAGTCCTCCCACTCCTGCCGCTTGATCTCGATGAACCGATTGAAGGCGTGCTCGCCCAGCGTGCGGAGGACCAGCTCGGACTCCGCGGCCAGCTCGATCGCCTCGCCGAGGGTTTCCGGCAGCTGCTCGATGCCCCGCCGCTGCCGCTCCTCCGGTGTCAGGTGGTAGAGGTTCTGCTCCATCGGCTCCGGCAACTGGTAGCCGTGCTCGATGCCCTCGAGGCCGGCGTGCAGCATCCCGGCGAAGCAGAGGTAGGGGTTGCAGGCTGGGTCGGGGCAGCGCATCTCCGCTCGGGTCGCCTGCTCCTTGCCCGGGTGATAGAGGGGAACGCGGATCAGCGCCGAGCGGTTGCGCCGCGACCAGGACAGATAGACCGGCGCCTCGTAGCCCGGCACGAGCCGCTTGTAGGAGTTGACCCACTGGGCGAAGAGAGGAGCGAGCTCACGTGCATGCTTGAGCTGGCCCGCGATGAATGCCTTGGCGGTGTCCGAGAGGAAGTACTGGTCGTCCGGATCGAAGAACGCGTTCTTGCCGTCCTTTGAGAGCGACTGGTGCACGTGCATCCCGGAGCCGTTCTCGCCCTCGAGCGGCTTCGGCATGAAGGTGGCGTGCCAGCCGTGCTTCATCGCGTACTCCTTGACCGTGATCCGGTAGGTCATGCAGTCGTCGGACATCGCGAGCGCGCCCTTGTAGCGCATGTCCACCTCGTGCTGGGAGGGGCCGACCTCGTGGTGGGTGTACTCGACGTGGATGCCGAGCTGCTCGAGTGCGAGGATCGTCTCTCGCCGGACATCGGTCCCGGCGTCGAGCGTGGTGAGGTCGAAGTAGCCGCCCTCGTCCAGGGGCTCGGGAGAAGACTTCCCGACGTCTGCCGAGCGGAAGT
>DATAPB010000146.1:0-6738 GCA_036265435.1 Solirubrobacterales bacterium | reverse complement strand
GGAGATGCCTGACTGCGATGTCGTTGTCGTCGGCGCCGGCCTGGCCGGCTTGACCGCCGCCCGCGAGTTGAGCGGCGCCGGCCTCGAGGTGCGAGTGCTCGAGGCCCGAGATCGGGTGGGAGGGCGGACCCTGAGCCAGTCGGTCGGGGACCACCCCGAGGACATCGTCGAGGTCGGCGGCCAGTGGGTCGGGCCGACGCAGCACGAGGTTCTCGGCCTCGCCCAGGACTTCGGGATCGAGACCTACCCACAGCACGCCACGGGCAAGAACCTGTTCGAGGACGACCACGGCAAGCTGAAGCGTTACACCGGCACCATCCCGATGCTCCAGCCGCACGTCATGGTCGACTACGGACAGGCGGACCTTCGCCTCAAGCGGCTGATCAAGACGGTGGACCCCGAGACTCCGTGGGCGGGCGAGAACGCCGAGCGCCTCGACGAGCAGAGCTTCGCCACCTGGATTCGGCGCACCGCGAAGACGAAGACGGCGCGCGAGGCGCTCACCACTGCCGTCCGCGCGGTCTTCTCGGTCGAGCCGGCGGATGTCTCCCTGCTCCACGTCCTCTTCTACGCCGCGTCGGCCGGCGGCTGGGACGACCTGCTCGACACCGAGGGCGGCGCCCAGCAGGATCGCCTTGCCGGAGGCACCCAGCAACTTTCGATTCGGATGGCCGATGAGCTCGGCGACCGCGTCGAGCTCTCTGAGCCCGTGCGCGCGATCCGCTCCGATGAGGAAGGGGTCGTCGCGTCTGAGGTGAGCGCGCGCCGCGTGATCGTGGCGGTCCCGCCGACGCTCGCGGGGCGCATCGAATACGACCCGCCCCTGCCGGGCCTCCGCGACCAGCTCACCCAGCGGATGCCGATGGGCACCGTGATCAAGTGCATGGCCGTCTATGAAGAGCCGTTCTGGCGCGCGGACGGGCTGACCGGCCAAGCGATCAGCCTGCCGGGCCCCGCTCAGGTCGTCTTCGACAACACCCCGCCGAACGGCAGTGCCGGCCTGATCGCCTTCCTGGAGGGGAACGACGCGCGAGAGCTCGCATCGGTCCCTGAGGTCGAACGGCGCGAGGCGGTCCTGCGCGGGTTCCAGCGGCTATTCGGTCGGCGCGCCGGCGACCCCATGGACTACGTCGAGAAGGACTGGAGCGCGGAGCCGTACTCGCGCGGCTGCTACGCCGGGGTCCTCGGCCCGGGCGCTTGGACCGCGTACGGCCGCCACCTGCGCGAGCCGGTGGGGCGCATCCACTGGGCCGGTACCGAGACCGCGACCCGCTGGATGGGGTACATGGACGGCGCGATTCAATCCGGCAAGCGGGCGGCGGCCGAGGTGATGAGCTTGGAGGGCGTGGCGCTGGTTGACGCAGCGGGTGCGCAAGCCGCCCAGGCGGCGCGGATCATCACAGGGTGAACCTGATCGACGTCCGGCACCTGGGCCGGGAGCGGGTGATCGGGTGCTGGGAGATCGACGGGGTCCTGATCGACCCGGGCCCGACCAGCTCGCTCGAGACCCTGATCGTGGCGATCGGGGAGAAGCGCCCGCGAGCCGTCCTGCTCACGCACATCCATCTCGACCACGCCGGGGCCTCCGGGTCGATGGTCCGGCGCTGGCCCGGTCTGCCGGTCTACGTTCACGAGCGAGGCGCCCGCCACCTGGCTGACCCGTCGAAGCTGCTGGCCAGCGCCGAGCGCCTGTACGCCGATCAGATGGAGCGGCTCTGGGGCGAGGTGGCACCGGTCCCGGAGGAGAACCTGAGGCCGTTGGGCGGAGGCGAGGAGGTGCTCGGCTTCGAGGTCGCCTATACGCCCGGACACGCCAACCACCACGTCAGCTACTTCCATCCGCCGAGCGGCCGCGCTTTCGTGGGTGACACCGCCGCGGTCAGGATCCCGCCGTGCGACTTCGTCATACCGCCGACACCGCCCCCCGACATCGACCTCGAGCTCTGGGAGGACTCGCTCGACCGCATTCTGGAGTGGCGCCCGGGCAGCCTGGGACTCACTCACTTCGGAGAGGTCGCGGACCCGGGGTCACACCTCGAGGTGGTGCGGGAGCGCCTCCGGGAGCAGGCGCGGTTGGCGGACGAGCTCGGGCCCGAGGGGTTCGAGCGCCTGATCCGCGAGCAGGTGGCCGAGCGGGTCGATCCGGACACCGCTGAGGCGCTGCTGCAGGCGGTTCCGCCCGAGCAGCAGTGGGCGGGCCTGGACCGCTACCTGTCCCAGCGCCGCGCGGACGGCGGCTCCTGAGCGCTCAGACGACGAACGCGATGTCGTCGACGTAGCAGTACGACCACTCCTCGCCCGGCTCCATTGAGGTGACGATGGGGTGGTTCGCCGAGGCCACGTGCTTGCTTGCGTGCCGGTTCGGGGAGGAGTCACAGCAGCCGACGTGGCCGCAGCTCCGGCAGACCCGCAGGTGCACCCAGGTGCCGCCGGTCCTCAGGCAGTCCTCGCAGCCGTCGACCGCTGCCGGCTTCGGAACGGTGATCTGGTCGAGGTGCATGCAGTCGGGCATCGGATCCGAGATTACAGACGGGCCCATGCCGGTCCGGCCGGCTGGTCTTGGCGAGCGGCCCGCATCAGGCAGGAGTCATCTCGGCGCTGGGCGCCAGGACCGTGCGATCTCGGCCGGTGCGCTTCGCGCGATAGAGCGCGGCATCGGCCCGGGCGAAGAGCTCGGGCCCCGACTCCCTGCGGTCCCACTGCGCGACGCCGGCCGAGACGGTCTCATCGAGCGGCACGGAGGCGCGCAGGTCCTCGATCAGGTGCTGAGCCTGGATTGCGTCGGTCGCCGTGAGCAGGACGGCGAACTCCTCGCCGCCGTAGCGGGCGATCAGGTCGGCGGAGCGGAGTCGGCTCCGCCAGAGCGCCGCCACCTCCTTCAGGTGAGAGTCGCCGGCAGGGTGACCGTTCATGTCGTTGAACTGCTTGAAGAAGTCCAGGTCGAGCAGCGCCACACAGAGCGGTGTCTCGGTCCGGGCCGCGTGCAGGATCTCGCGCTCAAGCTCCTCATCCCAGGCGCGCCGGTTCGGCAGGCCGGTGAGCGCGTCCGTGCGGGCGGTCCGCTCGAGGCGCGCGGCGAGCAGCTCGCGCTGCCGGACCAGCTCGCTGAGGGTGAAGCCCGCGATCCCGGCGATCACCATCCAGAGCAGCGCCGCGACGAGCTCGGTGGCCGGATAGCCGCTGCCCAGCGCCGGTGAGGGGACGGCGTAGGTGATGCCCACGCAGATCACCGAGATCAGCAGCTGCGGCCGGGTGCCGTAGAGGGCGAACCAGAAGACGGGGAGCAGCACGACCGGGCTGTAGGCGGCGATCGGGCTCTCGTTGAAGCCGCGGACGAGACCGATCATCACGAAGGGGAGGAGACAGGGCACGGCCTGGGTCCAGGCCGGATGCCGCTCCCAGCGTGGGAGGAGCGCGAAGGCGATGCTGACCGGCACCAGGATCCCGGCGAGCACGTTGCCGAGGTTGACGCCTCCGGGCAGGAGCGGCAGCAGGACGAAGGCCAGCACGCCTGACCCGACCCAGGGCAGCAGCCGAAGCCCGGCCCCGTCCCCTTCGAGCGGTCGGCCGCGGGTTGCGTTCAGTGCCGCCTCGATCAGAGACTGAAAAGCCCGTCGCCCTTGCCTGCCCATCTCTATACCTAAGGTCGTCACTTTCGGCGGTTCAGGCAAGCCCCTTAGTTGGTAATCGCGGTGATCGAGGCGGCTAGTCCGTGATGTCCGTGTTGCGCATCACGGCGCCGCCGATCACAGCGAACACGAGGGCCCAGGCGAGCAGGACGAGGCCGCCGGCGATCTGGCCGAGCGGCTCATCGAGCTTGTCGATTCCCGCCTGTTCGCTGGTGGCGGTGACCTCGGCGATCGCGGCGTTCAGCGTGAACCGCACCAGACTCGAGTTGAGAACCACCCCGGTGAGGATGGTCTCGATGACGAAGAGGTAGATCAGCACCCCGACGATCGCGGCGGTCTGCCGCCGGATCAGCGCCCCGACCCCCACGCCCAGCGCCGTCATCAGCGCTCCTGCCGCCGCCATGCCGGCGAGCAACTTCAGGAGCTCGCCGGCACCGACGTGGAGCGAGAGGTCGCGGGTGGGGAGGATCGCCGCCTCGATCGCCAGGCTGAGGGCCTCCACCGCCACGCCGACCGCGGCCCCCACCGCCGATGCGGCGATGAGCTTCGCCGCGAGCAGCCGCGGACGGTCCGGCTCGACGAGCAGGGTCGAGGCGATGCTGCCGTGGCGGTACTCGGTCGTCACAGAGAGGACGCCGAGCATGAGCGCGAAGAAGAGGACGAACGAGGCGTTGAGCGTCGCGTCGATCGCGGGAGTCGTCGCGCCCGGGTCCGAGAACTTGGTGAGGAATCCGCTCAGGGCGGAGATCAGCACGGTGAGCCCCAGGCCGATGCAGGCGAGGACGATGAAGCTCCGCGCCGTGCGCAGCTTCACGATCTCGCTGCTCACCAGGGCGCTCACTGCTCGCCCTCGCCCGAGGTCAGCTCGAGGAAGACGTCCTCCAGCGAGCGGGCGATCGGCGAGAGCTCGGAGATCACCATGCCCGACTGGGCCACAACCCGTCCGATGTCCTCGCCGGAGAGCCCGTGAACCACGAAGGCTCCGTCGGTGGCCGGCTCGACCGACGCTCCGTCGGCCTGCAGGCGCTCGGCCAGGCGCGGCGCGTCGGGGCCGGCGATCCGCATCCCACCGGCGGTGCCGCCTGTCAACTCGGAGATCGGCGCCTGCACGATGCTCCGGCCATGGTTGATGACGACGGCGTCGTCCGCGATCGCCGAGACTTCGGAGAGCACGTGGCTCGAGATCAGGATCGAGTGGCCGGCGCCGGCGAGGGAGCGCAGGAGATCACGTAGCCACCGCATTCCCGCCGGATCCAGTCCGTTCGCGGGCTCGTCCAGGACCAGGATCCGCGGATTTCCGAGCAGCGCGGCAGCGAGCCCCAGCCGCTGCTTCATGCCGAGTGAGTAGCCACCGACGCGCCGATGGGCTGCGCCGGACAGGTCGACCATCTCGAGCACCTCATCGACCCGGCTCGCCGGGAGCGCGGCGGCGAGAGCGAGCGCGCGGAGGTGGTTGCGGCCCGAACGGCCGGGATGGGCCGCGCCTGCCTCGAGCACGGCACCCACAGTTCGGCCCGGGTCGTCCGCCTCGACGAATGGCCTGCCCTCGATCAGAGCCTCCCCCGAGGTGGGCCGGATCAGCCCGAGCAGCGAGCGAAGAGTGGTCGTCTTGCCCGCGCCGTTCGGCCCGAGGAAGCCGACGATCCGGCCTTCGCCGACCTCGAAGCTGAGGCCGTCGACCGCCACGGTCTTGCCGTAGCGCTTGCGCAGGTCGCTGATCTGGACTGGCGGCGTCACGGCGCAGGAGGCTACCCACGACACGGTTGCTGTTAGACCTCCGCCTCCGATGAAGAGGGTCCTCCCACCGCTAGTCGCCTTTCTGGGGCTACTCCTCGGCGCCCAACTCGCGCTCGCGACGCCACAGGGCGTGGTCCAGGGCGGCTACGACGAGGCCACCGGCAAGCTCGAGGGGGGATTCAAGATCATGGCGATCAAGCGCGTCTTCTCGGAGGACGAGTGCTATCCGCCCCCGAACGACATCGTGACGACCCTGCGGCGGGACCTGCACACCGAGGTCGTCGTCGCGGCGAACCTGGACTCGGTGCAGGGCTCGAACCTGATCAACGTGATCGCGGGCGAGACCAGTTGCGACCGTCTCGTCCTCGCGCTTCGGGCCGGGCCGAAGCAGAGGATCTTCGTGCTCGACTCCGACTACGGCCCCGTCTATCTGGCCGGCGGTAAGAAGAGCACCGGCGAATCTCAGGCCGGGGCCGTCGGTCCGCTTCGGGATCTCACCGCCGCCAGCAAGGAGTTTCAGATGCGGGAGGCCGACGGCACCTCGCGCCTCGAGGTGCTCTGCCCGGACGGGGCCCACCCCATGGGGGGCGGCTTCTTCAATGCGACGCCCCTGGGGAAGGACGGCGAGGGTGTCTACTCACATTCATACGAGCGGCTCGGCGCCCAGGGCGGGTTCCACGACACCGCCACCCTGGTCGACCCGAGCCAGAACTCCAGCGCGACGCACCGGGTCGTGCTGCAGGTGGTCTGCGGACAGGGTCTGGTTCCGACGGCCTCCCCGCACGCGACCACCTATGTCCACCGGCACGAGACCGCGTCAGTGACCGCGCATTGTCCGAAGGGCACCCAGATCTTCTCCGGGGGCTTTCAGCGAACGAACTTCACCACCCCGGGGGTCAAACGGTTCGGCGGCCATATCTACGGCGGCGACTACATCACCGAATCGAGGGCGGACGGCACGGACGCCTGGCGGGTCAGCGGCGGCGCACCCGGTGAGAATGGCGGCGAGCTCACAGCGATCGCGTATTGCGGGGATGACTCGAGCCTGCCAATCAAGGAGGTCTCCACCGAGGTGTCGGTCGGCGAGGGGAAGGCCGCGTCGGCGACCACGCCGAGCTGTGCAGACGGCTACACCCTGATCTCGGGCGGCTTCAGCTTCGGCGGCTCGCACAACGCCCTCTTCGCGGACGGCTACTTCACGCGCGGGGGGCGCTGGGCCGCCACCGGCTACGGCTGGTTCGGGTCCGCGAACCTGACCGCCTACGGCTACTGCGCCCAGGCTCGCGACACCCTCGACCGCAGCGACTTCCCGAACGAGCCGCCGCCCGGACCGGCGCCCGCGGATGAGGGCGGCAACACCGCGCTCTACGTC
>DATAPB010000145.1:0-9799 GCA_036265435.1 Solirubrobacterales bacterium | reverse complement strand
GACGTGGCATTGACCTTCGGCCCGATCGCCGACGAGCGCTCCGACGTGCTCGAGCGGCTGGGCCTCGAGCCCGGCCGCTTCATCGTCGCGACCGCTCACCGGCCCGGCAACGTCGACGACCCCGAGCGCCTCGCGCTGGTGGTCGATGTGCTGGCCCGCGTCGCCCAGGAGGCACCCGTGGTCTTCCCCGTCCACCCCCGCACCCGAGTCCGACTCGAGGAGATCGGGGCCCTCGACGACCTCCCCGGCCGGGAGATCACGCCGGTCGAGCCGCTCGGCTACCTCGACTTCATGCGGCTGGTCCGAGCTGCACGCGCCGTGATCACCGACTCGGGCGGCCTGCAGAAGGAGGCGTTCCTGGCCTCGGTCCCCTGTCTCACCATGCGGGAGGAGACCGAGTGGGTGGAGACCGTGGAGACCGGCTGGAACCGCCTCATCGGGCTACGCCCCGAGGCCGTGGAGGCGGCGCTGGCCGAGCTTCCCAGGCCCGGAGAGGGATCACCTGCCGCAGAGCTTTATGGCTCGGGGCGCGCCGGAGAGCGCGTGGCGGCGGCAGTCGCCGACTGGCTCGGCTGACCCACGCCTTGCAAGTCTCACCCAGGGCGCGGTGGCGTCCGTATGCTTGTCAGAGGGATGCGCGTCCGAGTCGGCATAGTCGGCATGGGGTACTGGGGTCCGAATCTCGCCCGGAACCTCTCCACGCTCGAAAGCTGCGAGCTCGCCTGGTGCTGCGAGCTCGACGACGAGAAGCGCCGCCATTGGGAGTCCGCCTACCCGCAGTCCACGTTCACGCCGGACATCGAGGACCTGCTCGGGGACCCCGATCTGTCCGCGATCGTCGTCGCGACACCGGGCTCCACGCACGCCGGGACCGGCCAGCGCGTGCTCGAGGCCGGCAAGAACTGCTTCATCGAGAAGCCGCTCGCCCATGACACGGAGTCGGCTCGGCGGTTGGTCCAGCTCGCCGACGAGCGCGGCCTGGTGCTGATGGTGGGACACCTGCTCTGCTACCACCCGGGTGTCCGGCAGCTCGCCGACCTGATCTCGCGGGGAGAGCTGGGCAGGATCCGTTACGTCCACTCCCAGCGGCTCAACCTGGGCAAGCTGCGCACAGACGAGAACGCTCTCTGGAGCCTGGGCGCCCACGACGTCTCGGTGCTGCTCGAGCTGGCGGACGGCGCTCCTGTGGAAGTGTCCGCGCGGGGCGCGGCGTTCATGCGAGAGGGCGTGGAGGACGTCGTCTTCGCGCACATCCGCTTCGACAGCGGCCTGGTCACCCACCTGCACCTCTCCTGGCTCGACCCGCACAAGGTCCGCCGGATCACCGTGGTCGGCTCCGAGCGGATGGCGACCCTCGATGACATGGCGCTGGAGCGGAAGCTCTCGATCTGGGACAACAGCTTCGCGTCGCTCTCCGACACCTACGGCGAGTACATCACCCGCTCCGGCCCCGTCCACAGCCCGATGGTGCTGAACACGGAGCCGCTGCGGCTCGAGTGCGCGCACTTCATCGAGTGCCTCCGCACCGGCGACCGCCCGCACACCGACGGGGTCGCCGGCCTCGAGGTGGTGAACGTGCTCGAGGCGCTGCAGGCGTCGCTCGACGCCGGGGGCGCTCCGGTCCCGGTCAAGGCCGTGTCCATCGCGGACGAGAGCCGACCGGGAATCCACGCCGGGCCGTGAGCCTGCTCCAGCCCTCCGAGGCGGCCCCGGGGCTGCTGCTCGGCGAGAACATCCTGATGGGTGAGGGCATCGAGATCGGCGGGAACGTCGTCGTCCACGCCGGCACGCGGATCGGGGACTTCTGCATGATCGGCGACTGCGCTGTGATCGGCAAGCGACCCCTGCTCGGCAGGCACTCCACCGCCTCGCACGAGGAGCCGCCGCCGGCCACCC
This sequence comes from Solirubrobacterales bacterium, assembly GCA_036265435.1. GTDB lineage: Bacteria > Actinomycetota > Thermoleophilia > Solirubrobacterales > 70-9 > DASUPK01. Next base: position 7,903 of record DATAPB010000145.1, on the reverse strand, counting down.
TGGCGAACGACGTCATCGTCAGCGCCGGTGCGGTCGTCAGCGCCGGTGCCGAGATCGGAGAGGCCGTCCTGATCGGCGACCAGTCCCAGATACGCGAGCGGGCCCGGATCGGCGCCGAGGCCGTGGTGGGTCGTGGAAGCGCGATCGACAACGACGTGACGATCGGCGCCCGGGCCAAGATCCAGAGCAACTGCTACGTCACCACCGGCTCTGAGCTCGAGGACGACGTCTTCCTGGGCCCGGGAGTGGTCCTCACGAACGACCACACGATGGGCCGCCACCCCGTAGGGGAGGCCCTGAAGGGACCGGCCCTCCGCCGTGCGTGCCGCGTCGGGGGAGGCGCGGTGATCCTGCCGGGCGTCGAGGTCGGCGAGGAGGCCGTGATCGGGGCCGGCGCGGTGGTCGTCGACGACGTCCCAGCGCGCAAGGTGGTGGTGGGCGTCCCCGCACGTGAGCTGCGGGACGTCCGCGACGACGAACTGCTCGAGCGCTGGCGCTAGCTCAGCGCACGGGAGTCTGCGATGGGCGGGTGACCCGCGCCAGTACGCGCGCTGCGAACGGCATCTGTGCGGATCGCCATACGCCTCGCTTCTCGAAGGGCCAGGCGTAGATCGGATTCCCGTCGCGAATGAGCTCGAGCAAGCGCCGTTCCGCGAGCTCCTCGGCGGACCATTCATACAAGCGTTGCAGCCGAGGAGCGATCACCGCGTAATCCAGCATCCGGCCGAGACGCTGCTCTTGGGCCACATAGCGGTCGACGTTGCTGTCGAGTGGGTAGCGGTCCGGGAGCACCCGGCTGAGCGAGAGGAACACCCCCGCCATCCCGACACGCGGATCGGCCACCAGGCGGCCGAGCGGAGCCAGCCGTCCCAGCGCCAGGCGCGGGGCCGCAACGAGTGCATGCGCGTAGAGCACGCGCAGCAGCACGACGTTCATGAAGAAGCGCTCCGGCTCGCTCTCGGCTTCGGCGAGCTGCCGATTCTCCAGGTAGCCGCCAACGATGCTCGCGTTGTGCGCCCGGTACCAGTTGCGCCCCGTCGGTCTCGCGCCGAAGTCCAGCCAGAGCCGGACGGCCTGCGACGACGGCTTCCCCGCCAGGCCACCCAGGAGCGCGACGGTTTCGCATCCGTCCCGCAACAGCCGATCGTTGACCGCACGCCACCACGCGCTCCCCGGCGGCGACGCGTCGAGGGGATCGAGCAGGCCGCGGCCCTCCTGCCAGCGCATGAAGGACAACGCTGCCCGCCGGAACGGCAGGTGTCGCGGCGCGCGGCCCGTCGGCCCGCGAAACACCCGCGCCATCAACGCGAGACGCGCCGCGGGATCGTCGTGCACGGCGGCGACCTGCGCCTCGGCCCGGACTAGCGCCCCATCCACTTCTCAGCCCGAGGTGGAGCGGATCGCGCCGACGATTTCGGCCGGCGCGCCCTCAGGGAGGGCGGCGCCCATCGGCAGCGCCAGGATCTGCGAGCAGATCCGCTCGGTCTCGGCGAGCGGCTCGGAGGGCGCCCAGCTCTCCAGGGCAGGTTGCCGGTAGAGCGGCGTCTCGTAGTAGGGACGCGCCCCGATGCCCACGTCCCCCAGGGCAGTCGCGAGGCCGTCGCGCTGATCGGAGGCGATGGCGAGGATGTGCCAGGCGGAACGCCCACCCTCGGTCTCGCTCTGGACAGCGACGAGATCGGCGAGCCCTTCATCCAGATAGGCGGACGCGGCCCGGCGCCGCGCCTCGATCCAATCGGCGAGATGAGGAAGCAGGACGCGCAGGCCCGTCGCCTGCAGCTCGTCGAGTCGGGAGTTGAAGCCGACGGTCGTGAAGGTGCGCTTGTCCTTCGAGCCACGGGTGCGGAGCAGGCTGGCTGCCTCCGCCACCTCGGGATCGCCGGTCGTGAGTGCTCCCCCATCGCCGAAGCCGCCGAGGTTCTTCGAGGGGAAGAAGCTGAAGGCGGCGGCGTGTGCGAGGGCGCCCGCCATCCGGCCGCCGAGCTCTGCCCCGTGCGCCTGGGCGGCGTCCTCGAGCACGCGAACGTCCCGCGACTCCGCCAGCTCCACGAGCTCGGGGACGGGCGCCGGGTTGCCGAAGATGTGGACGGGGACCAGCGCCCCGGTGCGCTCGGTGATCGCCGGCTCGGCTGTCGCCGCGGTCATGCACCACGTCTGCGGGTCGACGTCGCAGAAGACCGGTGTCGCTCCCATCGCCACCACCGCCTCCGCGGTGGCGAAGAAGGTGAAGGCCGGCACGACCACCTCGTCCCCCGGCCCGACGCCGAGCGCGCGGAGCCCGATCTCCAGCGCGTCGGTGCCATTGGCGAGGCCGACGCAGTGTTCGGCGCCGACGTAGCGGGCGAACTCGGACTCGAAGGCCTCGACCTCTGGGCCGAGGATGTACCGGCCGCTCTCCAGGACCGCGCGCTGGCGATCGGCGATCTCGGGCAGGAGCGGCTCGAGTGCCGCCCGGCTTGCGAACAGCGGGATCGTCACGACTCCAGACTCGCGTATAGATCGGTCAGCCTGGCGCGCTCCAGCGACCAGTTGAGCTCGGCCGCCGCCACCCGGACTCTGTTCTCGAGACTCTCGTCGCCGCGCGCGCCGGTCGCGTCCAGCAGGACACGGGCGATGTCCGCCGGATCGCCGGGATCCGTGACCCAGCCCACCTGCCGCTCGATGACGAGCCGCCTCATCTCGGGCAGGTTGCTGACGACGACGGGGAGGCCCGCCGCGAGGTATTCGAAGAGCTTGTTCGGGAGTGCGAGGCGGTGGTTGTCGCAGGAGTCCTGGAGTAGCGAAACGCCCACGTCCGCCTGCGTCGTATACGAGAGCAGCTCGCTGAGCGCCACCGGGGGATAGAAGTGGGTCCGGCCACCCACGTCGAGTTCGAGCGCGAGCCGCCTGAGTCCGTCCGCATAGGCCCCATCTGCCCCGAGGAAGAGCAGGTGGGCCGAATCCGTGAAGGCCACGGCCCGGATCAGGTTCTCCCCGCCCCGGCCGTCCGCGACCGCACCCTGGTGGAGGACGAGCGGCGCGTCGCCGATGCCCATCTCCTCACGCAGGTCGGGGGCCTCCCCGGGCGGCGGCAGGTCGGGAACGTTCCTGACGACGGTCGGGCGCTCCTTCAGGCCGTAGCGAGCCTGCAGCCGCTCGGCGATCCCGTCGGAGACGGTGATCACCGCGTCGCAGCGGCCGATCAGCAGGCGCTCGATCGTCGCGGCGAGCCATGCCCAGACGGCCTTGCGATAGGGAACCCCGATCGCGTACTCGTGCGTGTCGTAGACGAGCTTGGCTCCGGTCAGCCGCGCTGCGAAGTAGCCGGGGATCAGAGTCGCGATGTCGTTGGCGTGCACGACGTCCGGGCGCTCGGCCCGCGCGCCGAGCGCGATCGAGCCGAGGGCGACGATCCGCCAGAGGCTCGGCGGCAGCCGGCGGGTCCACCTCGGGGGCGTCGCGGAACGCAGGCGGAAGCCGCCGGCGACCTCCTCATCCTCCCCACTCGGCAGATGGACGATCACGACGTCGTGTCCAGCGTCGGCCAGAGCGCCGGCCTCTCGAAGGACGCGTCCGTCATGGACAACTGTTTTGTGAAGCAGGATGGCTACCTGCACCGCAACTCCAGGACGTCCCCTATGTTCTCCCTCTGCATGCGTCGGCTCACCGTTCTCCTCGGCCTCGCGGCCGCACTAATCCTTGCCTCAGCCTCGGCGGCACAGGCCGCCCAGAAATCTATCTGGGGTCCATCGACGTTCCCTGTGGGCGACGTGAACTGCCCCACCGGCCCGTCGCCCTGCTCGGCCTTTCCGGTCTACAAGCAGCTCGGAGCCACCAACTACCAGTTCCAGATTCCCTGGGACACCGTAGCCATGACGCGGCCCGCGAACCCGCGGGACCCCAACGATCCCGCCTATCACTGGCCCAGCTTCGCCGACTTCGACGTCCAGCAGGCCGCCCAGTACGGGATCAGCCTGGCTGTCCTCGTCGAGGGCACGCCCTCCTGGGCTAATGGCGGCCGCTCCCGCGCCTGGTCGCCCACCAACCCGCAGGACTACGCCGATTTCATGTACGCGATCAGCAAGCGCTATCCCAGCATCCACATCTGGGAGATCTGGGGCGAGCCGAGCTACGGGATCAACTTCCAGCCGATGCCGCCCAACAGCAGGGTCGGCCCCCGGACCTACGCGAAGCTGCTCGACCTCGCCTACACGGCGCTCAAGCAGGCCAGCCCGGCGAACGTCGTGGTCGGGGGAATGACCCTGAACGGCGGCGGCCCGGTCTCGACTCCGGACTTCGTCAAGTGGCTGCGGGTCGGCAAGGGCAAGAAGGCCCGGCCGCCGCGGATGGACCTCTGGGGCCACAACCCCTTCGACGGACGCTTCCCCAACCTCAAGAAGAAGCCGATCGGTAAGTTCCGCGGTCTGAACGACGTCGACACCCTGTATCGGGAGATTCAGTCGGCGTACGGTGTGAAAACCAAGGGCAAAGGTAAGAAAGCGCGAGTGTCCAAGAAACCGAAGGTGCCGCGGCTTTGGCTATCGGAGTGGACGGTGCTGTCCGAGGCAAGCCCGAACCTATTCGGCGGATTCCACGTGTCCCCCCAACAGCAGGCCGCCTACATCACCGCCGCTTACCGGATCCTTCGCAAGGCGAAGTACGTCAAGGCGCTGGGCTGGTACCGCCTCGAGGACGAGGCGGACAACGGCCACTCCGGCGCCGCCTGGGGACTGCTGACCTCCAACGGGGCACGGAAGCCTTCCTTCGACGCCTACGCCGCCGCCCGGTAAGTGCAGCTGATCCGGCGCATCCTCCTACCACTCTGCCTGGCGGGCGTCCTGGCTCTGGCCTGCGCGCCGAGCGCCGGTGCCGCCGCCATGAAGGCGATCTGGGGTCCGGTCAGCTACCCCGCGGGTAACTCGAACTGCCCGAGCGGGACGCAGTGCTCGGCCTTCCCGACGTACAAGCAACTAGGCGCCGACAACTACGAGATGCAGGTCCCCTGGGACCGCGTCGCGGTCAGCAGGCCCGCCAACCCACGGAACCCCAACGACCCCGCCTATACCTGGCCCACCTACGCCGACCGGGCGATCCAGCAGGCCGCGCAGTACGGGATGAGCGTGACCATCCTGGTCCAGGGAACCCCCGCATGGGCGAACGGCGGCAAGGGCCGGCAGTGGGTCCCCGACAGGATGCAGGACTACGCCGACTTCATGTATGCCGCCAGCCTGCGCTATCCCACCGTGCACCACTGGATGGTCTGGGGCGAGGTCAACTACGGCGCGAACTTCCAGCCGATGCCGGAGCACAGCCCGGTGGGTCCGCGGACGTACGCCCAGCTCTGCGACCTGGCCTATGCGGCCCTCAAGCAGGCGAGCCCGGCCAACATCGTGATCGGCGGCGACACGCTCAACGCCAACGTCCCGGTCTCGCCCGCTGAGTTCATTCGCTGGGCGCGAGTGGGGAAGGGCAAGAAGAAGCGCCCGCCGCGGCTCGACTGGTGGGGCCACAACCCATTCGAGGGCCGCTTCCCGGACATCCGCCAGCCGGCTCTCAACAACCTGCTCGGCCTCAGCGACGCCGACACGCTGCACAAGCTGTTGAAGAAGGCCTACGTGGGCAAGAAGAACAAGAGTCGAAAGAGCCGGAAGGCAAACGCCTCGGCGCACGTCTCGAAGAAGAAGGGCAAGAAGAAGGCCCGCCGGCACACCCCGCCGATCTGGTTCTCCGAGTACAGCGTGCTCTCGGGCCATCCCGCCCACTTCTGGCTCGGCTTCTACGTCTCCGATCAGGAGCAGGCGCAGTGGGTCAGCTCCGCCTATCAGCTCGTCAACAGCGTTCCCTATGTGGCGGGCCTGGGTTGGTACCGGCTTGACGACGAGCCCGAGGCGAGCGGCAGCGCGAATTGGGGCCTGGTCACCTACACCGGCCAGCGCAAGGCCTCATTCGGCGCCTACGCGGCTGCGCCGTAGCGATCGGCGCTCCTAGCTGAGCGCCTTCCGGACCGCCTCCACCACCAGGGCCTGCTGGCCTTCCTCCATTTCGGGGAACATCGGCAGCGAGACCGCGCGTGCCGCGAACGCGTCGGCGATCGGCAGCTCTCCGCCGCTGCCGGCGTAGAGCTCGAAGCGGTGGACCGGCGAGAAGTGGACCGAGGTCTGGATCCCGCTCCGCGCGAGCGAGTCCCGGAACGCGTCGCGGTCCACACCATCGTCGACGACGACCACGAACATGCTGTGGCTGACCCTGGCCGAGTCGGGCGGTGCGGCCAGCATCGAGAGGCCTCCGAGGTCGTCGAGCTCGTCCCGATAGGTGGAGTCGATCGCGGCCCGGCGGCGGTTGTCGTCGTCGAGCCGGCTCAGGCGCGAGCGGGCGAGAGCGGCTCGCGCGTCGTCGATGCGGTAGTTGAAGCCCAGGCCGACGACGTCGTAGCTGTCCGTGCTCGCCTGATGGCGTTCCCAGATCGAGCGAGTGACTCCGTGCCAGCGCGTCAGCCTGGCGCGCTCGGCGAGCTCGTCGTCATCCGTCAGCAGCATTCCGCCTTCGCCGACGCCGAGGTTCTTGCCGGCCGAGAAGCTGATCGCGCCGGCGAGCCCGAAGGTCCCGAGGTGGCGGTCGCCGAGCCATGAGCCCGAGCCGTGGGCGGCGTCCTCGATCAGCGCGAGGCCGCGGTCTTCCGCGAGCTCGCGGAGGCCCTCGATCTCACCGGGATGCCCCCCGTAGGAGACGCCGACGATCGCCTTCGTGTCGGGCGTGATCGCACGCTCGGCCGTCTCGGGCGAGAGCCAGGGGCGGTCCACCGCAGCGATCTCGGCGAAGGCCGGCTTGGCACCGGTATAGGCGACGGCGTTGGCGCTCGCGACGAACGTGATCGAGGGCACGACCGCCTCATCCCCGGGCCCAAGCCCTGCGCCCAGCATCGCGAGGTGGAGGCCCGCCGTGCAGCTCGAGACCGCAAGACAGTGCCCCGAGCCGGTGTACTCGGCGAATTCCCTCTCGAGCTCCTCCGTGCGTGGGCCCATGCTGAGCCAGCCGGAGCGATAGACCTCGTTCGCGGCCTCGATATCCGCCTCAGTGAGGCGCACAGCTGATAGTGGGACCTGCCAGTCGGACACGGGTCTCCGATCGCTCCCTAGAACAGACGTCCACGGGTCCCCCCGCAGTCAAATTACGTAAAAACCACCCTTTTCCTGCTTGGTGGTATCGGCTAGATTGAGCGCCGGGCTAGGGGGCCCTGCTTCGACTCAACAACTAAATCGTAGGGGAGAAAATTGAACAGGCGTCAAGACCGGGGCCTCGGGAGGGCCAGGGTGCGTCCGATCTGCAGGGCGATCGATTGCGTGATTCTGCTTGTGCTGCTGCCTGTGCTGCTGCCGGTCGGCCTGCTGATCGCCGCGGTCGTCTTCGTTGACTCGCCTGGCTCGGTCTTCTACCGCGCAACCCGGATCGGCCTGAACGGACACCCCTTCCAGATGCTCAAGTTCCGGACGATGAAGACCGGCGCGAAGGGCCCGGGCCTCTCGACCTCCTTCGACCCGCGCTTCACGCCGGTCGGCCGCTTCCTGGCCAGATACCGCCTCGACGAACTGCCGCAGTTCTGGAACGTCGTCAAGGGCGATATGCGCGTCGTGGGTCCGCGGCCGGAGGATCCCGACTTCGTCCGTCGGCACAAGAAGGAATACGACGAGATCCTCAAGGTGGCGCCCGGCATCACCGGCCTCACCCAGCTCGTCCACTTCCTCGACGACCTGGACACCAACAACCCGCTGGCGCACTACGAGACGATCCTGCCCGGCAAGATCTCGCTCGACGTGCGCTACGTCCGGACGCAGAGCTTCGCCGGCGATCTGGTGATCCTGCTCCGGACGCTGTTGATCCCGTTCCGGCTGATCGCCGACGAGATCAAGGTCCTGATCGATGCGCA
>DATAPB010000144.1:0-3547 GCA_036265435.1 Solirubrobacterales bacterium | reverse complement strand
GGTCCGGCGGACGGCCGAGGCGATGAAGCCGCTGGCGTACGCCGGCAAGCTCGGGGCCTATCTGCTTCAGCTCACCCCGGCGTTCGACCCGCGGCACAACGAGCTCGACGAGCTCGCCCCGGTGATCGAGGGGCTCTCCCCCACCCCGGTGGCCATCGAGTTCAGGCGCCGAAGCTGGGCCTCCTCCAAGCGCTTCGAGGGCGTCCTCGACTGGCTCTCCGCCCACGACGCCGTCTTCGTCTGCGTCGACACGCCGCCCGGGGACCACGTGCCGATTTTCCCCCCGATCGATGCCGTCACCAACGACGCGCTCGCCTTCATGCGCTGCCACGGTCGGAACACCGAGGGCTATCTGCACGGCCGCAGCGTCGCCGAGCGCTTCGACTACGACTACTCGGAGAAGGAGCTGGAGGAGATCGCGGGCCGAGTCGAGTCGCTCGACCAGGAGGCCGAGCAGGTCCACGTCATGTTCAACAACAACGCGCGGGAGCTGGCACCGAAGGCGGCTCGCGGGCTTCGGACGATCCTCGGGCAGGACCCCGGTCCCGAGCCCTGATTCGAGCGGTTATTAAAACAACCGCGCAATCATCCAAACAACGAGTCCGAAAAAAAGGTCCGGCGAGGCGACCCCAGGGGGATGAAGGCCGCCTCGCCGGGTTGGCCAACGTGCTGGACGCCTTTGACGGGTGCAGTTGGCCGGGGATTCGGATGCAGGGCCAACCCTACGCACGCCCATATGGACGATCATCCGGGCCGATCCGCAGATCTGTTCCGTATTAAGCACGGTGCCCAGGCACGGCGGGCGCTCGCGCCTGGCCCAGGCGTGCTGCGTCCGCCAGAATTCCGCCTATGAGCGGCGATCCAGCCTCCGGAGTGGGAGTCCTCACCGCCCTGGCAGCGGGCATCGTCTCATTCCTCTCCCCCTGCGTGCTCCCACTCGTTCCGGGGTATCTCTCCGCCGTCACCGGGATCGCCGCCGCCGACCTCGAGCGCGCGGACTGGCGGCGCGTGATCGTCCCGAGTCTGCTCTTCGTCAGCAGCTTCTCAGTCATCTTCATACTCCTCGGCCTCGGCGCGACGGGCATCGGCAGCACCCTCCAGCAGCACCAGCTGCTCCTCGACAAGATCGCCGCCTGGCTGATCATCGCGATGGGGCTCTTCTTCATCTCGGCGCTGTTCATCCCGCAGCTGAACCGCGAGTGGCACGTCGAGGGCCTCCTCGAGCGCGCCGGGACCGGCGGCCCGATCGTCGCCGGAGCGGCCTTCGGCATCGCCTGGACGCCGTGCATCGGACCCACGCTCGCGGCCATCCTGAGCGCAGCGGCGCTCTCCGGCTCCGCGGCCCACGGCGCCTTCCTGCTTGCCGTCTACTCCGCCGGCCTCGCCATCCCCTTCCTGCTCACCTCGATCGCCTTCACCCGGATGACCACGGCCTTCGCCGTCGTCAAGCGCCACTACCCGGTGATCATGGCCATCGGCGGCCTGATCCTGATCGCCTTCGGCGTGGCGATCCTGACCGGCTGGTTCGACACCTTCAATCGCTGGGCGCAGGACCTGCTCGACAGCCTCGGCATCAACGTCTCCAGCGATATCTGACTCGACTGGCTGGCTGGCCAGTTGCCCCGTAGACTCACGATCCCATGTCCCCCAAGCCCACCACGTGCGTGATCGGCGCCGGCATCAGCGGCCTGACCGCGGGCAAGGCGCTGTCGGACTGGGGCATCCCCTACACCTGCTTCGAGTCGAGTGACGACATCGGCGGGAACTGGTACTTCCGGAATCCCAACGGGCTCTCCTCCGCCTATCAGTCGCTGCACATCGACACCTCGCGCGACGGCGTCTCCTTCCGGGACATGCCGATGGGGCCTGACGAGTACCCGGACTACCCGCACCACCCCCAGATCCTCGGCTACCTGCACCGCTACGCCGACGCCTTCTCCCTCCGGGACCGGATCCGGTTCGAGACTCCGGTGCAGCACGCCGAGCGCAAGCCGAACGGCGGCTGGGCCATCACGCTCGGCGACGGCTCCACCGAGGAGTTCGACTTCCTGATCGTCGGGAATGGCCACCACTGGGATCCCCGCTATCCGGATTTCGCCGGCAGCTTCGACGGCGAGACGCTGCACGCCCATCACTACATCGGCCCGAACGATCCCCTCGACCTCTACGGGAAGCGGGTCCTGGTCGTCGGGATCGGCAACAGCGGCGTGGACATCACCTCCGAGCTGGCGCGCAAGGGCGTCGCCGAAAAGGTCTTCATCTCGACCCGGAGCGGCGCCTGGGTCATCCCGAAGTACTTCCTGGGGCGGCCCTTCGACACGATCGTCAAGATCAACCCGCGGGTGCCGCTCAGGCTGCAGAGGTTCTTCGCCAAGCCTCTCCCCTACCTCGCCTCCGGCCGGATGGAGGACTTCGGGCTCCCGACGCCCGATCACCAGTTCCTGGAAGCGCATCCGACCGTCTCGAGCGAACTGCTGCTGCGGCTCGGCTCGGGCGACGCCGTCGCGAAGCCCAACGTCACGGAGCTCCAGGGCGAGGGCGTCGGGTTCGAGGATGGCAGCGTCGAGCGGGTCGACGCCATCATCTGGGCGACCGGCTACAAGATCACCTTTCCCTTCTTCGCTGAGGACTTCCTCTCCGCTCCGGAGAACCGGCTGCCCCTCTTCAAGCGGATGTTCCGGCCCGGGATCGACGATCTCGCGCTGATCGGCTTCGCCCAGGCCATCCCGACGCTCTTTCCGTTCGTCGAGCTGCAGTCGAAGCTCGTCGCGCGGTATCTCGGCGGCGAATACGCCCTCCCCTCCCCCACCGAGATGGAGGAGACGATTCGCAGGGACGAGCAGATCCATAACGGCAACTACTCGGACCGTCCCCGCCACACGATGGAGATCGAGTGGTACACGTACGAGCACGACATCTGGAACCGGGAGATTCCGGCCGGACGTGAGCGCGCCGCGCGCGGGATGGCCCCAAAGCTCGCGGGACGCGTGCTGACCGCGGAGGCGGCTGCTGCCTGAGAGAACCGACGTCTCCTTCCCGAGCCACGGGGAGACCTGCGCCGCCTGGCATCTGAGCGGCGACGGCGACGCCTTCGCCGGCGAGCCCGGGCGTCCCTGCGTCGTGATGGCTCACGGGTTCGGCCTGACCAAGGACTCCGGGCTCCTTCCGTTCGCAGAGGCCTTTGCCGAGGCCGGCCTCGACGTGCTGCTCTTCGACTACCGGGCGTTCGGCGAGTCCACCGGGGAGCCGCGGCAGTTCGCCTGGCCTCCCCGGCACCGTGAGGACTACCGCTCGGCCATCGAGTTCGCGCGAGGCCTGGCCGGGGTCGATCCCGACCGCATCGTTCTCTGGGGAAGCTCCTGGTCGGGGGGTCACGTCGTCTACGCGGCGGCTGGCGACCCGCGCGTCGCAGCGGTCATCTCGCAGACGCCGGACCTCGACGGCGCAGCGACCCTGAGGCAGATCGGCCGCTACGCCGGCCTCGGCCACCAGCTCAGGCTGACGTGGATCGGCATCCAGGACTCCGTCAGGATGCTTCGCAACCAGG
>DATAPB010000143.1:0-15509 GCA_036265435.1 Solirubrobacterales bacterium | reverse complement strand
GCCGGCGAACATCTGGATCGACGACGACGGCCACGCCCGGCTCGGCGACTTCGGCCTGGCCACGACCGAGGCCCGGTCCAGGGTGAGCGGCGGCACGCTCGTCGGCACCGTGGCCTATCTGCCGCCCGAGCAGGCGGTCGGCGACGCCGCGTCGCCGGCCAGCGACCTCTACTCGCTCGGGGCGCTCCTCTACGAGATGCTCACGGGCCAGCCGCCTTTCCCGGGTGACGACGCGGTCTCGATCATCAGCCAGCACCTGCACGCCGACCCCGTGCCGCCGTCCCGGCACAACTCCGAGATCCCCGGGGCGCTCGACCGGGCCGTGCTGGCCCTCCTCGCCAAGCGGCCCGAGGATCGGCCGGCCGACGCGACGGAGGCGCGCGAGCTGATCGTCGACGCTCTCGAGGAGAGGCCGGACGAGGCCGCGGAGGCGAGTCCCTCCAACCCTCTCGAGAGCCTCGCGGGCGGGGTCTATGTCGGCCGCGAGCACGAGCTCGACAGGCTTCGTGAGGCCGTCGACGCCGCCCTCTCCGGCCGCGGCTCCCTGCAGCTGCTGGTGGGGGAGCCGGGAATCGGCAAGACGAGGGCCGCCGAGGAGCTCGCCACGTTCGCCCGCGTCAGCGGCGCCCGCGTCTACTGGGGGCGCTGCCGCGAGGACGAGGGCGCGCCCGCGTACTGGCCCTGGGTGCAGGCGGTCCGCTCCTATGCGAGGGACGCCGACCCCGTGGCTCTCGCCTGGCAGCTCGGCGGAGGGGCGGCCGAGGTCGCGCAGCTGATCCCCGAGGTCGCCGAGAAGCTCGACATCGAGCCGGCCAAGGGGTCAGACAGCGAGGAGGCCCGCTTCCGGCTCTTCGACTCGGTGACGAGCCTGCTGCTCGCCGCCGCGCGCGATCGCCCCCTTGTCATCGTGCTCGATGACCTGCATTGGGCCGACGAGCCCTCGCTGCTCCTGCTCCTCTTCGCGGCGCGGGAGGTCGCCTCGAGCGGTCTGCTGATCCTCGGCACCTACCGCGACGTCGAGCTGGGCCGTCACCACCCGCTCGCCCGCGTGCTCGGCGAGATCTCCGGCATCGAGGGGAGCGCGCGCATCCCGCTGCGCGGCCTCGGCGTGGGTGCGGTCGAGCGCTACATCGAGATGACCTCGGGCGCACCGTCCCCGCCTGGCCTCGCCGAGGCGGTGCAGGAGCAGACCGACGGCAACCCCTTCTTCGTCGGCGAGGTCGTCCGGCTGCTGGCCAGCGAGGGCAAGCTCACCGGCGGAGCCAGCGTCGCTGAGCTGGAGATCCCGCAGGGCGTGAGGGAGGTCGTCGGTCGCCGCCTCGACCGCCTCAGCGAGGAGACCAACGAAGGGCTTCGGGTCGCGGCGGTGATCGGGCGCGACTTCGACGAGGACCTGGTGGCGCGCGTCGTCAAGCAGCCGCCGGAGGTGCTGGTGAAGGCGGCCGAGGAGGCGATCGCCGAGCGTCTGGTCACGGACCTGGGCAACGGCCGCTACTCGTTCGCCCACGCACTGGTTCGCGACACCCTCTACGAGGAGCTCAGCGCGCCCAAGCGCTCGGCACTCCACGAACGGACCGGGCGCGCGATCGAGGAGATCTGCGGCGGCAACGTCGAGGACCGCCTCGGCGAGCTCGCCAACCATTTTCTAGCGGCCGCGCCGCGCGGCGACCTTGCCAAGGCGATCGACTACGCCCAGCAGGCGGGAGCCCAGGACATGGAGCAGCTCGCCTATGAGGACGCTGTGGACGTCTACAGCCGGGCGCTCGAGGTGCTCGAGCTGATCGAGAAACCCGACGAGGCGCTCCGCTGCCGCCTGCTGCTGGTGCTTGGCGGCGCCGAGGCGAAGTCCGCGCGGGTGGCCGATGCGCGGGACGCGTTCGAGCGAGCCGCGGATTCGGCCCGGCGGCTCGACGACACCGACAGCCTGGTCGGCGCCGCGATCGGGATTGCGCTCATGAGCGACGCCGGCCGCCTCGACGAGAAGCTCCTCGCCCTCCTCGACGAGGCGCTCGAGCGGATCGGGCCGGAGCGCACGGCCCGGAGGGCGGCGCTGTTGACCGCCAAGTCGGCCGAGATGTACTGGGTCGACAACGATGTGAGCGAGTCCGACCGGCTGGTCTCCGAGGCGATTGAGATCGCGCGCGAGATCGACTCGCCGAGCACGCTCGCAGCCGCGCTGCAGCGCAAGATCTTCATCCCGGCCGGTCCGGATGCCCCTCGCATCCGGCTCTCCCTCGCCGACGAGATCGTGGAGCTGGGGGAGCGGTCGGGTGACCGCGAGGCGGCGGTCCGCGGTCATGCCTATCGGCTCTGGTCCCTGCTCGAGCTCGGCGACATCTCGGCCGCCGATCGAGAGCTCGAGACCTACATCACGCTGGCCGACGAGCTGCGGATGCCGGAGCACACCTGGTACACGGCCGCCCTGCGTGGCATGCGGTCGCTCCTCGATGGCGACATCGAGGAGGCCGAGCGTCTGGCGCAGGAGGGGAGGCGGGCCGGCAACCGAGCCGAGCAGGCGGTCGCCGAGCAGTGGTACGGCATCCAGATGATCCAGATCCGCAGCATGCAGGGACGCGCCGCCGAGCTGCTGCCGGCGGTGCGGGATCTCGCCGAGCGCTTCCCGGGCATCCCCGCCTGGCGGGGTGGTCAGGTCACCCTCGCGGCGCGTTCGGGTGACGTCGAGCTGGCCCGGCGAGAGCTCGACCGTTTCGCCGCCGACGACTTCCAGGTGTTCCCGAGGGACGTCAACTGGTTCTCCGCCATGAGCCTCGTCGGCGAGGCGGTTGCGCTCGCCGACGACACGAAGCACGCCGAGCGCGTCTACGAGCTCCTCCTTCCCTATGAGGGGCTCGTGATCGTCGTAGCGCGGGCCGCAGCCTGCAACGGCTCAGTCGACCGTGTCCTCGGCCTGCTCGCCAAGGTGATGGGCCGCCTGGACGACGCGGAGCGGCACCTGGGCCACGCCGTCGAGATCTCGACGCGGATGAACGATCGCCCCGGGATGGCGCTGTCCGGTCTCGCCCTCGCCGAGGTGCTTTTGGAGCGCGATCGCGACAACGATCGAGAGCTCGCCCTCGAGCTCCTCGCCGACGTCCTCGGGACGGCCCGGGAGATGGGCGCGCGCTGGATCGCGGACCGTGCACTGGAGGACAGGCTCGAGGCGCAGGGCCTCGCCGGGGTGGACGTGACCACCTCGATCGACGACATGGTCTCCGCCCTCGAGGAGGAGCAGCCCGACATGCGCGCCCACATGGCGCCCGATGGCACCGTCGCGATCCTGTTCAGCGACATCGAGGACTCGACGGTGCTCACCGAGCGGCTCGGCGATGAGCGCTGGCTCCAGCTGTTGCGGGAGCACAACGCCATCTTCCGCGAGCAGCTCGACCGCCACGACGGCTACGAGGTCAAGAGCCAGGGTGACGGCTTCATGCTCGCGTTCCCGGATCCGTGCGAGGCGCTGGAATGCGCGATCGAGGTGCAGCGTGCCTTCGCCGAGCGGGAGCGGGACGAGTCGGCCGAGCCCCTCCGGATTCGGATGGGGCTCCACACGGGCGAGGTGATCTCGGAGGAGGGCGACTACTTCGGCAAGAACGTGATCCTCGCCGCCCGGATTGCGGCGCAGGCGTTGGGCGGCGAGATCCTCGTCTCCGAGGAGCTGCGCCAGGTGGCCTCGAGGGGAAACGGGGACGGACTGCGTTTCGACGCGGGTCGCGAGCTCGAGCTCAAGGGGCTCGCCGGGAGCCATCGCGTCTTCCGGGCCGAGTGGGCAGAGTCGGACGCAGCGTCCTCCGTTGCCTGAGAACGGGCTGCCCGAGCCCCTCGCCCCCGCCGATCACGAGGGTGCCGCGCGCACGCTGGCGGAGGCGTTCGTCGACGACCCGGGGTGGCTTTCGATCGGGCAGGCGAGGCGGGAGCCGCGCCGGAGGTTCATCTACCGGACCTCCCTCGGGGTGATCCGCGTCGCCGGCCGCTGGTGCGGTCCGTCCTGGTGCATCCGCGACGAGGGCGAGCCGGTGGGCGTCCTCATCGGTTGCGCGCCGGGGCGCTGGCCGCCTCCGCAGCTGCGGAGCCTTTTCACCATGTCCCCCGGCCCGATCCTGGCCGGTCCGGCGGTCCTCTCTCGCTCACTGCAGGCGGAGCGCCACTTCGAGAAGGCGGAGCCGGACTATGACCACTTCCTCGTCTGGATGTTCGGCATCCGGCCCGCCTATCAGCGCCAGGGCCTCGGCCGGCGCCTGATGGGCGAGGCCCTCGCTCTCGCCGATGACGCCAGGGTGCCCGCGTACCTCTACACGTCCAACTCGGACAACCTCCCCTATTACCGCTCCCATGGCTACCAGGTGACGGGCGAGTCCACTCTGCCCGGAGGCGGCCCCAACTGGTTCATGGAGCGACCGGCCGCCGTTTGAGCGAGGATCGGCGCGGGCGTTCGGTTTCCCGCCTAGAGTTCGGTCGGCCAATGGAGGGCGCTCGAGCGGTGATCAGAGGGCGGCGGATCGGCCTTCGCCCCGCAGTCTGGATTCCAGCGGTCGCGATCGTCGCGATCGCGGTCGTGGCGCTGTTCGGGGTGCCGAAGCTGATCGGGGGGTCGGGGAGCACGGGCAAGCTCGACTCCGTACAGCTCGCTCCCGAGCCCTGGCAGGGACATGCCAAACCGCAGTATCAATCCGAGGAGGCGCTGCAGAAGAGGGCGCCCTGGGACACCGCCTCGACGCGGACGGCGCCCGGCGCGATCGATCCCAAGACCGGACTGCCGGCGGCGTCGGCCGGCAGCAACGGTTCCTACACGCCGCCCTCGCCGGCGGAGCGAAAGCGGGTCTACACGGCAACGCACCCGGTGAACGGCGTCGAGTCGGCGCTGCTGCTGAACCGGACGGCACTCGCGCCGGCGTCCGCGCCGGACCCGATCAGGCAGATGATCAGCGCCGCGAACCAGATCGTCGGCCAGCCCTATGTTTGGGGAGGGGGCCACGCCTCCTTCCAGTCGAAGGGATACGACTGTTCGGGGGCGGTCAGCTACGCGCTTGCGGGCGCCGGGCTGGTGCGGGCGCCGATGACGTCCGGGCAGTTCATGGGCTACGGCATTCCGGGTCCCGGTCGCTGGCTGACCATCTACGCGAGCCCGACCCATGTCTACGCGGTGATCGCCGGCCTTCGCTGGGACACGGTCGGGGACGCTCGCGGGTCCGGCCCGCGCTGGCACCCGTACGACGCCTATCCGGACGGATTCGCGGCCCGGCACCTGCCCGGGCTCTAAAGCCGGCCTGACCGTTCCTATCTAGGCTTCCGCGATGTTCTCGGCTCTGCTGGCGGGAGCGCTGATCGTCGGCGCCTCATTGCTGCTCGGCGCGGCGATCGTGGCGATCGCCGGCCTGCCTCGGCACTCGGCTGCCGGCCCGGCGACGGGCATCTCGGCGCTGCTGGTGATCTGCGGCCTCGCGGTCAAGCTCCCGGGACACGCGGTCACGGCGGCGATCGCGGTGGGGGTCGCCCTGATCGCCTGCTTCGTCGTCTTCGGGCGCACTCGGTCGCGGGGGGGAACCGTCCGGATCGGCGCGATCGTGGTGGTCGTCGGGACCGCGCTGGTCGCCGCCATCCCATTCGCCGCGAGCGGCCGGGTGGGCATCCTCGGCCAGGGGCTGGTGAATGACGACATGGCCTCGCACCTGCTGTTCACCGAGTGGGTCAGCACTCACGCCGGGCCGACGCCGGACTTGATCAAGGGCGGCTACCCGCTCGGCCCGCACGCGATCGTCGCGGCGACGGCGAAGGTGAGCGGGGCGAGCCTGATCGAGGGCTTCGCCGGCCTCACCGGAGCGATCGCGGTGCTGCTCGGGCTGACGGCGTACGGCGCGCTCCGGGGGGTGCGCGGGTGGCTGCGCGTGCCGGCCGCCGTGCTCGCGGCCAGCCCCTACCTCGCGGCGGCCTACCTGGCGCAGGGCGCGTTCAAGGAGCCGCTGCTCGCCCTCACCCTGTTCGGCTTCGCGCTGGCGCTGCCGTACCTGCTCCCCGAGTGGTCCCTTCGAACGTCCTGGGGCATCCCGTCTGGAGGGGAACGCGGGACGTTCGCCGGTGGGGGTGCCGGTGCCCGGGCGGTGATCCCGATGGGGGTGATCCTCGCCGGAGCGATCTTCAATTACAGCTTCCCGGGCCTTGCCTGGCTGCTCGGCGCCGCGGTGATCTGGATGGTCGTGATCGCGCTGCGCGAGCGCGACCGGGCGGCGTCCTGGTTCGCCGGTCTCCGCCTCGGCGAGCGCCTGCGGCGAGCCCGGTCGGCGCTCCTCCTGGGGATCGGGATCCCCGTCGTCTGCGCCCTGCCGGAGCTCTTCCGGCTGGCCAGCTTCTCGAGCTTCAAGGCGTTCAACCCTTCCGGCACAGGGCCCACCGTCGGCTTCGGCAACCTGCGCCAGCCGCTCAACCCGCTGGAGGCCTTCGGGATCTGGCCTTCCGGCGAGTTCCGGATCACGCCCGCGAACTCGACCACGCCCGAGATCGCCTTCTACCTCGGCGGCCTCCTGGCCCTGGCAGCCTTCGCCTGGGGACTGGGACGGGCGCTGTCGCGACGCGAGTCGGCGCTGCCGTCGGCGCTGCTCGCGGCGACGCTCATCTATCTGGGAGCGCTCGCCGTCGGCACGCCGTACACCCAGGCCAAGTGCCTCGCGATCGCGGCGCCGCTGATCATGGTGATCGCCCTGCGCGGCCTCCTTTCCGCCGATGCGATCGAGGGCGAGGAGGGCGCGGTCCCCGAGGGTGGCGGCGCGAGCTGGTGGCCGCCGCGTCCGTTGCGAGCTCTTGCGCCGATCGCCGTTCCGCTCCTCACGGTCGCCTTTGCGGCCGCCGCGGCGTTCTCGACCCTCCTGCCGTTGCGCCAGGCCGCGGTCGGTCCGGACTACCACCTCCAGGAGATGCTGCAGATGCGCCCGATCGTCGACGGGCAGAACGTGCTCTTCCTCGGCCGCGACAACTTCGTCTCCTGGGAGCTGATCGGCTCGGAGGTCTACGCCCCGATCACCAACCACTACGACGTGGAGGAGACCCATGCCCTCTACCGCGCCACCGACCTGAACGCGAAGTTCGACTGGGACAACGTCCCGGTCTTCGTGATGAACAAGTTCAAGTGGGTGGTGACCACGAGTGCGGCGATGCAGAGCCAGGCTCCGCCCGGCTTCTCACCCAGGCTGCGAACCCACGACTTCATCCTCTGGCAGCGCGATCACCCGGTCGGCCAGCGCCGCACCCTGTACGAGCCGATCAATCCCGGAGCGCCGCTCGACTGCGGCGACCCCGGGGCGGCGAAGCTGCGCAATCTCAGGGGCACCGCCACCGCCTTCACGGTCCAGCCGGTCGTCGGAAGGGTCTGGCACCCCAGCCCGGAGCTGACCCAGACAAAGGCCGCCCAGCAGCGGCTCTACCTGACGCCGGGGCGCTGGGACATCTCGATCCAGTACGCGAGCACGCAGGCGCTCCAGGTCAAGGCAAGCGGCGGCCCGCTCGCGGCGCCATTCGACAACACTCTTCGGACCAACCTGCTCTTCCGCGGCCCCTCGCCGTTCTACCCGGTGGGCACGCTGGAGGTGAAGAGACCGGGCGAGGTCGTCTTCGACGTCAGCGTCGATGACCCGCCGCTGATCGGCCGCCTCCTGCACACCGAGAGCAAGGCGTACCTGACGGGCATCGCCGCCACGCGCGCCGATCCGCCGCGCCAGGCGGTGCCGCTCCGCCAGGCGTGCGGTCGCTACGTCGACTGGTACGAGGTCGCGCCGGGCACGCCGGCGAGCGCGCTGCAGGGCGTCCCGGCCCCGCGGGTCCAGCCGATCGAGGCCGATTGAACGGGGGGCTACGATCGCCCTATGCCACGCCTCTGGATAGCCAGCATGGCGATCATCGTCGCCTGCCTCCTCGCCTCGATGGTGATCGCGATCGTCAAGCTCAGCTAGCGGGATAGACTGCGGCCGCAAATTCCGGCTTCTCGAGGAGGATCGATGTTCGATCGCATAGTGGTAGGAACCGATGGCTCGGAGACCGCCACCGAGGCGGTGAGGACCGCCGTCGAGCTCGCCAAGCTCTCCAACGCGAAGCTGGAGATCGTGAGCGCGTACGAGCCGGTGCCGCAGTCCCGTCTCAGGGAGGAGGAGTCGGGGATCTCAGGCGACATCTCGCACACGATCAATCCGCGCGAGGACGTTCAGTTCGTTCTCGACCAGGCGGCGGGCCAGGCGAAGAAGGAGGGCGTGGAGGTGGTCACCCATCCGCGCGAGGGCGATCCCGCCGACGCGATCCTCGACGTCGCCGAGGAGAACGACGCCGACCTGGTCCTGGTCGGGAACAAGGGCATGACCGGGGCGCGTCGGTTCCTGCTCGGCAGCGTGCCGAACAAGATCTCGCACCACGCCCCCTGCGACGTCTGGATCGTCAAGACCACCTAGCCGCCACCAGGCCGCTCGACGATGAGCGAGGGCGAATGATGGCGAAGCCGTCGATCGCTCTGGTGGTGACCCTCGTGCTCGCGGCCGCCGGCCAGGCGTCAGCCTTCTCCTACGACGTGCCGGTGCAGGCGAGCTCGCCGTGGCCCGAGATGAGACGGGACAGCCGGAACACGGGAGCCAGCCCGGTCCGCGCGCGATACGACGGCGACCGACCCTGGTCGTTCGCCACCGCGAGGGGGATATTCAGCACGCCGGTGATCGGCGGCAACGGGACGGTCTACGTGGGTTCCGCCGACGGCTACTTCTACGCCCTTCGCTCTGACGGTCACAGACTCTGGCGATTCCGCACCGGCGGGATCATCGATGCCGCCGCGGCGCTGGGAACCCGCGTGAAGAAGGGCCGGAGCCCGCCGATCACCTTCGGATCCGGCGACGAGCTGCTCTACCACCTCCGGACCACGCCGAGGCTGCCGCGGAAGCGAAGGATCCTCTGGACCTTCGGGCCGACGCTGCCGCCCGCGGGCGGCCAGGAGGTGAGCTGGTGGGAGGGGAACCCGGCGATCGGTCCCGGCGGGACGATCTACGTCGGCAACACGGGTGGCGGCGCCTACGCGATCAACCCGAACGGCACCCAGCGCTGGGCGACGCCGCGCGGCCAGTCGGTCTGGACCACCCCGGCCTTCGGGCAGGGGAGCCAGGCCGGCAATTCGTTCTGGGGCTCGGTCGACCTGTACGCGTTCTCGCTCGACCAGGACGGCCGGCTCCGCTGGCAGACGTTCACCCCGGGGTACGTCACCTCCTCTCCCGCGCTCGGGTCCGATGGCACCGTCTACGTGGGCTCCTTCGACCACCGCCTCTACGCCCTCGATCCGGACACCGGAGAGGTGCGCTGGTCCTTCCCCACCGACGCCCACATCTACGGATCGCCCGCGCTGAGCTCCGGGCCGAGCGGCGAGACGTCCGCGGTCCACTTCGGCTCGGCCGACGGCTCGGTCTACGCGCTGGACCCGAGCGGCCGCGTGCTGTGGCGCTACGACACCGGCGACCCGATCCGATCGTCTCCGGTGGTCGGGCGAAAGCCGCGTCGGAGCGGCCAGATCCTCTACGTCGGCTCATCCAACGGCAGGCTGTACGCGCTGGACGCCGCGACCGGCAAGCGCCGCTGGTCGTTCGACACGACCCCGCGCAACCCCGCCCTCCGGGATCGCAACGACCTGAACGGCTCACCCGCCCTGGGACGGCGCGGCATCTACATCGGCGGTGAGCACGGGCGGGTCTGGTTCGTTCCCTACGACTACTGCCTGCACAGCCGGAACTCGCGCTGCAGCCGGAAGCCCGGGCAGGACTTCGGCAAGAACGTGAACCGGATGTTCTTCGTGACGCCGGGTGGGACCACGGTCCCCTCGCGCTCCGGCCTGAAGATCCCCTCGGCGACCGTGCTGGCGACCCGCCTGCTCGTCCGCAAGGGCGGTGTCACCGAGGACGCCGCGCTGCAGCCGTCCGCCTCGCCCGAGGGGCTGGTCAGCGCCAAGCCGAACTTCGGGTTCACGACCCAGCTCTCCGGCGACGGCCACTATCTCTTCATCCGCCCCACCGGGCTGCTGCGCGCGAACACGAACTACCGGGTTCGTATCAATGGGGACTGGCGGGTGGGCTCGGCGCCGGCGAGGGAGGCCGGCGTCGTCGACACCACGCTCCGCTTTCGCACTTCCCGGTCGCGGGCGAAGCTGCCCCTGCGGGTCGGGGGAAAGGGAGCGGTCGCCTTCACGATCTCCCGGCTCGCTATCCCGCTGCCGCCCCTGCTGCCTAGCGTCAACCAGATCGGCTTCGACAGCTACGACATGATCGCCGGGACGGTCGCGAGATCGAAGGCGAACCGGCGCGGCGAGGCACGGTTGCTGCTCTGGGTGATCGGGGCTCGCCGCGACCGCCACGGCCTGCTGCGACCCGACCCGAATGGGAACTTCCAATTCCCGCTGTCCGGCGTCTACCGCCGCAACACCGTCCAGCTCGGCTCGCAGGATCTGAGCCTGCAGTTCAGCTTCGGGTCGGTGCCGCTTCGCCTCTTCGACGTCCGCGGCCAGCTCGCCCCCGACCTCGCGATGCGGCCTGGGGCGGGCATCTACTCGGAGACCACCTGCGCCGACGTCCCCAACTACAGCGCCCAGCTCCGGATCGCGGGCGTCTGCAATTCGCAGGACACGCTGGCGGCCAGCGGCACCCTCCTGACCGGTGCCTACGGAAGCCACGCTGCGAATCGCCGGCCGGGCGGCGTGCGGCTGGCTTCGCTGCAGCTCACGCCGCCTGGCGCGAACGCCCCCGGTAGCGCGTTGGCGACGCTGGCGCTGCGCCGCGGAAAGCGCTACCCGGCGAACAAGCACGTCGGGTCGATCGTGCTCACCGCCCCCGACGGCCAGGTCGTGCCCCTCGACTACCGCGGCGCCACGAGCCCGGTGACCGACTCGCGAGGGAACCTACGCGGGATCCAGCTCAACATCCCGGTGGGCACACAGCTGCCGAGCCGGGTCCGGGCCTACGCGATCCTCGACGTGTTCCCGCTCGGCTCGCGCGCCCTGGCGGGCTAGCAGCCCGGCGCGCGCGCGCTGACTGCGGCCGCCGCGTCGACCAGACCCGCGCCGAATAGCCGCGGGTCATAGGGCTGGCCGAGCTGTGAGTCGCTGTGCCGCGCCGTCGCCTCGAGCTGGCACTCGACGGCGGCCGGCGAGCTGCCGACGATGTGGCTTCCGATCACCAGCGCGGCCACGCCGGAGACATGAGCCGCGGCCATCGAGGTCCCCTCGTAGCCCCCCGGATAGCCGAAGTTGCTGAAGCCGGCGCCGACGAGGGTGAGCTGGAAGATCGGCACGCCCCGGCTGAATAGGGCGTCGTCCGATCCGCAGTTGGCGAGCAGCGGGAAGCCGCCGCCCGGGGCAACCAGATCGAGCCCGGAGCCGGTCCGGGAGTCGCTCGCGAGGCAGGCGTCCTTCGTGGTCCGCCCGACCCCGATCACGCGCGGAGCGCCGGCCGGGTAGGCGACCGGCTCGCCGTTCTCGTTCCCCGCCGCCGCCACGACCAGGGCGCCCTTCTTGAAGGCGTACTTGATCGCCGAGCAGATCCCCTTGATCTTGCCGCAGCTATTCACCCCGAGCGAGAACTCGAAGCTCATGTTGATCACCTGGGCCCTGTGGTCGGCGGCCCAGCGGATTCCCTTCGCGATGTTGCGCGCGGTGCCGAAGCCCTCGGAGTCGAGCACGCGGACGGGCATGATCTTCGCCCGCGAGGCGAGGCCGGTGAGGCCGACGTGGTTGCCGGTCCGCTCCGCGATCGTGCCGGTGACATGGGTGCCGTGCCCGTCCTCATCGAACGGCTGGCGGTCCTTGTCGACGAAGTCGTAACCGGGCAGGAACTGCTTGCGCGAGAAGTCAGGGCTGCGGCGGAACTTCGGCTTCCTGGTCATGTAGGCGACGCCGGTGTCGAGGACCGCGACCCGAGCGCCCTTGCCGGCGGGCGTCCCCCGCTGCTTGAGGATGTCCCAGGCCCCCAGGGCATTGAGCCCGCCGCGCTCCTGGAACGGCAATGGGGTGGGGGACTCGCCGCAGAGCGACCCGCACGGCAGGAAGTTCCACTGCATCCGCTCCCAGCCGCCCGGGACTCCCGCGATGCCCGGATCGTCGGGGACGCTCGACGTGTGCGCCAGGTAGTTGGGGACGGCGTAGTCGACCGCGGGATTGGCATCCAGCGCTCGCTCGGCGGTGGGGACGTCGACCCCCGAGGGAAGCGTCATTAGGTGCTCGCGTCCGCCGTCGAAGCGCACGAGCAGCTGGCCCGCGACGTACCCCGGGTGCGCGGGCGCGTCGGCGGCCTCGGCCACGCCGCCCCAGAGGATGAGGGCGATCGTGGCAAGGCAGGTTGTGGCGATCAGCTTTCGCATCGTCCCCGGTGAATCTTCCCGAGAGGAGGCCGGAAGAGAGCTCCGGCAGGCTAGGACGTAAACACCGTCCCGCCGGGAAAGTTCCTGCTCGGGGAACGCACGCGTTGGTTCAGGGGATACTCCGCGCATGGCGGATTCCGCCATCGACGAGCGGATGATGCGGCGCGCCCTGCGGCTCGCGGAGAGGGCCGCCGGAAATGGAGATGTGCCCATCGGCGCCGTCGTGGCGCGTGGTGATGAGGTTCTGGGCGAGGCCGGCAACGAGCGCGAGCTGCGAGGCGATCCGACGGCCCACGCGGAGGTGCTGGCGCTCCGGGAGGCCGCCGAGCGGCTTGGCGGTTGGCGCCTCCTCGAGACGACCATCTACGTGACGCTCGAGCCCTGCCCGATGTGCGCCGGGGCGATCACCCTGGCGCGCGTGCCGCGCCTGGTCTACGGGGCCGCCGATCCGAAGGGCGGGGCGGTCGGCAGCGTCATCGACCTCTTCGACGCGCCGGTGGTGAACCACCGTCCAGCGGTCGAGGCCGGTCTGCTCGGGGAGGACTCCGCCCGCCTGGTCGAGGGGTTCTTCGCGGCGAAGCGTTAGCCGGTAAATCGCATGCCCAAGTGGCGAGACTGGAGAGGGAGATGAGCTTCGAGCAGACCATGGATGACATATCCAGGGGTGTTGAGATCCTCGGCGTCGCGACTGTCCTCGTGGGCCTCGCGGCATCCCTGGTGAGCGGCGCACTCCGCCTGCTCGGAGGCGAGGGTGTGTTGAGCGTCTACCGGACCATCAGAGCCGTCTTCGCACGCAGCATCCTGCTGGGGTTGGAGTTCCTGGTGGCCGCTGACATCATCCGGACGGTCGCCGTCCAACCCTCACTCGAGAATGTCGCTGTCCTTGGGCTCATCATCGTCATCAGGACGTTCTTGAGCTTCTCGCTGGAAGTCGAGCTCGACGGTCGCTGGCCGTGGGCTCGCGCTTCCAGTGGAGCAGTGGCGACACCTGGACCAGCTGAATCCGGTCGCCGAAACCCGGGTTGAGCCGCTCTCTTCACCGCCGTTCGTCGCGGAACATCGCGAGGGCGTGGGCCCCCGCGGGGTGCGCGCGGAACTCCCGCACGACCGGAGCCATTGCCGCCGGCAGCTCGTCGGGTTGCGGCAGTGGCACTCCGTACTCGGGCGGCATCAGGACCGACGCCGCCAGCGCCGCGAAGGTCAGGTCGGCGGCGGTGAACCGATCCCCGCAGAGATATGGCCGGCCGTCGCTGAGCCGCTCTGCGACGGTGTCGAACGTCATCCGCACCTGCGCCTCGGAGTACGCCGCCGTTGCGGGCGTGATGTCGAGGTAGCGATCGATCACCCGTGTGACCGCCGGATAGGCCAGCGGCAGTGCCCGGCGTTCCCAGGTGGGGACTCCGGTACACGCGTAGGCGATCGCGAGATCGCGGCGTCCACGGATCGCGTTGTACATCCACCTCCGGCCATGTGGCCCCAGGTTCGCGTCGAAGTCGCGTTCCAGGGCTCGAACCTCGGCAGCGGCGCCCGGATCGTGCGGGTACAACCGCTGACCCGGTGGCGCATTGGCTTCGGCCTCGTCGACGATGTCGGCTGAATCGGCCAGCACGCGGTCGCCGCAGACGAGCACCGGGGCGGTCCTGCCACCCCCCGCTCGCCGCACGGCAAACCAGTGGATGAGCTGCAGGTGCGCCTGCTCGCGATACCCAACGCCCGCGCGATCCAGCGCCCAGCGAGCCTTTTCGCAGTAATGGCTGATCGGAATCGTGATCAGGACGCACGGCTGGCCGGACGAGCTCATTGGGAGTAGATCATCACTCCAATCACAAGCGTGTGTCTGCAAGAGGGGTGAGAGCCTTGCCGAAGTAGCCGCTTGCAGAGATGCGGCGCTTTGCATGGAAAGCGGCGGTTTGGACGACTGGACAAATGACCGAGTTCAGCTGGAGTCAATGCCGCGTAGGGTCAGCCTGTGGCCGCAGCGGAATGGACTCTCTACCACTGGCCCGAGGACACAGCGGAGAATTGGGAGCAGGTCGGAGGGGCGGTCGAGACTGATACCTGGCGCGGCGCCGTCAGGAGGATCGGTCCGATCACGCCAGGTCGCTACCTGATCAGGAACGAGTCCGCCCCCGATGGCGGTCAGTACTTCTTGCTCGAGCCGGACAAGACCATCGTTCCGGTCGACGCCTTTTGATCGTCTAGTCGCTGCGACGTCTTTGCGCAGGAGCACTTGCCGGGCGTCCGGAGCGCGTTCCCGTTTCAAAAAGGAACGGTCCTAAAGTGCGACCACTTATCACGCAATATGCGAGGATTGCAAGCCCGGTCGGGAGAGGGAACCATGACTGTGATGAGTGAACGCGATGTGCTCGCCGAGGGGCTGCGCGAGCTGGCGAAAGAGTTGGACGCCATCAAAGCGTCGGTCCCCGAAGACCTGGAAGAACTTTCCCTTCGCCTGGAGAAAGCGCGGGCACGTATCGGCCTGACGCTAGAAGAGGCGAACGCCCATCGGTCGCACCCCGAGGTCGGCCGAGGCTATCCATTCGGGGGCTTGACCCCCCGTTCTTGAGGACGCTGGCAGCTGGCAGGTCGCGGAGTGGCGTCAGAAGAAGTGCGTCCGGTGGCGCACTTTCGCGAGCAAGGCCGAAGCCCTCGAAGCCGCCGGGCTGCGGGAGTAGGCAATCCACCTCTCGGGTACTCATAGTGAGACGCCGAAAAGGAGGAGTGATGGCTGAGACTGCGCGCGATCTGATGAATGAGGGTTGCGAGTGTGCGGGAGAAGGCGAGACCGTGGCTGAGGCAGCGCGAAAGCTCGCTGACCTAAA
Organism: Solirubrobacterales bacterium; assembly: GCA_036265435.1. Taxonomy (GTDB): domain Bacteria; phylum Actinomycetota; class Thermoleophilia; order Solirubrobacterales; family 70-9; genus DASUPK01. The sequence continues at coordinate 330 of DATAPB010000143.1, read as the reverse complement.
CGTCGGCGCGATGCCGATCTGCGGAGATGACAACAAGCTGAAGGGGATGGTCACCGACCGCGACATCGCCGTGAAGGTGGTCGCCCAGGGAAAGGATCCGGCCCAAACCAAGGTCGGCGAGCTCGGCGAGGGCGTGCCGGTAACCGTCGGCACAGACGACTCCGCCGAGGACGTCCTGAAGACGATGGCCGACAATCAGGTCCGTCGCGTGCCGGTGCTCGACGCCGACAAGAAGCTGGTGGGGATCGTCAGCCAGGCCGATGTGGCCACCCGCGCAAGCGCGGACCAGGCCGGCAATCTCGTCGAGGCAATCTCGGCCGGCTGAGCGGA
>DATAPB010000142.1:0-9110 GCA_036265435.1 Solirubrobacterales bacterium | reverse complement strand
GACCGACGACGGCCCCGAGATCAGCTACTCCGACGTGACCATCACCCAGTGGGAGCCGGAGGAGCGGACCTACTAGATGAGTAGGCTGAGAAGAGATGGCTGAGTTCACTCTCAAGGTGAGGCGCTTCCAGCCCGAGGAGGCGGAGGGTCCCTACTGGGAGAGCTTCGACGTCGACCTCGACCCCACGCTCTCCGTCCTCGACGGGCTTCTGCAGGCGAAGGACCGCGACGACGGCTCGCTGGCCGTCCGCTGCTCCTGCCGCGCCGCGATCTGCGGCTCGTGCGGGATGAAGATCAATGGGCAGTCCGGCCTCGCCTGCAAGACGATGATCGGCGAGGCAAGCGAATTCGCCAACCGCAACAACGGCGGGCACCACGACAAGGCCGGCTCCTCCAGCACGAAACGGGTCGCTCCTGGCGGAGCGCCCTCGCATGAACCGGGGCCGGCGCCAATCGTGGTCGAGCCGATGGGGAACATGCCGGTGATCAAGGATCTGGTCACCGACATGGAGTCGACCCACTGGACCAAGATCCGCCGGGTCACTCCCTGGCTCCTGCCGGAGGGCGACCCGCCCGAGCGCGAGTACATCGTCGAGCCCGAATCGATGATCGACATCACCCAGTCGATGGCCTGCATCCAATGCGGCGCCTGCGTCTCCTCCTGCCTCTCGATGGAAGCCGACCCCGACTTCATCGGCCCGGCGGCGCTCGCCAAGGCCTACCGGTTCGTCGGCGACCCGCGCGACGCGGAGACCGTGGAGCGCCTGCACGACCTCGCGCAGGACCCGCACGGCATCTACGACTGCACGCATTGCTTCTCCTGCATCGACGCCTGCCCGAAGGGCGTCGCGCCGATGGACCAGATCATGAGGCTCCGCCGCGCCGCGGACCATGAGGACATCCACGACCAGAATCACGGCCGCAACCACATGGAGGCCTTCACCAAGATCATCGAGAAGAAGGGCACCCTCGACGAGGCCGAGCTCCTGCAGGAGTCCTACGCGCCGGGCATCAAGGGCAAGCTCGTGCCGAAGCACGGAGCGGTCAAGGGCCTGGTGGAGTCGCTCCCGACGGCGATCCGGGGCGTCAGGGCCGGCAAGATGCGCTCGCTGCCGAAGCTGATCCCGGGGGTCCACCAGAAGCTGCCGGGCGACGCACAGGACCACGTGAAGCGAATCTACGCGCACGCCGAGGACCACCAGGTCGAGCTCAATCTCTACATCCGCGGCGAGGAGCCCGACGAGGAGGCGCCCGAGGCCACCGTCGAGCCCGAGCCGGACGAGGTCGGTGGCACGTGAGTGACATCAAGCTCGCCTACTGGCCGGGATGCGTGAGCCGAGGCTTCACGCCCGAGCTGCACGGCTCGACGGCGCTCGTCGCGGACCGTCTCGGCATCGAGCTGGTCGAGCTCGATCGCGCCAACTGCTGCGGCGCCGGCGTGATCGCCGAGCACAACCAGGAGCTGGCCGACACCCTCAACGCCCGCACCTTCGCGCTCGCCCAGCAGACCGGGCTTCCGATGATGAACATCTGCTCGACCTGCCAGGGCGCGCAGTCGGAATGCCAGCAGCGCCTCGCCGACTCCGAATATCGCTCCCACATCAACGAGACCCTCGCCGAAGAGGGCCTCGCGTACGACCCCGAGGGCTTCACCAACAAGAACTTCCTCTGGGTGCTGGTCGAGGACTACGGTCTCGATCGCCTCATCGAACAGGTGACCAAGCCGCTCAACGGCCTCCGGGTCGGCCCCTTCTACGGCTGCTACATCCTGCGCCCGAAGCATCGCCTCGGTTACGAGGAGCACCCCGAGCGCGACCTCTACCTCGACCGCCTGATCGACGCGCTCGGCGGCGAGGTCGTCCAGTACGACGGCGCCCGGAAGTGCTGCGGCTTCCCCATCATCACAATGGCCCGTGACGTCTCGCTGCGTCAGGCCGGCACGCACATCGGGGACGCGATCGACGCCGATGCCGACTGCCTGGTCACCCCGTGCCCGCTCTGCCACCTCAACCTCGACATGCAGCAGCCCGAGGCGGCGAAGGTCGTTAATCGGGACCTGGGGCTGGCGGTTCTCCACCTCCCCCAGCTCGTCGGCCTCGCCCTGGGCTTCGAGCCGAAGCAGCTCGGCATGAACAAGCACGTCGCCTCGACCGAATGGGTCGAGAGGCGTCTGGAGGCCGTCCCAGCCTGAGCGTAGTGTCCGCGGGGTCATGGCCTCGCCGGACCCGCCTGAGACGCGGCACCGGATCAAGGTCCGGATCCTCGTAGTCCTCGCCTCGATCCTCGCCTTCCTCGCGATCTTCACGAGCTGGGTCGACCGACAGGCGCTCGACACCAACCGGTGGGTCGACACCAGCGGCAAGCTCCTCGAGGACAAGGTGATCTCGGACGCCGTGGCGAGCTACGCCGTCGACCAGCTCTACGCCAACGTCGACGTCTCTGCGGTCATCAAGCAGCGCCTGCCGAAGGGCGTGCAGCAGTTCTCGGCTCCGGTGGCCGCCGGGGTGCGCCAGTTCGCCACGCAGGCGGCGGAACAGGCGATCCAGTCGCCGCGGATCCAACAGGCGTGGCAGGACGCTAATCGGATCGCACATCAGGAGCTGGTCTCGATCCTGAAGGGGAACAACGAGGTCGTCTCGAGCCAGAACGGCAAGGTCGTCCTCAATCTGCGGCCGCTGGTCCTGCAGCTGGCCGACCGCATCGGGCTGAAGAAGCAGCTCAACCAGAAGCTCCCGCCGGATGTCGGGCAGCTCCAGGTCGCCGACTCCAAGGACCTCGACACGGCCCAGACGGTCACCAAGCTCATCGAGGGGTTCGCCTGGTTCTTCACCTTCGGGAGCGTTGCCCTCTTCGGCCTCGCGGTCTATCTGGCGAAGGGGCGCCGCTGGATGGTCCTGCTCGCCTACGGCCTGGGCCTGATCGCCGCGGGGTTGGGCGCGATCGCCGTGCGCGGCGCCCTCAAGGGGCTCTTCGTCGACTCTCTCGCGAATACCGAGGCCGCCAACGAGCCGGCGAAGCACGCCTGGGATATCGGGACCTCGCTCCTGCACAGCATCTCGATCACCGTGGTGATCTACGGCGTCCTCTTCGTGCTCGCCGCCTTCCTGGCCTCGCCATCCGGTTACGCCGTCGGCATCCGGCGGGCGCTCGCGCCGACCCTCCGCGATCGACGTGAGCTCGTCTGGTCGATCTTCGGCGCGGCGGTCCTGACCGGGTTGATCGTGTGGCCGCCCGATGGGTTCCGCCAGCTGGTGCTGACCGTGCTGTTGATCGCGCTCGCGGGAGTCGGCATCGAGGCGCTCAGGCGAAAGACACTCGTCGAGTTCCCGGGCGCACAGCGAGGAGACTGGATGCAGTCGATGCGCGAGCGCGCCCGGCAGGCCACCTCCGAGACCGGCCGGCGAATCGGTTCGGCCGTGAAGGGCCTCACGGATGACGAGAAGGATCCCGACGACGCCAAGCTCGACCGGCTCGAGCGGCTCGGCGAGCTCAAGGAGAAGGGCGTCCTGACCGCCACGGAGTTCCGCGAGGAGAAGAAGAAGGTCCTCAGCGCCTAGCGGCGGCCATCCGCCGCTCGATCCACTTCGCCCCGACCGTATCGGTGAGGCCGTGAACGAGGATCGAGGCGAGGATCACGAAGGCCGCCGTCTCGAAGATCAGCTCGGCGTTCTTGGCATCGGAGTTGAGGACGAGCTCGGCGAAGAGGATCCCGGCCACCCCCTTCGGGCCGAACCAGGCGATGAAGGCACGGTGCGTCGAGGGCATCCCAACGCGCACGAAAGAAAGCGAGATCGCCACCGGACGGGCGATGAGTAGGGCGAACGCGATGAACGCGATCAGCAGCGGAACGTCCCCATGGAATCCGGCGGCGACGATCAGGCCGCCGAACGCGACGAAGGTGAGCACCTGGAGGATCGAGCTGACGTTCTCGGCGAAGACCACGAAGTCATCGGCGATGTCGTGCTCGGCGATGCCGAGGGAGATTCCGCAGACGAACGCCGCGATCAGCCCGTTTCCCACCGTGACGTCCGCGAGGCCGTAGGCCAGGAGCCCCACTCCGAGGGCGTAGATCCCCTCATAGCGGCGGACGATGCCCCCGCCGGGGAGGTGCCGCGTGAGACGCCCGGCCCCAAGCCCGAGAGCTACGCCGAGCGCCGCGCCGAAAGCCGCCTCGCCGAGCAGCTTCACCGCCTCGCTGCCCGCGTCACCGCTCGGGGAGGCCAGGATGATGAAGAAGAGGACGAAGGGCAGCGCCAGGCCGTCGTTCAGGCCGGACTCGAGGTTCAGCGCATGCCTGACGGAAGCGGGGACCCGCGGAGACGTCACCACCTGCGAGGTCACCACCGGATCGGTGGCGCAGAGGACCGATCCGAGCAGAAACGCCTCCGCCCAGCCCAACTCCGAGAAGAGCAGCTTCGCCGCCAGGGCGAGGAGGACCAGGGTGAGCGGCATCGCGATCACCAGTGCGCGGGCCACCGGCCCCCAGTGCAGAACCAGCAGCTCGCGCTCCACGAACAGCCCGTCGGAGAACAGCGTGACGATCAGGGCCAGCAGGAAGAGGTTGACGACGGCGGTATCCGAGCCGTCGACATGGATCGCACCCGTCTCCGCCAGGATCAGCCCCGCCGTGACCGAGAGCACGGAGATCGAGAGCACCGTCCCGCGCATCAGCCCCGAGAGCGCCGCCGCCACCGCCAGGAGCGCCCCACTGATCAGAAGAGCGTCCCCGAATCCGACGTCCATTCACGGCTTATACAGAGTCGGCGGGGAGCGATTCGCACCGTCCGTCGCCGCCGAAATGCTTCGTAATGTGGACCGCTGCCACAATGCCGCCTCGGGCAATGGGTCTAGGTTGATGGCAGGAGGAGCGTGACCGCGGCAACGACGTCGCCCAGACGTGCGCGAGCTCAGGAGCGGCTTCGGCTCACGAGAAGGCGCGTCCTCGGTGCGGCTCCGGCTGTAGCCGTCGCGGCGCTCCTGATCATCGCCTGTGCCTTCGACGGCGCCTTCGCGCTCCGCTACTGGGCCCTGATCGCCGTCCTGGCGCTGACGATCCTGATCTCGACCCAGATCGCGGGCGGCATCCAGCTCGACCGCGGCCCGCTGAGCATTGCTATGGGACTGGTCTGGGCGTTCGCGGCATGGACGCTGCTCTCCTCCCTCTGGGCCGAATCCGCGGCGGACGCCTGGGAGGGGGCCGCACGCACGATGCTCTACGCGGCCGTGATCACGGTTCCGCTCACGCTCCGCGGGCGGCGACAGGCGCTCTGGGTGGGGCAGGGGATCTTCTTCGGGGTCGGCGCGGTGGCGGTGATCACGCTGATCGCCATCATCGCGAACGGCGCCGATATGTTCGGAGCCGGCCGGCTCGAGGACCCGCTGGGCTATCGCAACGCCACGGCGACGCTGTTCGCGTTCGGCTTCTGGCCGCTGATCGGTCTCGCCTCGGAGCGCGGCCGGAACACGCCGGTGCGTGCCGTCTCCTTCTCGATCGCGGTGCTGTCCCTCGGGCTCGCGTTCATCACTCAATCGCGCGGCGTCGCCATCGGCCTCGTCTTCGGAGCCGCCGCCACGCTGGCGATCGGCCCGGACAGGCTGCGACGGACGCTGTTCGCCCTCGCGGCGCTCGCGGGGGTGGCGATCTTCTCGGGGACCCTGCTCGACCCGTACCACGCCTTCCAGAACGGGCAGGCGGTTACCGACTCGGTCGTCCACAACGCGAGCACCGCGCTGGTCGTCCTCAGCTTCGCGGCCCTCCTCTTCGGCCTCTTCGCGGCACTGCTGGACAACGGCTTGAGAGGATCGGACACGGGCGACGCACTCCGGCGGGTGGTGCCGTACGGCCTCGCTGCGCTCGGCGCCGTGGCCGTGATCGCCGCCCTGGTCAAGATCGGCAACCCGGTCAGCTACGCGAGCGACAAGTGGGACGAGTTCAGGGACGTCAACGGCAGCGCCACCACCACCTCGACCAGGCTCGGCTCGGTCGGGGGACAGCGCTATGACCTCTGGCGGGTTTCGTGGAAGGAGTTCGAGTCCGCGCCCATCGGCGGGGTCGGCGAGGGCAACTACCGGTTCCAGTACTACGAGAAGCGCGCCACGGACCGCAACCTCGAGGACCCGCACAGCCTGCCATTCCGGTTGCTGGCAGAGACGGGGATCGTGGGCTTCCTCCTCTTCACCGGCGTCATCGTGGCGCTCTGCATCGGCGTTGCGCGCTCGGCGAAGGAAGCGCCTCCAAACGACCGACGGATCATTGCCGGGCTCGCCGCGGGCGGAGCGGTGGTCGTCGGGCAATCGCTGACGGACTGGCTCTGGCTGATCCCGACCGTCACCGGCCTGGGGCTCTTATCGCTGGCGCTCGCGGCTGTCCCGCGCGGCCGCGCCGAGGACCGCCCAGCCCCGCTGCAGCTGCCCTGGTTCCGCGACCGCGAGCGGCTGGCCGCCAGGTACGGCATCGCGGCGCTGCTCCTGGCCGCCGCGATCAGCGTCATCTTCCTCTACCTCGGCGATTTCTACATCCGCAAGGCACGCGACGAGCAGGGCAAGTCGGCCTCGGCGCAGCTCTCAGCGGCCCAGACGGCCGCTGACTTCAACCCGGTCTCGGTGATCCCGCTCTACCTGCAGGCCTCGGCGCTCGAGGCCGAGGGCACCCGCGACGAGGCGCGCGCCGAGCTCCAGGACGCCCTGGACCAGGAACCCAAGAACTTCGTCACGCTGACGCTTCTGGGCGATTTCGAGGTCCGCGCGGCGCAGTTCGCCACCGCGTCCGACTACTACCAGCGAGCGAGTGACCTCAATCCCCTCGACGTCGGCCTGCAGCAGCTGGCGCAGACGACCGCGGAACGGGCCTCGCCCCTGCAGACCCCGAGCAAGCCGCCGAAGAAGTCCTAGGGCCCTCCCTTCACCACTCGACCGCCGCTTTGCATGGCAGCGGCTCGCAGGGAGATAATCCCGGAGCGATGTCACAGGATGCCCACGAAGTGGCGCGAGCACTCACGCCCGAGGCGGCGTGGAATGCGGCGCAGCTCGGCTTCGCGCACATTCTCGATCTGAGAACCGAGTTCGAGCGTCGCCGGTACGGAGCCCCACCTGGGGCGAGACCGGTCTCGCTGGCCAAGCACATCGCGAGTCCGGAAGGACCCGGCGCCATCTACCTCTGCCAACGGGCCATCCGCTCGAAGGCGACCTTGCGCCGAGGGGCGGCTGAGGTCGCGGGGGGATTCGCCGCCTGGTTGGAGGCCGGCCTTCCAGTCGAGGAGGTCACCTAGCCCGGGCTGCTTCGAGGGCATCGCCTTCGCTCGTGAACATCGCCACCCAAATCACCTTCCCTGCGCGGACCTCCCCGAGCTGAAAGACCACGGGGGACTCCACCCCGACCCCGCTCCCGGTTCCCTCCCCGCTGACTCGGAAGTTGGCAAGGACGTGGTCCTCGCCCACCGGCACGCACTCCTCCAGGTCCAACCGAAAGCCTCGAAACGTGTCCCGCCAGGTCTGCCAAAACTCCCGGACCTCTTCACGGCCGCGATAAGTCGCGGCATCGGGAAAGGAGTCGGGCGTCTGCCACTCGATGTCCGGGTGCATCAGCTCGAGCGCAGAGTCGAGGTCGCCGCGATTGAACGCCTGCACCGCCTCCCGGACCGTCTCGACGTTCTCCCCCGACATCGCCTACTCCGACAGCCCGGCGGCTTCGAGGGCCTCGGCGTGGCTTTGGTATGCCCGACCCCACACGCCGAGACCGTCGCGGTAGCGGGTGAGCCAGCCGATATCGGAATCCAACCTGACGCCGCTCCTGAACCTGGCGCGAAGCCGGCCGAGCGCGAGGACGGTGTCGCCCAGGTCTCGAACCTCCTCCACACTCGCCTCGATTTCCTCGAACGTGGCGTCCACGTTCGCCCACCATCCCCTGAGGCCCTCGTGACCGTGGTAGGCGTCGTCGCCCTCAACCTGCGCCGTGAAGGGGTACCACTCGGCCTCGGGGTCCCAGATCACCAGCATCGCCTCGATGTCACGTCGGTTGTACGCCTCTATGCCCTTCCGGAAGAGCTCGACGTTCTCCTGCGACATCGCCCACCCAGTATCTCGCGACCAGGCGAAAGCTCTGCTTTTCATGCAACCGCTGCTTCTCGTCCAAAGCGGCGCTTTCAGATGATCATCGGGGGTGTCGCCTGCTTTCACGCGAAGCGGAAGCGCGCGACCGTCTACCTGGACGCTCACCCCTCGTCCATGGCGATAGAGACGGCCGCACGCCGAAGACACCTTTGTTCCGCTCAGGCCGCGACTGGCACGGATCTGGCCGCGGTCTCGATGAGGTTCGCGACCTCAGCCGGGTGGGACACCATCGCCAGGTGGCCCGCGGGGATCTCGATCGTGGTTGCACCCATGCGCTCGGCGAACATCCGCTCGGCGTCAGCTGGGAGCGCCTGATCATCTTGGGCGACCAGGTACCAGGAGGGCAACGATTTCCACGCGGGGACCCCCATCTCGTCGCTAAAGGCACTCCCGGCCAGCGGCTGCTGTGTCGCGTACATCACCTTTGCCTTGACCGGGTCGACTCCGCTTTCAAAGTGGTTCACGAAGGCGTCCTCTGTCAGCCAGACGAAGCCTTGGTCGTCGACGAATTGGTGCTCGAGTGCCTGGGTCGGAGGGCCCTGCGACAGCAGCCCACTGAGCGATTCCCCCTCGTCAAGTCCGAACGCCGCGATGTAGACCGACCACGTTCGGCGCGTCGGTGCCCAGGGCGGTGATCACCTGGCCACCATAGGAATGGCCGGCGAGGACGGTAGGTCCGTCCCGGAGATCCAGAACGTGGCGCAGCTTCTCGAGGTCATCCGCAAGCGACGTCAGCGGAAACGTTGGTGCCGTCACGTTCTGTCCTTGCGCCTGCAGCTTCTCTATGACGGCGCTCCAGCTGGAGCCATCCGCCCAGGCGCCGTGGACCAGGACGATATTCGGCTTGTTCTCGTGGGTCATGGTGCGCTCCTTCTAGGCAGTGAGTCAGCCGGCGGAACGTGCCGCTGACGGAAAGATGACGACTGTCATCGGAACATAACAGATCCCGATGACGATCGTCATCGCGCCGGGTACACTGTTCCTCGTGACCCACGGCAGGA
>DATAPB010000141.1:0-7322 GCA_036265435.1 Solirubrobacterales bacterium | reverse complement strand
GCCCGGGTGAGGCACGCCGTGACGCCGCCTTCTTTGCAGCCGCCGAACTGGAAGAAGGCGACGGGACCGTGCCTTTCGACGAGACGCTCGATCAGCTCCTCCGCCTCGGGCGTGGGCGTCACTCGGCGTATGGCGAAGGCGGTCATCGTCTGCTCACTCGGCATCAGTGGAAGCCCTTGGAAGCCAAGCAGCCCACAGGCACGCCTGAATCGGTGCCCGACTCTGGGAGCCGATACGTGCTCCCCACGGATACGCGTGGGCGGAGCACGCCCGACACTCGGTTCCTTCTGAGAACGATGAACGGAGGACGGCCATGCCAACAGAGACCGAGGAGCGCCAGATCAGCGCATCCGACCATCTGGACGATGCGCTCGAGGATCTGAACAAGGCCCGCCAGAGCGCCCAGGACGAGCTTCGCACGCGAATCGATTCTGCGATCACGCGGGCCCGAGAGGCGCTCGACGATCTGCGATCCGACACCGAGGAGAGCGCGGAGGGCCTGCGCTCCCGTGCTGAGGAGAGGGCAAAGGACTGGCAGCGCGCCCTCGAGCACGCGACCGAGGACGCCCGGCGCGAGCTTGGAGTCCGGGCCGTCCGCGCCCAGCGCACGCGGGACGCACTCGACGCAATGGCCGACGAGATCAAGCAGCGCGAGACGGACGTGAAGACCTGATCTCGGATCGGACGACAGGACCTAGAGGTCAATACCGTGTCCGAGACGAGCTTGATGGCCGCTGACCCGAAGAGCACCGACGAGCCCGGCACGATCACGATCATCCTCGCGGACGATCACGAGATCGTTCGCGATGGACTCCGACGCATCGTCGAGGCCGAGGGCGACATGGATGTGATCGCCGAGGCGGGGGACGCCGACACCGCCCGTCGTCGCTCCTCGGGACTGAAGCCGAGCGTGCTCGTGCTCGACCTGAACATGCCAGGCGACCCGAGCCTCGCCACCATTCCGGCAATCCGCGAGGGATCGCCGGACACGGCGGTCGTCGTGTTGACCATGCAGGACGACCCCGCCTTCGCCCGAGAGGCTTTCCGGCTCGGAGCCAGCGCATTCGTCGTGAAGCACGCCGCCGGCGCCGAGCTGGTCGACGCCATTCGTGCGGCGACGCGCGGCGAGACCTACATCAACCCGATCCTCGGAGCGCGACTCGCGGTGGAGCCCGAGGGGCCACCGGGCGGACTCACGCCTCGCGAGGTGGAAGTGCTTCGGTTGGTGGCTGCCGGCTATACGAACCCCGAGATCGCCGAGCAGCTGGTGATCAGCATCCGGACCGTCGAGACCCATCGTGCCGCGATCCATCGCAAGCTCGATACCAACAGCCGGGCTGAGGCGGTTGCGTTCGCCCGCGATCACGGGCTGCTGGAGGGCCAATAGAGCGCTAGGCGCGAGTGGAGTCGCTGAGGGAGGTGTCGGCCTCACCCGCTGCCGCCTGCCTCGGCCGCGACAGCGGCAGCTCGGCGCGCACCTGCGTGCCGCGACCGGGTTCCGATTCCACCTCCAACGTCCCACCTGAGAGCGTAGCCCGCTCCTCCATGCCGATCATTCCGAAGCTCCGTTCGGCTGACCTTGGCTCGAACCCGGCGCCGTCGTCGGCGACGGTCACCTCCACGCTCGAGTCGTCGCGGCTCACCGTCACCGAAATCCGGCGCGGATCGGCGTGCTTGATCGCATTGTTCATCGCCTCCTGGACAAGCCGGTAGATCGTCGCCTCCAATTCCGGCGAAAGGCGCACCGGCTCCTCCCCGCCGGCAGGCGCCAGATCGACGTCGACGTCGATGTCGACGTCGCATCTCTCGCTCGACTGGTGAGCCAGCGCCTCAATGGCCGGGCCGACGCCGAGATCATCGAGAGCCGCCGGGCGCAACTCGGTGATCAGTCCCTGGAGGTTGCGGATGCCTCGGTCGACGTGATCGATCGCAAGCACGTGGGCCTCCGGCGAAAGATCCGCCCGCTCCTCTCCCGCCCTGGTGTCGAGCAGCACTCGCAGCGCCCCGAGCTCCTGGAGGGTCTCGTCATGGAGCTCGCGAGCCCATCGGTGCCGCTCTCGCTCGGAGGCCTCTATCGAGAGCTTGAGCCTCTCGTCCTCGACGGCCTGCATCGTGACGATCGTGCTCGCTGCACTGGCCGCGAACGAGCTGAAGACGCGCTCGTCGTCGGCATCGAAGTCGCCATCGTGCGGGCCCACAGCGAGCAGCAGGCCCCGAGGGCGCTTACGCAACTCAAGCGCTGAGACAAGCGTCTTTAACCCGCGAAGCTCCGGAACCGCGGCCTGCAGGTCGTTGAGCCAGGTCTCCTGATCGGGCACCCTTCGGCCCAGCACTGATTCCGGCTGCTCGCCGGCGGCCGCCACGACCTCGAGCTCCGACCCATCAGAAAGAAGGACCATCGAGCGACGGGCCGCGACCACACCTCGCCCGCGTTTGCCGATCAGCTCTAGCAGCTCCTCCAGGGAGATTCCACTCGACACGGTGCGAGCCACATCCGAGGCCGCCTCCAGCCCGCGCAGGGCCTGCTCCAGTTCGGCGGCCCGACGGTCCGTGTTCTCGTACAGGCGAGCGTTCTCGATTGCCACGGCCGACCAAGCGGCGAGCACGACGATGAGCTGTTCATCGGCATCGTCGAACTCCGCGCCGCCCTCCTTCTCCGTCAGGTACAGGTTGCCCCAGGCCTCACCGCGCACCAGCAGCGGAGTCCCTAGGAAAGTCCTCATCTCCGGGTGCGCTGGCGGAAACCCATAGGAACGAGGATGCGCTCCGACGTCCGGCAGGCGCAGGGGCCGAGGATCCCGGATCAGCTCCCCGAGCACGCCTCGACCCCTCGGCAGAGGGCCGATCTCGCGCCGGGTCTGCTCGTCGATCCCGGAATACAGGAAGCGCTCGAGACCGGTCTTGTCCTCGTTCAGGATCCCGAGCGCGGCGTACTTCGCGCCGCTCAGATCGCGGGCGGCCTCGAGTACCCGCCGAAGCACGACTTCCGGGTCGAGCTCGGAGACGATCGCTCGACCAATCTCCAGCAACTGCTCGAGGCGCTCATCGGTGAGCGCGTTCCCGGTCAAGGCTCGGACCGTCGGTTGCGGCACGCCCATCCGCGCGTGAGTCGTGGCATGGCTCCTCGTAGCTCCAGATGGAGAGTAAGGCCCCTCAGCTCTCCTTGACAACCGCGTAGATGATCCGCTCGCCGACGTCGATGACCTCGTCCCCGATGCGGGCGCACCGGCGATAGAGCTCGCGGCTCGAAATCCGTTCGGTTCGGATGTCCACCGCCAGGAGCTCCGCCATTCCTTGGTAGTAGCAGCGTTCCAGCTGTCGTTCGACGCGGATCGCCTGATCGGCCGCCGCGCTCGCGACCTTGCCGTCCGAGTGGATCGCGGCGACCGCCTCGCAGATGTGGTCCACCGCATCGCGCAGCAGCCCGGCCATCTCCGCGAGGCGCGCGTCGGGCGAGACGCCCATCGCCCTGGCCTCACTGACCAGGTCACGGGCGTAGTACAGGATCCAGTCGATCCCACGGGAGAGCGCAAAGAGGTCCTCCGGCTCGATCGGCGTGAGGAAGGCCTCCCGCAGCTGTTCGAGCAGGGCGCGCTTGCTCGTGTCACCACGATGTTCGATCTCGGGCAATGCGTCGCCTGCCCCCTCGTCGCCCGCGGCCCATGCCGCGAACGACTCGAGGCCCTCCCGGGTGATCGCCGCCTGAGCCCCCAGCTGACCGACCAGGTCCGGCGTTTCGGGAAGGAACCAGCGCCGCTTCGTCATGTCACCGCACGCCAGATTTCGAGGGCGGCGCCGGCAAGGGCGGCGCAGATGGGGATGGTGATCACCCACGCGAGCCCGATATTGCGCACCACCGCCCAGTCCACGTGGCGAATGCGCCGCCGGCCGCCGCCGATACCGACCACCGATGAGGCGACCACCTGCGTCGTCGAGGTCGGTGCACCGACCAGCGACGCGCCGAAAATCACGGCCGCGGATGAGCTCTGGCTGGCAAGCCCTTCGATCGGCTGGAGACGGTAGATGCGGCGACCCACGGTCTTGATGATCCTCCACCCGCCGAGGGCCGTGCCGATCGTGAGCCCCAGCGCGCAGGCGAGCGTCGCCCAGCTAGGCGCGGACAGTGAATCGATCTTTCCGGCTCCGAGGAGGAGCGCCGCCACCACGCCGACGGCCTTCTGTGCGTCGTTGGCGCCGTGGCTGAAGGCGAGGGCCGAGGACATCACCCACTGGCCGGCCGTCACGGACCCCCGCCAGGTCCGGGTGGCGCGCCGCAGCAGCCACCGCAGCATCCGAATCACTGCGAAGGCGGCGAGCCCGCCGAGGATCGGAGAGACGGCCAGTGCGATCAGGGTTCCAAATACGCCGACGGGGCGGCCGGACTCGATCCCGCCCCAGCTAACGGCGTCCAGTCCGCCCTCCACCAGGGCGGCACCGACCAGGCCGCCGACGAGCGCGTGCCCCGAACTCGATGGCAGGCCCAGCCACCAGGTGATCAGGTTCCAGGCAACTGCGGCGGCTAGGCCGCACCCGATCACCTCCGTGCTCTCGGCAGGCGAGACGGTGACGATCCCGCCGATGGTGTCGGCGACGGCCGCTCCGACCAGAAAGGGGCCGAGGAGGTTGAAGACGGTCGCGAGGACGATCGCCTGGCCGGGGCGAGCCCCGCGCGTCGCGACCAGCGTCGCGATCGCGTTCGCGGCGTCGTGGAGCCCATTGGTGACGGCGAAGGCAATCGCCAGCGCGAGCGCCGCGATCAGGCCGGCATCCATCTGACGACTCTATGTGCGGTGGATCTCCGTGCCTATAGCGTCTGAATGATGTGGGAGGTCTTGGCGACGATCGGTGGTGCGACCTTGGTGCTCGTCGCTCTCCGTGACATCTTCGACACTCTCTTCCATCCGCACGGCCAGGGGATCGTCAGTGAGCGGCTGATTCACGGGATATGGCGCGCCGCGCGCCGAGTCGGGCGAAGGAACCATTCGGTCCTATCGTTCGCGGGCCCCGTCGCGTTCTTCGCCGTGATCCTGACCTGGAGCGCACTGGTGATTGTCGGATTCGCAGTGATGCTCTGGCCCCACTTCCCGGAGGACTACGTCATCACCGCAGGCGCCGCCCGAGATGGCGGGCTCGGCGACGCCCTCTATCTCTCCCTGGTCAATCTGACCAGCCTCGGATACGGCGACATCGTGCCCGCCACAACGGGACTGCGCTATCTCGGCCCGCTCGAGACGCTGATCGGACTGGGCCTCGTAACCGCCAGCATCTCCTGGATCCTGATCCTCTACCGAGTCCTCGCGGACTCGCGCACCCTCTCGGATGAGATCGCCGTGCTGACCGAGACGCAGCGCGAGGCCGGCGTCACGTTGAATCAGATCGCGCCGGAGGCGGCCGCCAGGATTCTCGCCGACATCACTTCACGCCTGATCGCTGTCCGCGACGACCTCGCTCACTCCCCGATCGCCTACTACTTCCATCCGCGTCAGAGGAGGCACAGCCTTCCGGCCGTCCTCCCGGGACTGATTGCGCTGGTCGACGACTTCCCGGCGGTCTACGCCTCACCAGAGCTCCGATTCGAGGGCGAGATGCTCCGCCGGGCGATCGACCAGCTCTTAGCGACGGTCAGCGTGGAATTCCTCCGCGGCCATCCAACCGGTAACGCCGAAGCGCTCGCGGCGTATCAGCGGGATCACGAGTGGTCCGCTGACCCGGCCGCTTGAACCGCCGGCATCGCCGCGAATAGGATGCGCAGGCTGCTCGATCAATCGTCCTGATCGATGCCACGCATTTGGAGAGAGGAGACGGTCGGCATGCCCGCCGCTGACCAGCGTGCGGGTAAGCGCGAGCTGCTCGTATCCAAGACCTGGATCCAGGTAGCCGGATTGGTCGTGCTGGTCGGGTTCTTCGTCCTCGTCCTGCTCGCCTACCGGACCTACCAATCGGATCCTCCGATTCCGGACAAGGTGGTCGACCCGAGCGGGCGGGTGCTCTTCACCGGCAACGACATCCGGGCGGGGCAGAAGGTCTTTCTCCATCACGGCCTCATGGAGTACGGCTCGATCTTCGGACACGGTGCGTACCTGGGCCCGGACTTCACCGACGACTACCTGCACCGCTCCTCGGCGATCGTCGAGGACGAGCTCGGCGGCAGCGGCTCCGACTCGGCCCGGCAGGAGACGATCGATCAGTTCCAGACCAACCGCTATGACTCAACCACCAAGACGCTGCCCTTATCGGCCCAGCAGGCGAGCGCGTTCGGCCAGCTCCGGCAGCACTATTCCGATTTCCTCGACAGCGACACCACCCGATTCGGGCTGTTGCCGAACCCGGTCAAGGGCCCAACCGAGATCCACCAGCTGACCGCGTTCTTCGCCTGGTCGTCCTGGGCGGCCTCAGTCCGCCGCCCGGGGCACAACTACTCGTACACGAACAACTGGCCTCCGGAGCCGCAGGTCGACAACACGCCGAGCGCGAACGTGGTCGTCTGGTCCGTGATCTCGCTGATCGCGCTGCTCGGAGGCATCGGGGTGCTGTTCGCCGTGTTTGGGCGCTGGCGGCTGGGCTGGCAGGGCCGCGACCAGGCGACGCTCAGCTTTCGCTCACCCGGGGACGTGGCACTGACGCCGGGGCAGCAGGCGACTGCCTGGTTCTTCTTCGTGATGGCGGCCCTCTTCCTGCTCCAGACGCTGGTCGGCGGGATGTCCCAGCACTACCGCGCCGACCTCGACGGCTTCTTCGGCATCGACATCGCCAACGTCTTCCCATACAACCTGGTCCGCACCTGGCACGTGCAGCTGGCGATCTTCTTCGTCGCCACCTCATTCGTGGCGGCCGGGATCTTCCTCGCGCCGATGATCGCCGGGCGCGAACCGAAGGGGCAGCGGAAGCTCGCCTTCTTCCTGCTCGGTGCCTTGGCCGTGGTGGTCTTCGGCAGCCTGTTCGGCGAGTTCGCGGATATCCACAATTGGTTCAGCGGCACGATCTTCGGCGACCAGGGCTTCGAGTACCTCGACCTCGGCCGCTTCTGGCAGGTGCTCTTGATCGTCGGGCTCTGCGTTTGGGGCTTCATCCTCTATCGCGGGCTGAAGGGCCGGCTGAGCAAGGAGCGGGTCGGCAACATGCCATGGCTCTTCTTCCTCGCCGCGCTGGCGATCCCGGCCTTCTACGCGGTGGGCCTCCTGGTCCGCGCGGGAGACAACTTCACGATCACCGACTACTGGCGCTTCTGGGTTGTCCACCTCTGGGTGGAGGACTTCCTCGAGCTCTTCACCACGACGATGGTCGCCTACGTCTTCGTGCTGCTCGGGGTGGTCCGGGAGCGT
>DATAPB010000140.1:0-17157 GCA_036265435.1 Solirubrobacterales bacterium | reverse complement strand
GGCGATAGCCGCCTACCTGGGCAAGGGCTCGAACTTCGATAAGGCGATCGCCCGTTTCTCCGCGGCCTACGCCGATCAAAACGAACTCGACCACGAGCGATTGGCTGACGCCGTCTCAGCAGGCGACGTCGCCGTCGAGTTGGGGGTTTGACCTCAGCTCTCGCGAAGCGGATAGCCGCTTGGACGGAAAGCGGCATTCCGTGGCGAGGCGAGATACTGCGTAGGCGACGATGTGCGATCTGGTCATGAAATTCCTCGCGGCGAGCCGTCGATGAACCTCGCTTCGCCGATCCTCATCGGTTACGACGGCTCGGACACAGCGCGTCGGGCCGTCAGTGAAGCCGCCGAGCTCTTCCGGTCCCGCCAGGCATTGGTGGTGACGGTATGGGAGCCCGGTCTTGCGTACGAGGCCAGCGCCATGACAGCCGACCCGACGGGCCTGGGGCCCGAACCGGTGGATCCTGCAGCCGCGCGGGAGGTTGACGACGCGTCCAAGGCTCACGCCGATCGCGTCGCAGAGGAAGGAGCTGCGCTGGCGAAGTCCCTCGGACTTCAGGCCGAGGCCCTCGCCGTGGCCGATGAGGGCAATGTGGCCGACGCGATCGTCGAGTTGGCCGGCAAGCGAGATGTGGCTGCCATAGTCGTCGGCTCGAGGGGACTGAGCGGCCTCCGCGCAAGGTTGGAGGGCAGTACCTCTAACGCCGTCGCAAAGCACGCCTCGTGCCCCGTCGTGCTGGTTCACGAAGATTGAGAGCCTTCGCGTTCCACGCCTCCCCTTGACCGTGACGGAGGGGGTCCCGTGCCACACGAGCCGAGCCGGGGCCCGACCGGCGCGGGTCAACAGCTTCCTGCCGGTTCAGGGTGGAGCGGGAATCGGAGTGAGCGCCCACGCCTCGACGCTCCTGGACGCCGGCCCATTTGTCGGCATCGTGGGCGGCCTGCTGATGGTCGCCGGCGCACTGGGCCTGGCGGGTGAAGCGCCGGAGGCGCCGACCAACGAACGCGCGTCGTCCGCGACGGTGGACGCGGCCACCTGATCAGCGATCCTAGGGGCCCCGTCTGAGGAGCGGGGCCCCTCGCGAAAGGAGCCAGAATGGCGACCAATCCGACAACCAAGCGAGCCGCTTCCCCCAGCCCAAACGGTAGGCGAGATGATCACGGGCTGTGGCACCGGTTCCGGAAGTTCCTGGTTCCCGTACCGAAGCTGAAGCCCCCGATCGATCCCGCCCTGCTGGAGCACGAGAAGGAGCGCGCAGATGCGGTGCAGAACCGGGTGGCCGACAAGATCACGGCGTTCTCGGGCTCGATGCTGTTCGTCTACATCCACATCATCTGGTTCGGGTGCTGGATCGGCTTCGGCGTCGAGAAATACCCGTACGGACTGCTGACGATGATCGTCTCGCTCGAGGCGATCTTCCTCTCGACCTTCGTGATGATCAGCCAGAACCGCGCAGACGCGAAGCGGCAGGTGATCGCCGACGAGCAGTGGCGGACGGTCCAGGAGGAGGACCACCAGAACAAGGAGCTGCTCGAGCTCTCCCGTCAGATCCTCGTATTGACGAAGGAGGTTCGGGCGCACACAGCCGGAGATGGCTCTGGCGGCCGGGCGAGGCCCGACCCGCCTCGCAAGTGAGCTTCGGGGTCGGCGTCGCGGCCTTCGCAATTACCATGGCTCGCGGTGGGTTACGCGGAACTCAAGCTCCTCAACGGTGACACCCTCCTGGTGGAGGGAGCGCTGGACGAGGTCGAGTCCAAGCTCTCGGATGCCGCTCGATCCGGTCAATCGCGTCTGGCCTGGTTCACCCAGTACGGAACGGATGGTTCGATCGGCGTCAACCCGGCCCACGTGGCAAGCCTGAAGATCAGCGAGATCTCGGAGTAGCCGGCTCGAGCGGAGGCCGTTTGATCCGACGGGGTCAGAGGGGCGTCTCCGGCCGTCTCCTCTTTCCGTGTGAACCGGGTCGGCTTGGAGCCGACTGGTCTAGTTCGTGTAGTTGATCGTCAGGTTCGCCTGGTCGTGCTCGGTGCTGTGGCCCGTCGAGCTGCGGACGTAGACCCTCAACACGACCCCGTTCGCTCGTGCCGGGCTGTTGATCTCAGGCAGCGAAACGGTGTCGGTCCTGTAGGAGCCGCCCGACGTGCAGGAGATCGGCGAGGCCGTGCTGCCATGGGTACCGATCACCGTCGTGCCCTGGAGGACCTGGAAATACCAGCAGGCGGAGCCGCCTCCGGAGCGCCGGAACCGGTGCAGGAAGGACGCACCGGAGACGGTCGCAGTGTTCGGCACGTAGGCGGGGAACGTCAGCTGCAGATAGCGGCTCGAGGAGAAGGCGGTGGGCCAGTTCGAGGCGCTGTCGTACGTCGGGTCGCCATTTGCCACCAGCGGCCAGGTGAGCTCTGCCGCCGAGCCGTCGAGACGATCCGTGAGCTCCTCGTCGTACAGGTCGAAGGTCCCCTGGCTGGTGAGAACCGAGAGCGCGGCCTGGTCGACGACCGGGGCGGCCCCGCCCGATCTCCGGACATAGACGCGAGCTCGCAGGTCGTTTGCGGTCGCGGTCGAGGAAACCTCCGGCAGTGACGTCGAGAAGGTCGTCTGTACGGTTCCGGTGACGCATCCCACGGGATTCGCGGCGCTGCCGTGGGTGCCGAGCACGGCGTCGGTCGAGGCCCGCCGAATATCGAAGTAGAAGCATGCTGTGCTCGTGGCGGCGCCGGCCGCGAATCGCATGTTGAAGGTCGCCGAGGTAGGCGAGGCGTTCGTCGGCAGCGGCCCGTTGGCATCGATCTCCAGGTAGCGGCTCGGGTTGAACGAGGTCGGCGGAGTGGACGTGGCCAGGCTGCGACCGTCGGATGCGAACGCGATCGGATCCGAGACGTTGACCGCGGAGCCGCCGGCCGATCCGTCGCGCAGGTCCCAGGCGCTGGTCGTCAGAGTCTGCGCCACGAGCACCGAGACAGGCGCGCTCACCGGGCTCTCGGGGCCGCGCCACTTGGCGTTCACCGAGATCACTCGATACCGCCAGGTCCCCGGCGGCACCGCGGTCTCGGTGCAGCTCGTCGTGGCGATCGTCCCCGAGCAGCCGGCGCCGGTCGTTTGTGCGTTTCCGGACTGGTCGTAGCGTCGGACGAGGTACCCGGTCACCGGTGCGCCGGAGCTCGGGGCCGTCCATCTAACCGTCACGTTTCCGTTCGCGAGCGACGTTGTCGGCTGAGCGACCGAGCCCAGGCTGAGCGCCTTGGCCGCCGCCGAGCCCGATGTCGCGCCCTTCCAGCTGGCGGTCGCCGATGCGGGTGCCAGCGCGGCGAGCACGGCAAGCGCCGACGCGACGAGGGTGGCTCGCAGCCGCATCGTGCTCACCGCCCTGCCCTGAAGACGTTGACACGTGTCCGATAGCGAAGTGGGAACTTCACGCCCTGGCAGCCGTCCGGCGCTGCGGAGGACAGCGTGATCGGCATCCGCAAATTGATCAGTGCATGTGCGGGGATCCGTTGCCGGGGCCAGATTTGCTCGGTCTGCAGGTAGGCCGGATCGCACGCGCCGTTGGGCTGGAGAACGATTGCCCGCACCCACTGCAGCCGTACCGGGCGGTCGGTGAGATTGCGAACCTCGAGCGGCAGAAGCGTGGTCCCACCGGGGAACAGATTCGTTGTATTGCCGCTCACCCGAACCGGCGACGGTGCGATCTTGGCCCGCGTGAGGGTCACTCGGCTTGCTCCGCCCAAGGCGGCATAGGCTGCGACCGTGGCGCCCATGACGACGGCCACAGCGAGCAGGGCTGTGATCGATCGCCTCATCGCCGAGCCCCTCTGCGCGGCGGCGCGAGCGGTCCGGCACCCCTGGGGGCGCCGGACCGCGTCTTGACCACGCTCAGAGCCATCGATCGTTGGGTTGCCTGGCGGGCGGTTCTCCTAGGTGGGGGAGACCGCGTCGCTGCTGGCGCCCGAGAGTCGGACCGGGATCGTGAACACGGCCCCCTGGCAGCCGTTCTCGGATTCGTTCGACATGTGTGCCGCGTTCTTGAGCTCGATCGTGTCCGAATCGCTGTTAGCCGGGATGTGGATCGTGAGCCCGTGCTGATCGTTGAACGAAACCCCGGTGACATCACAGGTCCCGATACCGCCACTCGCGGTGACGTCGCCCGAGCCGGCCGTCACATCGGTGATCGTGACCGGGTAAGGGTTCGGGTTGTGGATTTGCAGCGTCACGGTCCCGTCCCCGTTCGGGTAGAGCTCGCCCGTGGTCGAGGCCGTCACGTCGACGGTCGAAAGGTCCTGAGCCGTGCCGGCCTGGGCGAAGCCGCTGCCGGAACCGTTGGTGGTCCAGGCTGCATAGACGAGGCCGACGACGCCGAGGACCAAAACCGTCACCGCCGCGCCGATGAGTCGCTTCTTTCGCGTATTCATGAAGGTGCTCCCCTATTGATTGATGGTTCTCTGAGTGGCCCTGCTGAGTGCATGCCCTTTGGGGACCTGCCCTGTTGCCGAGCCCTGTTTGATGACGGCGTCGGCTCAGAGGCCCGATGGCTTGAGAAATGGACCGGGGTGTCCATGGAACATCCGTTTGATCGGATGGCGGCGTCTGCGCAACATCCGTTTAGTGGGCAGGTCGCCGATCGCGGCCGCGGGGACTCGGTGAGGGACGCTCAGTTCCCCGTCGCCGACGGCGAGCGAGTGAGACCACCGTGCCGCTATCCGCGCTGCGGCGCGCCGCGTCGAGGATCTCCAGCCCCGCGACCGCATCCCACGGGTCGACCGGCGGGGGGGAGCCCTCGCGCAAAGCGCGTTCGAGTAGGTAATAGAAGCGCGGCCAGTCGCCCCTTTCGCTGGGGACCGGCTTGCTCCCGTTCCCGTCGACCAGCTGCCCCCACCTCTCCCGCGGCTCAGCGCCCCACTCGCCGTCATCGCCGGGCCGCGCGCCCGCGACGAGCGCCGCCTCCTGTCCGTCCACCTCGGCTACGAGGTAGGCCGCGCGGTTGCCGAGCACGCGCAGGCGGGGACCCGGCGACGCCGCCAGCAGCGACATCCAGAGGTGGCTCCACACGCCGGAGCCGTGATCCAGCGCCACGAACGCGTCGTCGTCGGCGCCGCCACCGCGACGGTCGGCGATCTCCGCATAGACGCGCTCGGGCTCGCCGAAGAGGAGCCTCGCCTGGTCGACCAGGTGGGGGCCGAGGTCGAGCAGGATGCCGCCCCCGGCGCTCGGTGAGGAGCGCTCGCGCCACGGCCTCGCCTCGGAGAGAGTCGGCCGCCAGCGCTCGAACCGCGACTCGAAGCGCAGGACCTCGCCCAGCCCCTCTTCCTCGAGGAGCCGTCGGAGGGTCAGCTGGTCGGAGTCCCAGCGCCTATTCATGTACGCCGTGATCAGGACACCGCGCTCTTCCGCGTGCTCGACCAGCGATCTCGCCTCGTCCGCGGTCGGGGCGAGGGGCTTGTCGACGACCGCGGGCAACCCCGCGTCGAGTGCCTCGCGTGCCAGCTTGACGTGGACGTCGTTGGGGGCGGCCACAACGACGAAGTCGTGGTCCGCGGCCCGCCCGAAGACTTCATCCGGGTCGGAGACGACGGAGGCGTCGGGATGTGCCCGCCGAGCCGCGGCCTGGCGCTCGGGGTTGCCGGTGACCACGGCGCTCACCCTCAGCCCCGGTGTCGCGGCGATCAGGGGTGCGTGGAAGACCGACCCCGCGAGGCCATATCCGATCACGGCCCCTCGGAGATCCGCCATCTCGCCAGCGTAGAAGACCTAGGTTCCGATCTCCGCGCAGTGCAATGACCGCGCGAGGGCCCGTAGTGGTCGCGGAGTAGAGTCCGGCCCGCAACCGGCAGGGGCATGGGCGCCCCAGCCATGTTCTCCCGAGGGGAGGAGGAAAACCAGAATGATTCTCGCCGACGTTTCCTTCGGTCAGGTACTCCTGGCCGTAGTCGAGGTCTTTGTGTTCGCGGCCTGGCTGATGATCCTGTTCGTGATCATCACCGATCTCTTCCGCGATCACCAGCTGTCCGGGTGGGCCAAAGCCGCCTGGGTGATCTTCTTGATCTTTGTCCCGTTCCTGGCCGCCTTCGTCTACCTGATCGCCCGCGGCGACGGCATGCGCGATCGCTCGCTGGCCGCGCAGCAGGAGCAGCAGAAGCAGGTCGACGCCTACATCCGACAGACGGCCGGCTCAGGCACTCCCGCGGACGAGCTCACCAAGCTCTCCAAGTTGCACGACGAGAAGAAGCTCTCAGACGAGGAATTCGAGCGGGCCAAGGCGAAGATCGTCGGCTAGCCCGAATCTCAAATCGGGGCGGAGGAGGAGATAGCCATGGAACGAAGATCGATCGAGGAGCGACAGCCCACGGGCTGGACGGTGTTCGTGGGCATCATCCTGTTCATCGTCGGATCGCTGGACGCCCTCTGGGGCCTCGCGGCGCTCCTCAACAACGACATCGTCATCGTCGGCGGTCATGGCGCGATCATCGCGAACATCACGACCTGGGGCTGGATCCACTTGATCCTCGGTTCGGCGATGGCGCTGACGGGTCTCGGCCTGTTCGCGGGCAGCTCCGGCGCCCGCTTGTTCGCCGTCTTCTTCGTGACGGTGAACGCGATCACGCAGATCGTCTGGTTCCCCGCGGCGCCGCTGTGGGCATTCCTGATGATCCTGCTGGACGTCACGATCCTCTACCAGCTGACCGCTCGCTGGGAGGAGTGATTCGTCTGGGTGGAGCGGCCTCCCGGCATAGGAGGCCGCTCCGTCCCGGCTACCGCCGGTCCGCGGTCGGCTGAGCTCGTCCCGCTGAGTGCTGCCGCAGCTCGAGGCCCGTCTCCGCCAGCCAACCTCTGAGCGCGTCATGCATCGCACGCACGCCGACGATCGGGCCCTCTGGCTCGCTCCATGCGGCCGGCACCAGCGCGAACGGATGCGACTGCCAGCCGCCGAGCCCGCCGTGTGATCCCATGAACTCCTCGAAGGGCGCGACCTCGTTCGTCTCGGGGTCGTACATGCAGTTGACGAGGATGTCGGGGCAGTGCGGAAAGCCGTCGGTTCGGCGCAGATGGTCCGCGGCATTGGCACCGAAAACGCGCAGCGGGTCATCTCCGGTGACCTGATCGTCACCCAGCCGCCTGCTGCCGTCAGCGCCGAGCACGACCGCGCCCTCGCTCTCCGACCGCACCATCACGAACCCGATGCCGGGATGTCCGGTGAGCGCCGGAATCAGCCCCGGGTGCATCCCCTCGATCTCCTCGAGTGAGAGCCGATGGCTCGGGGTCGGGAACGAGATCAGTCCGAGCCCGCCGGACGCGAGCACGACGGCCGCGTGCTCGGAGCCGGAACGCTCCGCCTCCTCCGCCGCCTCGCGATTCGGGCCGAGCACCACCTCACCGTCGATCACGCGGTCACGCGTCGCCCGCGCGAGCATTCTCCCGCCCGCCGTATCCTCGTCACGCGCATCGGTGAGCGCCCCGCCGACCGAGCTCAGGCCCTCGTCCGGCGCGGGGGGCGCGTAGACGTCACCGCCCGAGAGGGCGTCCCGGACGACCTCCTCCAGCCCGGTGCCGTAGCGCTGCCGGAAAGGCCGGCCCTGGCTCTGACCGTGGTCGGATAGCACGACCAGGTGGTAGGGCCGCGGCGCCTGCTCGATCGCCTTCTCGAGGCGCGCCAGCCGCGCATCGTGTTGCTTCAGCACCGCGAACGCGTCGGGCTCCTGGATGCCCGAGTGGTGCGCGACCTCGTCGTAGCCGACGAAGGTCGAGTAGACGACCGGAACCCCCTCGACGATGTCGCCGAGAAGGGTCGCCACGTTCAGGTCTCGCATCACGACCGTGATGGCACCGCGCATGAACGGATAGAGGCCGCCCCGGTCGATGTGCTCCTCGCCCCTGCGGCGCTGCCGGCGAGCCGCGCGCAGCTCCTGGAGCACGTCCCAGAGGTACAGCGCGATCGTCCGCGTGAATCCATAGGGGTCGGCGAAGTAGGCGATGTACTCGCGCGCGTTGGAGCGCTGCTTGTCGCGCAGCACGCTCATCGTCGCCGAGCAGTGCGGCGCGTCCCCCGAGAACATGTTTCCCCTGCTCGCACCGCCGGCCGCCAGCAGCCCGCCACCGTCGGAATGTCGCCTCTCCAGTTCCACGGCATCCTTGCCGTGGTTCGAGACCATCGTCCGGCCCGACTCCTTCTCGTACCAGCGGAAAGCCGGCATGTCCTCGTTGCTGCCGAGCAGGAGTCCGGCCTGGCTCGCGCCTGTCTGGGAGGAGAGGTCGCACTCCCACGGCACCACTCGGTGGCTTTCCCGATCGAGCCAGCGGGTCATGGTCGGCGCATGGCCCCGCCGTACGGCAATCCGCAGAACGGCCTCAGCGAGCCCGTCGATTTCGAAGAGGATCACGCCCGGCACGTCAGTCCGCTCGCGGGGGCGGCGCGCCCGTCGGCGTACGAGCCGGAGTTGGCGTGCGTCGTCATCGATGCTGAGCGCGGGCGCCAGCACCGTCAGCCCGACTGAGAGGAGGAAGGCGACGAGGACGGCCTCGAGGAAGTCGGGCGCGTCGCCGTCCACCAGCTTGATCGAGAGCGACACGATCGCTGCGTTCAGCACCAGCGAGCCCAATCCGAAGGTGAACACGGTCAGCGGCAGGAGCGCCCTGATCAGGATCGGCCAGAGGAGCGCGTTGAACAGGGCGATCAGGCCGGTGGTCAGCAGGACAGCCTCGAAGCTGGGCACGCCGAAGTTCGGCAGCAGCGCGGCCAGTCCCCAGAAGAGCAGCGCGATCAGCAGCCAGAGGAGGAGCCAGCGCGCAGCTGACCAGGCGACGTTGATGGGGCGGAAGCCGCTCAAGGCAGGTCCAGCTCTGTCTCCGACCCGGGTTGGAGGACGCGCACCTCGACCTCGGGTGTCGCACGGCCCGCAAGCCGCTCGAACTGGCGCGGAGGTTCCCGGAGTGGCTCGGGCCGCAGCCGTCGCAGGCCGGCCGGATAGAAGGTTCCCCAGTGGATCGGCACGGCAAGGCGCGGCCGGATCATCTCCAGCGCCCGCGTCGCACGCTCGGGGTCGAGGTGACCCGCGCCGACCGATGGACCCCAGCCCCAGACCGGCAGCATCGCCACGTCGACGGGCCCGAGCTCGGACATCTCCGGGAACAGGTCGGTATCGCCGGCGAAGTAGACGGTGTGGCCCCCGCCGCGAATCAGGTACCCGAGCGGCTCGATCGAGGTGCCGCGGTGGCCGTCGCGATAGCCGTTGTGCCTGGCCCTCACCGCCGTGAGCTCGATGCCGCCGACGACGATGGTCTCGCCGATTCCCATCTCGGCGATCTCCTCGGCTCCGCCCCTGCTCACCCACCGACTCGCCCCGAGCGGCGCCACAACGGGCGTCGTGGAGGGGATCTTCCGGAGCGACGGGACGTCGAGGTGATCGCGGTGCAGGTGCGAGATCAGCACCAGGTCCGTCATCTTCGGCAGCTCGGGGTCCGGCGCCGGGCCCTGTCGCCTCAGCGGACCCAGCCCGGCGCGCAGCATCGGATCCGTGAGGATCGCGACGCCGTCGAGTCGAAGCAGTGTGGTCGCGTGACCGATGTAGGTCAGCCTGTCCATCTTGGGCTTGGGAAGCTGCACCATGAAACCAACCGAGGAGGCGAGATGGTCGAGCGAATCGAGGACATGCCGGACGGGGTCGTCGGATTGCGGGCGTCGGGCAAGCTCACGAAGGACGATTACACCGGCGTCCTCGAGCCCGCTCTGAATGAGGCGATGGACTCGGGCGAGGCCCGGGTCGTGTTCGTGCTGACCGACTTCGAGGGTCTCGAGCTGGGAGCCGTGCCGGAGGACGTCAAGACCGGGTTCGGGGTCGAGTTCGCGCACCGCCAGGAGTGGCGGCGTCTTGCGCTGGTGACGGACGTCGACTGGGTCGCCAGGGCCATGCGCATGTTCGCGTGGGCCATGCCGGGGGAACTCGGGGTGTACGAGGACCTCGGGGACCTCGAGAAGGCCAAGCGCTGGGCAGCGGGCTGACGCGGTCATCGCGTCCAAATAGGCTCAGGTCGATTGCGGATGACCGAGCGCGAGATCAACTACTGGCTGATGGACATGGACGGTGTCCTGATCCGGGAGGAGGAGCCCCTGGAGGGGGCCCCCGAGTTCATCGCCAAGCTGCGCGAGCTGGAGATTCCGTTCCTGGTCCTCACGAACAGCTCCATCTACACGCGTCGCGACCTGGCCGCCCGCCTCGCCCGTCAGGGCCTCGACGTGGGCGAGGAATCGATCTGGACCTCGGCCATGGCCACCGCGGACTTCCTCGAGAATCAGAGGCCCGGCGGCTCGGCGTTCATAGTCGGCGAGGCCGGATTGACGACCGCCCTGCACGAGGCGGGCTACACGGTTAACGAGCTCGACCCGGACTACGTGGTCCTCGGGGAGACGAGGACCTACAGCTTCGAGCGGATCACGCAGGCCATCCGGCTGATCAGTCGCGGATCCCGATTCATCGCCACCAACCCGGACAACATCGGTCCGGCACCTGGCGGCCCACTGCCCGCCACCGGGTCGGTCGCCGCACTGATCAGCCGCGCAGCCGGCGTTGACCCCTATTTCGTCGGCAAGCCCAACCCGCTGATGATGCGCTCAGCACTGAACGCGATCGATGCCCATTCGGAGCAGACCGCGATGGTCGGCGACAGGATGGACACCGACATCGTCGCGGGCATCGAGGCTGGGCTGGAGACCTTCCTCGTCCTCACCGGCGTCACCGATCGAGACGAGGCTGAGTCCTACCCGTATCGGCCCCACCGGATCGTCGAATCGGTTGCGGATCTGATTCCCGAGGTCGAGGCGGCCGCCGACCGCGGCGGGGACTGAGCGGGCGGCATGCTCGCGGTGCTCGGCTGCGGTTCCCCGCCTCAGTGGACCGTGATCTTCCCGAGCCTCTTGCCGAGCCGGTCCATGTCGACCCGGCCCGAGATGCCCGGGACGCTGCCGGAGCTCGTGTACTGCCAGACCCAGTAGCCGCGGCCGCCCCAGTTGCTCGCGGGAACCGTCGGCCGCGAGACGCCCCACTCGGCAACCCAGAGCGGGTACCGCGCCCTGGCGAACTCCGTGGTGTTTCCCGTGGCCGACCAGCTCGACGCGTTGGTGTAGATCATCGGCTTGCGCCCCAGCTTCCTGGTGACGCGCTTGACGAAGACCCGGATCCAGGTCCGCAGGCTGCTCGACGTCATGCCGGTGAAGGGCGCCTCCGCGTCGAGGACCGGGATCAGCTCCCCGCGCTGCAGCGACCCGACCCCAGCGATGAAGATGTTCGCCTCCGCCAGCGCGTCGGCGCGAGCGTCGGCGGCGGTAGCCCCGCTGGCGAAGGCGCGGTGGTACGCGCCCACCCGGATCCCCGAGGCCTCGGCCGCCAGCCGGTTCGCGGCGAAATAAGGGTCGGGCCCGCACTGCGCCGGCTTGACGGTGCAGTCGGCTCCGCTTCCGCGGCTCGCCTGCACGAAGGCGAACCCGATCCCAGACCCGGCGACCGACGGCCAGTCGATCGCGCCCTGAAAGCGCGAGACGTCGATTCCCATCGCCTTCGTCCCTGCCTGCGCCGGGGCAGCCCAGGCGGCGAGGGCGAGCAGGGCAATCGATGTGATCAGTGCGCTCCGGCGCCTTGCTCGCTTCACCATTGCTCCAGCTAACACGCTCCCTCGCCGGTCGAAGCGCTCGAGCCAACGGTGGCAGAGATCGTGCGCAGCAGCGAGCGTCAAAGCCCGCGGAGCGGGTAAAGGAACCCTGATGCATTGGCATGGGGAAGCGTCCATCAGCGACGAGGGATTCGTCCATCAAGCCCTGATCTATGGCTCCGACCAGGAGTTCCTGGACGTCGCGTTGCCGTTTGTCGAGGAGGGCCTGCGCTCCCAGCAGCCCACCCTGGTTTCCGTTCAGGACCGCCACATCGAGAACCTGCAGGAGGCCCTCGGCGGCGCCCATGAGGGCCTGACTCTCCGCCCGGTCGAGGAGTGGTACGAGACATCTACCCGGACCCGCGAGAAGTTCGCCCAGTGGGCCGTCGAGCGGATCGAGCACGCGGACAGGGTCCGCCTGATCGGCGAGCCGCCATGGGCTCTCGGCCACGAGGCTCGCATCCGAGACTGGGCGCGGCACGAGTCGGTCATCAACGTCGCGTTCGCGGGCCTCCCCGTCACGTTCGCCTGTCCATATGACGCGAACTCGTTGCCGGATGAGGTGCTGAAGCACGCTCGCGACACGCATCCAGAGATCGTGGATGCGGCCGGGAGCTCCCCGAGCCGCTCCTATGCGAACCCCCGCGAGTTCTGCAAGAGACTCGACGCGACCGTCGAGGTCCAGACGCGTGAGCCCTCGCTGGAGATGCCCTTCGGATTGGGGGACCTGCCGGCGATACGAGGCCTGGTCGGGTCGTTTGGCATCGATGCCGGGCTGCCCGGCTCGCGAACGGAGGAGATCGTCCTGGCGGTCAACGAGGTCGTCACCAACGCCGTGATCCATGGGCGCCCGCCCTCGACGCTCCGGACCTGGCACACAGACGACGAGCTCATCGTCGAGGTGACCGACGCCGGCGAGGGCATCAGGAACGCCTTGGTCGGCCAGCTGCCGCCTCCGGTTGACGGTATCGGCGGCCGCGGGCTCTGGCTCGCCCGTCTGCTCTGTGACGCGGTCGAGGTCTGCGACGCAGGCGGCTGCACGGTCACGATGCACGTCGCAGCGCCAAGCAGCGCCGCGGTTACAGCTGCCTGAGCACCCCCGCATCGATTTCATCCGTGCGGGTGAAGCCGCTCAGGGCCATCGTCAGATCGAGCTCGGCCAGCAGGCCGCGCAGCACCGTCTCGACCCCCCTCTGGCCGTCCAGCGCAAGCCCCCAGAGGTAGGGGCGGCCCACCAGCACCGCGTCGGCGCCGAGTGCCAGCGCCTTGAAGACGTCGGCCCCGGAGCGAATCCCGCTGTCGAGCAGGACCGCCAGTCCGTCTCCGGCCGCATCGAGGATCGGCGGTAGCGCATCGAGCGACGCGATCGCACCGTCTATTTGCCGACCGCCGTGGTTCGACACGACAATTCCGTCGACCCCGCGTTCCCTCGCCTCTCGTGCGTCGTCGGGATGGAGGATCCCCTTGAGCACGATCGGCAGGGTGGTGGCGCCGCGCAGCCACTCGAGCCGCTCCCAGGTGAGGCCCGGGTTGGCGAAGACGCCCAGAAAGCGGCCCACGGCGGCGCCGAGGTCCTCCTCGGGTGACTTCTCCAGGCCCGAGCGGAAGACCGGGTCCGAGAGGAATTGGGCGATCCCGACTCCCTCGAGGGCCGGGAGATAGGCGTGCTGCAGGTCGCGCGGCTTCCAGCCGGGGAGGTAGTTGTCGACGGTGAGGACGATGGCCGAATAGCCCGCTGCCTCCGCGCGCCGCACCAGGCTCGCCGCCAGCTCGTCGTCGTTCGGCCAGTAGAGCTGGTACCAGCGCGGGCCGTCCCCGTTCGCCTCCGCGATCTCCTCCAGCGGCGTGGCCGAGGCGGTGCTGACGATCAGCGGCAGGCCGACGGCCGCGGCGGCGCGGGCGGAACCGAGCTCACCTTCCTCGTGCAGCAATGTCTGAACTCCGACAGGCGCGAGCAGGACCGGGGCGAGCATCCGCGTGCCGAGCAGCTCAACCGAGAGATCGCGAATGGAGAGGTCCTGCCGCAGGACCCGCGGCACGATCCGCCAGCGCCGGAAGGCCTCGAGGTTGGCGCGCATCGTGTCCTCGGTCCCCGCGCCACCGAAGACGTAGGCGCCGGCGCGCTCGTCGAGGGACTCACGCGCGGCCGCCTCGAGCTCGGCCAGGGCGATCGGCAGCGCCGGGCGCTCGCCGGCGAGCATGCCCTTGGCGTAGATCTCCCGGTAGTAGTCCCCGAAGAGCGGAGGAGGCGTCTCGGAGCCCGCCATGCTCGGACCCTACTCCGGGTCGGCGGGCTCTACCCGATCGGGGTCGGCGGGGCCGGCGCCGTGGGCGCCGGCTTCTTCTTCGGGTGCTTCTTCTTCTTGGCGAGCGGTTTCGGCGGTTTCTTCACGTCGCGGCTGCAGTCGGCGCCCTGGCAGAGGACGAGCCCCTTCAGCTTCTTGAGCAGGTACTTCCGAACCGGGAAGTAGCGCGAGTCCTTGTACTTGCTCTTCAGCTCGAGCGGATCGCGCTTCAGGTCGTAGAGCTCGCGGCTGCCGTCCGAATACTTGACCAGCAGGTAGCGACCGGTGCGGATCGCGCGGTAGCGGGGCGCGACGATCGCCCGCGCGATCTGGGCCGTGTGGTCCTGGTCGAGGTTCTTCACGTACTTGCTGAAGTGGACGCGCTCGCTCGCCGCGCTCACCGGGGTCCCGGGCTCGTTGGTCGCTCCGGGCGGGCCGGTCTCGATCAGGATGGGCCTGAACGACG
Source organism: Solirubrobacterales bacterium (assembly GCA_036265435.1). Taxonomy (GTDB): domain Bacteria; phylum Actinomycetota; class Thermoleophilia; order Solirubrobacterales; family 70-9; genus DASUPK01. Next base: position 2,777 of record DATAPB010000140.1, on the reverse strand, counting down.
TCAGGTTGGGGTCGCTGGCGAAGGGCAGGAGCGAGCGGCCGTCCTGCGGTAGACCCGGCTGGGCGCTGGCGATCTTCAGGATGGTCGCGGTGATGTCCCCGTTCCAGACCAGCGCACGCGGCTGTGAGCCCGGCGGAATGCCGGGCCCGCGCATCAGCAGGGGGACCTGGATGGAGGACTCATAGGGCGCGAACTTGCCCTGGTGCAGACGGTGCTGGCCCTGCATGAAGCCGTTGTCGGAGGTGAAGATCAGATAGGTGTTGGCGAGCTCGCCCTTTGCCGAGAGCTCGTTGACGATGCGCTCGATCTGGTCATCGACCGAGAGCAGGGTCTCGAGGCGATGCTGGTAGCGGGTCTGGATCTTGGCGATCAGCCCGGGACCGAAACGGCTGACCTTCCGGATCCACCCGGGCTTGTCCTTGACGTTCTTCTCGTTGAAGCTCGGGTCGATCGGCAGGGGCGTGGTCGCGAAGGCGTTCTGGTACTTGGTCTCGGGCGTCGCCGGATCATGGGGCGCGAAGAACTGGACCTGCATGTAGAGCGGGTCGTTCGCGTGGTTGGTGAAGTGCTGGTCGATCCGGTCGACGGCGAGATCGCCGTAGACGGTCGTCTGGTAGTCCTCGGGCGTGTACTGCTTGAGGACGCCGTTCTCGTCGAGCGCGAAGTCGGTGTAGGACGAGGCGGGCTTGATGAAGGCGTAGAACTCGCCCCGCCCGCTGCCGCCGTTGAAGGGGCCCCATCCCGGCGGGACGTAGGTCTCATTGGTCTCGGTGCCGAAGCCATTGGGCATCTTGCCGATGTGGATCGTGCGGTAGCCGGCCTGCTGCAGCCAGACCGGCAGGTCGTTCTTGTCGTTGAAGACGCTGTAGCCGCCCTGCGGCGGCGTGTTCCCCATGACATGGTGGTTGTGGGCGTACTCCCCGGTCTGGACCGTGATCCGCGACGGGCAGCACAGGGACATCGAGACGTATGCGTGCAGGAAGTTCGCCCCCTGGGCCCCGATCAGGGCCTGGGTCTTCGGCATGGCGACCAGGTCCCGCACCGTCTGGTCGTCGGTCGTGAACATGATGATGTTGGGCTTCGAGCTGGCCGCGTGCGAGGGCTCGCCGCGGACCAGCAGCGCCAGCAGCGCCACGCAGGCGATCCCGAGCAGAGCAAGCCCTGCCCTGGCCGTGCGCGCGCGACTTTGCCCCCGCCTGCTCATCCAGGCGGGGGTCCCCGGATTCGGCATCACGCGAACATAACGACGAAGGTTCGGAGAAGTTGCGGCTCGGGGCGCGCCCTGCGTCTGCGGGGGAATAGTGTTGGGCCGACCCGCGATGGGCTTCCTCGAACCCTCACCTCCGCCGTTCGACCTGGAGGAATGGAAGGCCAAGCCTCACCTCAGCCGGCTGAAGCCGCTGGTTCAGGACTGGGGCGGCAACGGATTCGGGTCGCCCACCTTCGTCTACTTCGCCTACGCCCTGAAGCTGATCCTCTTCTGCCTCGGGGCCCTGGTGGTGATCTCGCTGACTCCGGGCCTCGGCTCGCCCTTCGACTTCGGCGACTGGTGGACCGAGCCGATCGTCTTCGAGAAGTTCGCGCTCTGGCTGCTGCTCTGGGAGATCCTCGGGCTGGGTGCGGGCTCGATGCCGCTCAGCTTCCGCTTCAGCCCGCCGATCGGCGGGGCGCTCTACTGGCTCCGAACCGGAACCGTGCGGCTGCCGCCCTGGCCGGACCGGGTGCCGTTCACGAAGGGATCGACCCGGACGTGGCTGGACGTCGGGCTCTACGCCGGTGTCCTGGCGACCGCCGTCTTCCTGCTGTTCGCCTCCGGAGTCGACGCGGGTCAGGTCGGGTCAGCCGGCAAGCTGCCCCCGGCGGGCATCGCGGTCCTGCTCGGGTTCCTCGGTCTCCTCGGGTTGCGCGACAAGGTCTCGTTCCTGGGGGCTCGTCCCGAGATCTACGCCACGGTGCTGGTCGTCGGGCTCTTCGCCGTCGAGCACTGGATCGTCGCCTGGCAGTTCGTCTTCCTCGGCATCTGGTGGGGCGCGGCGTCTTCGAAGCTCAACAGCCACTTCCCCTTCGTCGTCTCGACGATGATGAGCAACGCCCCGCTGATCCCCCGGTCGGTGAAGCCGCGGCTGTGGCGCGACTACCCCGAGGACATGATTCCCTCGCGCCTGGCCGCCGGGATCGCCCACTTCGGGACTGTTCAGGAGTTCCTCTGGCCGGCGCTGCTGGTCTTCCAGGACAACCCGACGATCAGGACCATCGCGATCGTCGGGATGATCCTCTTCCACGTGAACATCACCTCGATGTTCCCGCTCGCCGTCCCGCTCGAGTGGAACCTCTTCATGATCTTCGGGATCCTCTTCCTCTTCGGGCACTACGGCGACACGCCGCTCTCGACGCTCGACGACCCGCTCCTGATCGCCGTCCTCGCGATCCCGCTGGTGCTCTTGCCGCTGCTCGGCGGGAACCGGCCGGACAAGATCTCGTTCCTGCCGTCCATGCGCTACTACGCCGGCAACTGGGCGACCAGCGCCTGGCTCTTCCGCAGAGGGAGCGGGGCGGAGGAGAGGCTCGACACCCACATCAAGAAGCCGGCGCGCACCATCGTCGAGCAGGTCGGTGACATCTACGACCGCGAGACCGCGCTCTACCTGCTCAACCGCGGCCTGGCGTTTCGCGCGATGCACTCTCACGGCCGCGCGCTGAACGCCCTGCTTCCGCATGCGGCCGAGGACGTGGAGCAGTACGACGTTCGCGAAGGGGAGCTGATCTCCAACGTCGTC
>DATAPB010000139.1:0-6242 GCA_036265435.1 Solirubrobacterales bacterium | reverse complement strand
CCTGCGGGCCTGGCTGACGACGGTCGTCGGCCGCGTCGCGCTCGACATGCTGCGGGCGCGGAAGGCGAGGCGCGAGCAGCCCGACGACCACCTCGAGCCGATCGTCAGCGAATCGACCGAGGAGAACCCAGCCGAGGAGGCAGAATTGGCCGACTCCGTCGGGCTGGCGATGCTGGTCGTGCTGGAGAACCTCTCCCCCGCCGAGCGCGTCGCGTTCGTCCTCCATGACATGTTCGCCGTGCCCTTCGCCGAGATCGCCAAGATCACCGGCCGCGAGCCCGACGCCGCCCGTCAGCTCGCCAGCCGCGCTCGGCGGCGGGTGCGCGGCTCAACTCCGCCCACCGACGCCGACGTCGCCGAGCAGCGGCGGGTCGTCGACGCCTTCCTGGCGGCGGCGCGCGCGGGCGACTTCGAGGCGCTGATGAACGTCCTCGACCCGGACGTTGTCCTCCGCGTCCACGCCGGGGAGGGCGATCCGCGAGCTGAGGTGCTCGCGGCGACCGGCCCCGAGCAGGTCGTGGAGCGGATCGTCACGCGGGGCCGGCAATTCCTTCCCTTCGTGCGCCCTGCAATGGTCAACGGAGCGCCGGGGACCGTTGCGGAGCGCGACGGCAAGATTCTCGGCGCAACGGCGTACACCGTCAGGAACGGTCGGATCGCGACGATGGACCTCGTCATCGATCCGGACCGGTTCCGCGGGTCGAGCGACTAGGCGGCCAGGGCCAATCCGAACGGCCCCAGCGTCCGTAACGAAGACAGGCCGCCAGTCCCGCTATCCCGATCCCTCACCCGGTGGGGCTGGCGGCCGTCTCGTCCTAGATTCGGGCGGCGAGCGCCAACCCCGCGAACCGGCGCAAGCTACGGCCACGTAGCTAATGTACGTCGGAGCTATGGCGCTGAAGAAGGTTGGACTCGTCACCGCCTCGGCCATCTGCTCGATCAACCTCTGGACCGGGGCTCCCCTGTTCGCCATCTGGGTCGGCTCGAAGGTCCAGGGCAACCTCAACAACCTGAGCATGACTGCCGTCTTCGCGGTGATCGCGATCCTGGCGGTGACCGTCTTCGCGCTCGGCTTCGCGCTCACCTGGCTGAACAACAAGTACGACGAGCTCACCGGTCGCCCGGCGGTGGCCCGCCAGACCTCGCCATGGCTGCGGAGCATGCGCGACGAGCGCGACGACGCGGCTCAGCGCAAGTACGGGATCGGCGGGGTCGAGCGGGTCGTGGTGATCTGCGCCGTCGCCGGCGTGCTCGCCTTCGAAGCCTGGTTCTTCTTCTTCGCGGGATCCTCGCTGCCGAACGGCTAGCGGCCCTACTTGGTGAAGCTGATCAGCTCCTCGCGCTCGGAGCCACCGGAAACCGTCTGCGCCAGCACCTGTCCGATTCCCGGCGCGTACATCTTGAGCTCGAGCACATTCGGCTCGACGGGCGTGTAATCCTCGGTCAGGATCACGTTCGTGAAGTGGCCGAAGGGCACCTCGGCCTGCTGGTCTCGCGCGAGCACTCGGGTGCGGTCCTCGGCGTGCCCGACGAAGTACTCCTCGCGATAGGTCTGCCCGGCGGTCGGGTGCCCGAGCATCGCGATCCCGGCATCGGCGCCGTTCACCCCGGCCTCGAAGGAGCCGCTCGTGTCGCGCTGGCCGTTCGGCTTGATCTCGGCGGTGTCCTCGCCGAAGTACCAGACGTTGCCGTCCCTGTCCTGGGCGTACCAGTCCTCGGTGACCTCGACGGGCCTGCCGCCTTCGCTGACGACGTCATGGACGACCCGGGCCGTGACCCCGTCGCCCATCTTCCTGGTCTTGTCGGTGACCGTGATCGCCTGTTGCTGGACGGTCCCCTCCTGATTGGTGACGCGGATGTGCCACTGCGCGCCGACGGGGAGCGGGAAGTAGGGGTTGTCGATCTGGGTGGTGAAGTCGGCCGGGTTCAGGTTGGCCGGCTCGTTCGACTGCGGGAACGTGTTCGTGGCGGACGCAGATGAGGATTTGTCGGAGCCGCCGCAGGCGACGAGCATCGCGGGGAGCAGCGCGGCCGTGACCGCCGCTGCTCCCACGCGCGCTCTCGCTCCGGAGCTCATGGCCCTAGTTGCCGGTATCGCCGCTGCTCTCGTTGTCGCCCTCGACAACCACGAGCTGGTAGTTCTGGTCGAGGCGAACGTCGACGGTGTTCCCGTCGGGCTTGGTGACCTCGACCTCCCAGGTGGCGCCATTCTCGCCGTCTCGCTCGACTGCGTTCGCGTGGCCACCCTGGGTGATCTTCAGTGCGGCGGCCTTGGCCTGGTCCGCCTGCGGACCGGTTGCGCCGCCCTCACCGTCGTTGCTGGTCGCGATCGCGGTGCCCGCGCCGCCCGCCGCGAGGGCGAGGACGGAGCCTCCGATGATCAGGACCTTGCGTGACAGGTGCATTGGTGCGTTCTCCTTTCCCTCCCTGATCTGGTTGTGGCGCGGCTTGTAGATCGGCGCAATGAATCCAGCGTGAAAGGCCGTCGAAATCGGTCTAGGCGCGATCGGCAGGCAGCTCGATCCAGACGTCCGCGCCGGCGCCGTCCCGGTTGGCGGCGTGTGCGCTACCCCGGTGGGCGCGGGCGATCGCCTCCACGATCGCCAGGCCGAGCCCGCTGCCGTCGCCTCCGCGGGAGGAATCCGCCTGGCTGAAGCGCTCGAAGGCACGGTCGATGAAGTCCGGTGCGAATCCGGGGCCGCGGTCCTGGACGTGAATCGCTACGCCTCCGTTCTCCTTGCCGGCCCACAAGGTGATCTCCCCGCCGCCGTGCTCGAAGGCGTTCTCGACGAGGTTGGTGAGCGCCTGCTCGAGGCGAATGCGGTCCCCCTCGACGGTCATCCCAGCCGTTGGCTCGATCACCAGTGAGCGGCCCGACTCGTCCATCCGGGAGGCGAACCGCTCCCGTACGTCCCCCAGCAGGTCGGCCACCCCGACCCTTCGCAGGTCGAGCGCGAGCTTGCCCTCCTGGGAGCGCGCGAGGACCAGCAGATCCTCGGCGAGCTGGATCAGGCGATCGACCTCGACGATGGCCGAGGAGATCGCGGCGCGCATCTCCTCCTGCGTAGTCGCGTAGCGGAGCGCCAGCTCGAGCTCGGTCTTGTGCATGGCAAGCGGTGTGCGGAGCTCGTGGCTCGCGTCGTCAACGAAGGCGCGCTCCCGCTCGATCGCGGCCTCGAGCCGCCCGAGCATCGCGTTGAGGGTCTCCCCCAGGCTGCGGATCTCGTCGTCGGCCTCGGGCAACGGCAGTCTCTGCTCGGGCTCTGCCGCCGAGATGGCCGCCGCCCTCCGGCGCATCGCCTCGACGGGCCGGAATGCCCGGCCCGAGACAAGGAAGCCCGCCGCGGACGCCAGCAGCAGCGCGACGGGGAAGCCGATCAGCATGATCGTGCCGAGGTTGGTGAGCGAGTCGTTCCGGTCGTCGAGCGACGCCGCAGTGACCACGACGAACGACTGGCCGCGCGGTCCGCTGACCGGCCGCGCCAGCAGCCGCGCCTCACCCGAGATGCTGCGGACATGCTGGCGCGTGGTGAGAAACGACTCTCGTGAGGCCCGGGCCGCCTCGGCCGGAGTGAGCTGGGGGTCGCGGCCGAGCTGTGGCGTGCTCGCGTATATCCGGCCGTCCGCAGTGAGGACCTGCGCGAAGCTCTCCTCGCGGCCGAGCAGCTTCGTATTGCGCGCGAGGTCGCCGTTGACGACGAGGGAGGCGATGTCGTCGCCGTGCGTCCGGAGGCTCTGGTCGATCTGCTCGCTGAGCTCTGTGTCGAAGCGTGCGTAGATGAAGTAGCCGAGGGTCCCCAGGACAACGGCACTGACCAGGGCGAAGGCCAGAGTCACCCGCAATCTGATCGGGACCCGGCTCATTCCCTGCCGCCGTCCTGGCGCATCCGGTAGCCCGCGCCGCGAATCGTCTGGATCGAATCCGCCCCGAAGGGCTTGTCGATCTTGCGGCGCAGCAACCGCACGTAGGAATCGACGATGTTCGACCGGTTCTCGTACTCGTAGTCCCAGGCGTGCTCGAGCAGCTGGAAGCGAGTCAGCACCTCACCCGGGCGGCGCATGAAGACCTCGAGCACCGCGAACTCCTTTGCGGATAGGTCGATCTCCTCCTCGCCCCGCCAGACCTGGTGCCTGGCCGGGTCGAGGCGCAGGTCTCCGACGCGAAGCTCCGGCGAGCGCTCGCCGTTCCCGCGCCTCGCGAGCGCCCGCAGGCGCGCGAGCAGCTCGGCGTAGGAGAACGGCTTCACCAGGTAGTCGTCGGCGCCCGCATCGAGTCCGGCGACGCGGTCGGGAACGCCATCGCGGGCCGTCAGCATCAGGATCGGCGACCAGACTCCGTCGTCGCGCAGTTTCCGGCAGACCTCGAAGCCGTCGATGCCGGGCAGCATCAGGTCGAGGATGATCGCGTCGTAATCGGTCGAGCCCGCCATCCAGAGGGCGTCCTCGCCCTTGGCGGCGATATCCGCGGCCATCCCCTCCTGCTGCAGGCCCTTGCGGATCAGGCCGGCCATCTTGGCCTCGTCCTCGACGATCAGCACGCGCATGTCGGCTCAGCCGAGATTGTCCCGCGAAGATGAAAACCAGATGAAAACCCGGGCAGCTAGTGCCGGCCGTACTCGAGCCAGGCGGCCCAGGCGAAGAGGACGAGCGCGCCGAGCAGCATCACGCCGCTGGCGGCGAGGGCTTCATGAATGAACGAGCTGAACGCCATCAGGAGGCAGACGAAGCCGCCCCACGCGCTCACGCCCCAGATAGGTCGACCGTTCATTGGGCCACCACCCCTCTACCCCGAACCATGGGCCCACACTCGTTCCGCCGAGTAAAGCTCGTGTGAAAGGCCCTCCGTTGTGGACGCTTGGACAAGTGCGCGTTCGCACAGATCGGGGTGCTGGAGGGGAATACTGTCGGTGCCGCACCGCTTACCAAAGAGGGGAGAGTCATGGAAGGGAAGTCGATCGACGCCGCGGAGTTCCGCGCCAAGCAGCGGGATCAGTGGAACGGCGCCGCGACCGGGTGGAACGATTGGTCCACCTTCACGGATGAACATGCCGGCCATGTCTGCGATCGCATCGTCGAGATGGCCGCCATCGAGGAGGGCGATCGTGTCCTCGACGTGGCCGCGGGCTACGGCGAGCCGGCGCTGACGGCCGCCCGCAAGGTCGGGCCCGAGGGCAGCGTCATCGCCACCGACATCTCGGCCGAGATGCTCAACTTCGGCCGCCAGCGGGCGGCTGCAAACGGCGTGGAGAACATCGAGTTCATGCAGTCCGACGCGAACTCACTCGACTTCGCAGACGAGAGCTTCGACGCCGCCGTCTCGCGCTGGGGAATCATCTTCGACCCCGACGGCGAGGGGGCGGCGGCCAAGGTCCGCGGCTTCCTCAAGCCCGGCAGCCGCTTCGCGATCAGCTCCTGGGGCTCGCCCGAGCGCGTACCGTGGCTGGCGATCGCGATGAAGACGGCGATGGAGCGGCTCAACGTCTCCCCTCCCCCGCCCGGAACGCCCGGCCCGCTCTCGCGCCCGACCGAGGAGGCGATCGGCGGTCTGCTGGAGGGCGGCGGATTCTCGGACGTACGGGTCGAGGAACTCGAGGTGACCTTCCCATTCGAATCGGCGGAAGAGTACGTCCAAAACATCAAGGCGATCGCCGCCCCGATCGTCGCGATGATCTCAGTGCATCCCGAGGACGTCCAGCGGGAGACCTGGGACGCGATCGCCGACGCCGTCCGCGAGCGGGCTGACGGTGACGGCCGGATCAGCGTGTCGAACCAGGTCTGGGTCGCCGCCGGTCAGGCGTAGGCTCTTCGCGATCGAAGCCCAGCAGCCCGAGACACAAAGCTTCGAGGACGACGGCGGGATCCCCAACTCGCCCCTGCCGGTTCTGATCTACCACGGGGTCGAGGCGGCCCGGGAGGCCGACGCCTGCGAGGACCTCCTCGCCTCGAACGGCTGGCTGCCCGAGTGGCGGGACGGGATCTTCTCGTTCCACCACTTCCACTCGATCACGCACGAGGCGCTCGGGATCGCCTCGGGGACCGCGACGGTCATGCTCGGCGGCCCGAGGGGGCGGAGCTTCGAGATCGGGCAGGGTGACGTCCTCGTCCTCCCTGCCGGAACCGGGCACTGCAACCAGGGCTCCAGCTCCGACCTGCTCGTGATCGGCGCCTACCCGAACGGGATGCCCTGGGACATCCGCCGCGGCGATCCGGCCGAGCACGACGAGGCCGTCGCCAGCATCCGG
>DATAPB010000138.1:0-2437 GCA_036265435.1 Solirubrobacterales bacterium | reverse complement strand
GCCTGCCGTCGCGGTGTCACGATCTCCGCGTAGATCGCCTCCTGGGTCAGCGCGTGACGCCACGAGTACCGACCCGGGCGGCCGTGATCCTCCTCGATCAGCTGCTGGGCCATCGCTGCCTCCAGCGCATCGTGAACGGTGGCCGCGGGGTCGCCGGAGACGGCAAGCAGCGTCTCGGCATCGAAGGTCCGGCCCAGCGCCGCCGCAGCCTCGAGCACGGCGGAGCGCTCGTCGCCCAGGCGCTGGACGCGCAGCAGGATCGCCTGCCGGACGGACTCCGGCAGCAGGGCATTCCCGATCGCGACGCGATCCGATCCATCGCCGGACCCCGAGCTCTCCACCACTTCGCGCAGCATTTCCTCGAGGACGAACGGGTTTCCTTCCGTGCGCTCCAGCATCAGCTCGTGGAGCTCCTGGTCGACCTCGCCGGGTCCGAGGATGGCCGCCAGCATCTCCCCGACTCCGTCGTCCGAGAGCGGCTCGAGCTCGAGGACGTCGGCGACCGCGGAGCGGCGCCAGCCCTGGAGCGTGGGCAGGAACGGATGCCTGCGGTGAAGCTCATCGGTGCGGTAGGTGACGACGATCAGGGAGGGCAGGTCGGTGAGTCGCCGGGCCAGGTAGTCGAGGAGCTCGCGGGTCGAGGCATCCGCCCAGTGGACGTCCTCGATCACGAGCAGAACGGTCCGGTCGCGCGCGGGCAGGGCGAGCAGCGACACGACCGCCTCGAAGAGCCTGAGCTTCGCCTGGCCCGGGTCGGATGAGGGCTCGGGCTGCCGATCGCCCGCGAGCGTCGGGAAGAGCTGACCCAGCTCTCCGAGCGCGGGCCCGAGGGCCTCCCGCAGCCGGTCCAGGTCCTGCCCATCCAGGTAGTTGCCGATCGCCTCGACGAAGGGCAGGTAGGGGAGCGAGACCTCCGCGTCGCTCGCGCCCCCGGAGAGCACCGCGCAGCCGAGCTCCCGGGCCTCGCGGACGAGCTCCCGAGACAGCCGCGTCTTGCCGATGCCCGCCTCGCCCGCGAGCAGGACGAAGCGGCTCTCGCCGCGGCGCGCCGCCAGCAGGCCATCCTCGAGGACGCCGAGCTCGTCGTCGCGCCGGATCAGGATCGGGCAGAGAGCGGTCCGAGGCATGCGCTCAATTCTCCCGCAGCGACCGGCTCCAAGGCCCGGCTAGGCCGGAAACCGCACCTCCTCCGGACCGATCAGCTGCCTGACCCCCTCTGCGTGGTCGAGCCAGGTCTCGAGCTCCGCGACCTGTTCGCCCCTCATCGTGTGAAGAAACGCGACGTCGGTATCGAACGAGTCGCTGGTCGGCCGGATCACCGTGAACCGGGCGAGGGCGAGGATCTTGCTCTCGTCCTCGCGGTCCACGTAGAGAGAGAGCGGCCGCAGGCGCACGAGGTTCTCGTTCCCCAGTCGCCGATCCTCGCACAGCTCCATGAGATTCCGGCGCACCGCCTCCCGCCCGAGAAACTCGCTGGTGCCGGTGACGAATCCCGACGGCCGGAAGACCACGTCCTCGGTCAGGTGGCTGGCGAACTCGTCGGCGTCCAGGCGCGCGAATGCGTCGAACATCGCGAGGATCACCCGGAGTTGAGCCTCCATTGTGGCCATCGGGCTCGTGTATTACTCCACGGCGCTCGCGGCGACCATCCACCAAACGTCTATTTCCGTCCTGTGGCTAGGCGGAGATGCGTCCGGGCTCGCGCTCCCGGCTCCGCGGCTGCTTCGGGAGATGCACCGGGGCGGCGGACAGCGCCCTCATCCGCATGTCGGACCAGGTGACGCCCTCGCGCACCAACGCCGGGACGCCGAGCGCGACGGCGGTCGCGATCTCGACCCCCTGCAGGATGACGCCGTATGCGAGCGCATCCGCGGCCGGGACTCCGAAGCCCTTGGTGAGCACGCTGATGATCGCCAGCTGGAAGATGCCGATGTTGGAAGGCGTCGCCGGCACCACTGCTGTGACGTTCACGGCGAACAGACAGGCAGCGGCGGCGCCGATGGCAACCTTGTGGTCGAGGCCGAGCGCGGCGAACAGCGCCCAGCAGGCGAGCAGCTGCAGAAGCCAGGCGAAGAGCTGGGCGACGGTCGCGAAACTGCCCTTGCGCGGATCGCGGAAGACGGTGAGGCCGCGGCGGGCCTGCTTGATGGCGCCGCGGACCGCCTGGATGGCGCGCGCGATGCGGCCCTGGCCGTTCACCCTGACGAGCGACGGCGCCGCCAGGACCGCCAGCAGGATGAGAAGCGGAGCGGTCGAGACCAGGAAGAGCTTCTGGGTGCTCGCCTGGAAGAGGTCGGTGGTCGAGACGATGATCCCGCCGAGGAGGACCAGGGCGAGGATGTTGAGTGCGGTCTGCGAGACCAGCGTTCCGATCAGGACCGGGAAGGTCTCGCGCATCCGGCCGACACGCCGGGAGAGGACCATCGCCCTCGCGGGC
>DATAPB010000137.1:0-4174 GCA_036265435.1 Solirubrobacterales bacterium | reverse complement strand
CTTCCACGAGGCGATCGTCAGCGGGAAGTTCCACGGCGTGACCAGGCCGACGACCCCGAGCGGCTCGCGAAAGGTCATGTCGACGCCGCCGGCGACGGGGATGGTCTTGCCGGTGAGGCGCTCGGGCGCGCCGGCGTAGTAGCGGAAGGTCTCGACCACCATCCTCATCTCGCCGCGGGCGTCGGAGATCGGCTTGCCCGCGTTTCGGGCCTCGAGCGTCGCGAGGTCCTCGGTGCGCGCCTCGATTGCGTTGGCGAGCCGGTGGAGCAGCGCGGAGCGCTCGGCGGGAGCCATCGCCCGCCAGTCCGGGAACGCGCGCTTGGCGCGCTCGACCGCGGCGTCCGTTTCCTCGGCTCCCGCGCGCGGGACTTCGGCGAGTACCTGTTCCGTGGCAGGCTCGATCACCGCGATAGCGTCCTTGCTCGCCATATGCCGACGATATAGGGTCCGTGCGTGGCGTCAGGGGAGAAGAGCAAGGAAGCTGCCCCCAGGCCCGGCGGTCCCGGCGGGAACCGCGGGATGCTTTCGCTCGACGATCTCCGCAAGGAGGGCGAGGAGGGCACGATCGATACCGTCGTCACGGCCTTCACGGACATGCAGGGGCGGCTGTTCGGGAAGCGCATCGAGATCGACTACTTCCTGGAGGAGGCCGTTGACCATGGCGTCGAGGGCTGCAACTACCTGCTCGCCCTCGACATGGAAATGGAGCCGGTCCCCGGCTACGAGATGGCGAACTGGGAGAAGGGCTACGGGGACTTCGGCATCCAGCCCGACATGTCCACCCTGCGCCGGATCCCTTGGCTCGACCGCACCGCGATGGTGCTGGCTGACGTGGTCAACCACGACGGCAGCCCGGTCGAGCCCTCACCCCGCCAGATCCTGATCGCCGTCTACGAGAAGGCCCGCGAGATGGGCTTCACCCCCTACGCGGCGTCGGAGCTGGAGTTCTACCTGTACAAGGAGAGCTACGCCGAGGCCTGGGAGAAGGGGTTCAACGACCTCACCCCGACTATCCCGTACATCCTCGACTACCACATCCTCGCCACCACGATGGACGAGCAATACCTCGGGGCGATCCGGCGCGGGATGCAGGGCGCCGGCATTCCGGTCGAGTTCTCGAAAGGCGAGGCCTGGTACGGCCAGCACGAGGTCAACTTCCGCTACGCCGACGCGGTCACCGCCGCCGACCGCCACACGATCTACAAGAACGGCGTTAAGGAGATCGCCTTCCTCAACGACATCTCCGCGAGCTTCATGGCGAAGCCATCCGAGAAGGACATCGGCAGCTCCTGCCACCTCCACCAGAGCCTGGTCGACTCCGACGGCAAGTCCGTGTTCGTCGATGAGAAGGGGGAGGAGACCGACACGTTCATGCATTTCCTGGGCGGGATGCGGAACCACGTCAAGGAGCTGGCGCTCTTGATCGCGCCGTCGGTCAACTCCTACAAGCGCTACGCCGCGGAGAGTTGGGCGCCCACCTCCGTCTCCTGGGGGCGCGACAACCGCACCTGTGGCTTCCGGGTCGTCGGGCACGGGTCGTCGCGCCGGGTGGAGTGCCGCATCCCAGGCGCCGACGCCAACCCCTATCTCGCCTTCGCCGCGCTGCTCGCGGCCGGCCTGGACGGGATCGAGAATCAGACCGACCCGGGGCCCGAGCTGAAGGGCAACGCGTACGAGGCGGGCGAGGCCGAGCCGTTCCCGTCGGCACTGCGGGAGGCCAAGGAGCTCTGGGACTCGAGCGACTTCGCCAAAACGGCCTTCGGGGACGCTGTCCACAAGCACTACTCGAACTACGCCCGGTACGAGCAGCAGGAGTTCGACCAGGTGGTGACGGACTATGAGCGCCGCCGGATGTTCGAGCGCGGCTAGCTTGTCGATCTAGGACCCGGTCAGGCGGGCGTGGCGACCGGAGGTTGCTCCGCCGGCGCCGCGGCGCGGGCGCGCTCCGGCTCACCGACGACGATGACGCGGGTGGGCCGCTCGGCGAGGACCGTCTGCAGCGTCTTGCCGTAGAGCGGGGCGCCGTTGCGGTAGCGGAGGCCCATGACCAGAGCGCTCGCCTTCAGCTGGCGCGCCTCCTCGGCGATCGAGTGGCCGGCCTGGTTGGGCCGTGCCCGGTGAACGTGGCCGCTCACGCGCAGTCCCCCGATCAGCTTGGCCTGCTCGATCTTGGACCGCGCCTCCTCCTCCTGCTCGCTGAGAGGAGCGTCGAGCGGCAGGTTGTTCGGCACCGTGACGATTGCGATCACGTGGACGGCCCGGCGTCGCTTCCCGGCGAGCTTGACCGCGGTGACCATCGTCTGCTCGTTGAAGGGCTCGTCGTCCTCGAACGCGACGAGCACGCTCTTGTACTCGATCTCCTCGACGCCGAGCGGCTCCGGCAGCAGCACCTTGTGGGTCTGGATGGGCGAGAGGCCGAGCGAGCGCCTGTAGAGCAGGTAGATCGCTGTCCCCAGCAGCATCCAGATCGCGCCGATCACCAGGGTCCTGGGGTTGAGGACCATTACCACGATCCAGGCGGTGAAGGTGCCCAGCCCGCCGAACACGGCGGACAGGGGGAGGTCGAAGCCGAACGCGTGCACGCTCCCGGGTGGCTTCCACTCGCGCTCCTTGTCGGGGTAGCGCTGGCGAAGCTTGATCACCGAGATGTGGGCGATCGTGAAGGAGAGCATCGCGCCGAAGGAGTAGAGCGTCGCCAGCAGCTCGGTCTCGCCCGGGATCAGGGTGATCGCGGCGATTGCCGAGAACACGAGGATCGCCACGTATGGGGTCCGGAAGTGGGGGTGGATCTGGCGCAGCCGCTCGGGCAGCTGGCGGTAGTGGCCCATGGAGAAGGTCAGTCGCGAGACGCCGATCAGGCCGGCATTGGTGGCGATCAGCAGGATCACCGCCGCGAGGACGCCGACGTAGTAGCGGAGCAGGTTGGTCATCCCGGAGCTGAGCCCGAGGTTCTCGACGATCCCGAGGACCGGGTCGTCGGCGAACTTCGATCCGAGGTCGGTCGCGTAGCTGCCGTCCGCGAGGTGGTGGACCGGCATCGCTGAGAGGGCGATCAGGGGCAGCAGCGCGTAGAGCCCGAGGACCGCGAGGACGGTCAGCCCGACTCCCTTCGGCACCGTCCTCGGGGCGTCCTTCGCCTCCTCGGACATGTTCGAGATCGTCTCGATGCCGGTGTAGGCGATCATCCCGACCGCGATCCCGAGCAGGAAATCGCCCCAGCTCGGCGCGACGCCCAGGTGGACATTGTCGACCAGGATGCTGGGGCTGAACACCAGGACCAGGCCGATCACGACCAGGATGACCTGGGTGAGGAGATCCGCGATCGCGAGGATCAGATTGAGGCGCGTCGATTCCTGCGTTCCCTTGATGTTCAGCGCGGCGAGGAAGGCGATGACGCCGATTCCGCCGAGGATGTCGCCGGGGGATTCACCGAGCGGCGCCCAGAAGACCGCGAGGTAGTGCGGCACAAAGAACGCCGAGATGGCGACCGTGATGATGTAGTTGAGCATCTGGCCCCACGCCGCGAAGAAGCTGATCAGCTCGTTGAAGGCGTGGCGCGCGAAGCTCGATGCGCCGCCGGCCTCCGGATACATCACGGTCGCCTCGGCGTACGTCGCTGCGGTCGCCATGAAGATCAGCCCGGCGATGACGAACGCGACCGGCGTCAGCCCGAGGGCAAAGGCGGCGGTGACGCCCAGGGCGTAGTAGATCGACGAGCCCACGTTGCCGTAGGCCGCCGAGAAGAGCGCGCCCACGCCATGGACGCGCGCTAGCGATTCGTCCCTTGGGATCCGTCGAGCCATGACAGCCCACCCGAATATACGCCTGGGGGAGGGCGGGTCCATGCCGCTCGGCCCGGCAGGGAAGCCATACTTTGAAGGGAGATGGAGCCGAGGACACCGCTCCTCCTGCGTGAGCCGCCTCGCTCTCGGGCCCTCGGGCTTGTGGTTTCCTTGGCGGCAGTCGGGCTGACGACCGCCCTGGTCTATGCGCGCCGGCGTGATCGGCTCGTTCACGGAGCTGCCGGAGATGCTGCCCGCCGAGCGCAGGGTGGAGCCCGAGCGGGAAGAGAGCTGGCGCACGACCGAGCACGAGCGCTGGCGAGAGTTCGTCCGCGCCACCGAGGCGCTCGATCCGCATCAGCGGCACCGCCCGGACCTAAACTGGAATCGAG
>DATAPB010000136.1:0-5012 GCA_036265435.1 Solirubrobacterales bacterium | reverse complement strand
AGCGCGCACGCTGTCGATCTCTCCGTCCGAGATCACCGAAACGCCGGCCGAGTCATAGCCTCGGTACTCGAGCTTCTCCAGCCCGGCTATCAGCAGATCCCGGCACGGTCGGTCTCCCACATATCCGACGATGCCGCACATCAGAGGCGCTACAGGGTAGTGGCAGACGGCTTCGCCACAAAGTCGCGGCTGCAAACGGCCGCCCGCGATACCGCTCGGGGCTACCTCGCCAACAGCCGGTTGGCCAAATCAACTAGGCGGCCGGTGACCGCCTCGCACTCCTCCTCGTCGGGCGCCTCGACCATGACACGGAGAAGCGGCTCGGTGCCGGAGGCCCGGACGAGGACGCGGCCGCGGCCCTCGAGCCTGCGGTTCTCCTCCTCAACGGCGCTCCACAGGCCGTCCGCTCCGTCGATCGCGCCGCGGTCCGCGACCCGGACGTTCTCGAGCCTCTGCGGGAGGCGCCTGAACGGCTCGGTGTCCTCCAGCCGGCGTCCGGCGAGCGCCCGCAGCACCAGCAGGGAGGCGGCGATGCCGTCGCCCGTGGGAGTGAAGTCGGTCCAGACGATGTGGCCGGACTGCTCGCCACCGAGCGACCAGTCGCGCTCGCGCAGCGCTTCGATCACGTAGCGGTCACCGACCTTCGTCTGCTCCACCTCGATGCCGGCCTCCTCCATCGCCGTCATGAAGCCGTAGTTGGTCATCACGGTCACCGCCACGCCGCCGTCGAGCTCCCCCCGTCTGTGCAGGTCCTTGGCGATCAGCGCGATCAGGTCATCGCCGTCGTGGAGCTCTCCTGTCCCGTCGACGGCGAGCATCCGGTCGCCATCGCCGTCGTAGGCGAAGCCGATCTGCGCTCCCGACGATTTGACCAACTCGATCAGACCCTCGGGATGAGTCGAGCCGAGGCCCTCGTTGATGTTCCGGCCGTCCGGCTCCGTGCCCATCAGCTCGAGCTCGGCACCGAGCATTCCGAAGATCACGGGCGCCACCCGGTGCGTCGCGCCGTTCGCGCAGTCGAGGGCGATCCGCATCCCCGAGAGATCGAGCTGGAAGGCCGTGCGCAGCTCGCGGACGTAGTCGTCGAAGGCGCCCTCGAGCTCGCGGACGCCCCCCACCTCCGCCTCGGTCGGCTCCTCCAGCCGACCCTCGATCGCGGCCTCCGTCGCGTCGTCGAGCTTGATTCCCCGCGAGTCGAAGAACTTGATCCCGTTGTCGGCATAGGGGTTGTGGGAGGCCGAGACGACCCCGGCCAGGTCGAAGCGCAGCCGGCGAGCGAGCACCGAGGCCGCCGGGGTCGGCAGGACCCCGCCGAGCATCGCGTCGCCGCCGCCCGCGGCGACTCCCGCCGCCAGCGCCTCCTCCAGCATCGGGCCGGACTCACGGGTGTCGCGGACGATCAGGACCTGCGGGCGCTCGGCCTCGGCCTGCAGCGCCGCCGCGCGGCCGAGCCGCACAGCCAGATCCGGCGTGAGCACTTCCCCGACGGGCCCACGGACGCCATCGGTCCCGAAGAGCTTTCTCTCCGCCACTTGCGGCGGACGCTAACGCTTGGAGAACTGCGGGCGCTTCCGCGCCTTCTTGAGACCCGCCTTGCGTCGCTCCTTGACGCGGGCGTCGCGGGTCAGCATGCCCCGGCGCTTGAGCTCGGGGCGGAGCGCGGGGTCGACCTCGGTGAGCGCACGAGCGATGCCGTGGCGGACGGCCGCGGCCTGGCCCGAGATACCGCCGCCGTGCACGCGGACTCGGACGTCGACGTTGCCCTCGTACCCGGTCTGGGTGAGGGCTTGCTTGGCGACGGACTGCAGATAGGACCGCGGGAAGTACTCCTCGAGGGCGCGCTTGTTGACCTCGATGGTGCCGCTGCCCTGCCGGAGGATCACGCGGGCGATCGACGACTTGCGCTTGCCGGTGGCGGCGTAGCTGGCGTCGCCCTCGAGCTTGGCCGGCTTCGCGGCAACGGGCGCGTCCTCATCGACGTCGCCGAGCTGCTCGCGCTCGCGGCGGAGCCTCTCCTCCTCCTCGGCCTCGCGGCGCGCGCGCTCCTCCGCATCCAGCTCGCGCTCGGGCTCGATGGCGATCGGGTCGAGCTCGGCACCCGGGACCACATCCTCCTTCTTCTTCTGGCCGTCCCCGCCGGCCGCCTCGGGCGGAGGCGCCGCCTCCTCGGGCGCCTCAGCCTGAGCCGCCGGCTCCTCGGGCGCCTCAGCCGGCGAGTCGTCCTCCGTCGCCGCGTCCTCTGAGAGTGCCTCCTCGGGCGGGGCGCCCTCGCCGCGCTCGGGGCTGCCGCCCTCCGACGGAGCGGCCTCTTCGGGAGCCTGCTGCTCGTCGGCCTGCTGCTCCTCCGGCGTGCCCTCGGGCTGCTCGTCCGGGGCCTGCTGGTCGTTGCGCCGCTCTTCGTCCTGCATCAAGTCTCGATCTCCAGCTGTTCGGGCTTCTGGGCCTGGTGGGGGTGGTCCGGGCCGGCGTAGACCTTCAGCTTGCGAAGCTGCTGGCGCGCCAGCCGGTTGCGGGGGAGCATTCCCTTGACCGCCTTGCGGATGACCTCCTCCGGCCGCTTCTCCAGCATGTCGCCCAGGGTGCGGGAGCGGATTCCGCCGGGATAGCCGCTGTGGCGCCAGTAGAGCTTCTTCTCGCGCTTGTCGCCGGTCACCGCGACCTTCTCGGCGTTGACGACGATCACGAAGTCGCCGACGTCGACGTGAGGCGTGTAGGTCGGCTTGCGCTTGCCGCGCAGGACGTTCGCGATCTGCGTGGCCAGCCTGCCGAGCGTCTTGCTCTCGGCATCGACGACGTACCAGACCCGCTCACGGTCCTGTGAAGTCGCCTGGTAGGTCCTCATCGCAGTCGCAGTAGCCATAAAAAGAGCCGCGCACCTCCGCGGCCGCCGGATGATAGCCAGGTTGCCGGGACCCGGCGAGCGGCGTCGCCCGCAGTAGGATCGCCCGAGTGGAGGCTGGGCGCCCAGCAGCTTCGGTTTCGTATCAGCACGTGACGAAGCGCTATCCGGGCCAGGAGGAGCCCGCGATCCACGACCTCTCGCTCGAGGTCGAGGCAGGCGAGATCTGCGTGCTCGTCGGGCCGTCCGGCAGCGGCAAGACCACCGCCCTGCGGATGGTCAACCGGACCGTCGAGATCACCGAGGGAGACATCCTCATCGGCGGCACCTCGGTGCGCGACCGGGACCCGGCGGACCTGCGGCGCGAGATGGGCTACGTGATCCAGCAGATCGGGCTCTTTCCGCACCGCACGGTCGGCCAGAACATCGAGACCGTGCCCCGCCTCCTTGGCTGGGATCACGAACGGGCGCGCAAGCGCGCCGATGAGCTTCTCGAGCTGATCGGCCTCGAGCGCGGGCTGCGCGACCGCTTCCCCAGCCAGCTCTCGGGTGGCCAGCAGCAGCGCGTGGGAGTCGCCCGAGCCCTGGCGGCCGACCCGCCGGTGATGCTGATGGACGAGCCGTTCGGCGCCATCGACCCGATCAACCGCGAGCGTCTGCAGAACGAGTTCCTACGGCTCCAGTCCGAGATCCGCAAGACGGTCCTCTTCGTCACCCACGACATCGACGAGGCGGTGAAGATGGGCGATCGGGTCGCGATCCTCCAGGAGGGAGGGCGCCTTGCCCAGTACGCGACGCCGGCCGAGCTCCTGATGGCTCCGGCCAACCACTTCGTCGAGGACTTCGTGGGCGCCGATCGGGCGCTGAAGCGCCTGGCGCTGATGCGGGTGCGCGACATCGACCTCTGGCAGGCGCCGCTGGCGTTCGTCGGCCAGTCGACCGGCGAGGTGAGAGCGAAGCTCGAGGGCGCGGAGGTACCCCATGCCCTGCTGGTGGACTCGGAGCGCCGCCCGCTTGGCTGGCTCTCGGAATCGGACCTTCGGGCCGAGACGGTGCCGGCCACGCCCGACAGCGGTCCGGACCCGATCCTCGACGTCGACGACGTGATGCGGGACGCGCTCGCCGACCTGCTCCAGTCCGAGACCCAGTACGCCCCGGTGACCGATGCACAGGGCCGGATCGCCGGCGTGCTCTCCATCGAGATCATCTCCGAGTTCCTGGGCTCGCCCGAGGCCAAGGTCGAGGAGCACTCGGCGATCGAACGCCCCGTGGAACACCCCGTCGGCGAATGACCGCGGGCGCCCTCCAGGTCGCACCGCTCGTCGGCCAGGTGACGATCCACAACCGGACCGGCGCGAACGCCCCCTGCCAGGCGCAGGAGGGCAAGGTGTTCTGTTTTCAGTGGGCGATCGACAACTTCGACCGCTACACCACCCCGTTCCTCAACCAGCTCCTGCTCGTGCTGATCGCGGTGGGCATCGGCTTCGCGGTCGCGTTCGCCTTCGCGATCCTCTCCCACCGCCAGCGCTGGCTGATCCCGACGTTCACGGGCGCGACGGGAGTGCTCTACACGATCCCCTCGCTCGCCTTCATCTTCCTGCTCCTGCCCATCACGGGGCTCGGCTGGGAGACGGCGATCATCGTCCTCTCCGTCTACACGCTGCAGATCATCTACCGGAACATCGTCGCGGGGCTCTCGAACGTCCCCGTCGAGAGCAAGGACGCGGGACGGGGCATGGGGATGACCGACCGCCAGCTGCTCTGGCGCGTGGAGCTGCCTCTGGCCCTTCCCGAGATCATTGCCGGGCTGCGCATCGCGACCGTCTCCACCGTGGCGATCTCGACGCTGATGGTGTTCGCGAACGTCAACACGCTCGGCCAGCCGCTCTACCAGCAGATCGACTTCAAGACCAACATCGTGATCGCCGGCGGGCTCTCGATCCTGATGGCGATCTTGCTGGACGTGCTCCTGTTGCTCGCCCAGCGGGTGCTCGCACCGTGGCGAAGGCCGTCGATGGAGGCGAGGGTATGAGCGGGGTCCTCCATCTCGGCGTGCTGAGCGTCTTCGGCGATGCCATCGACTTCATCTTCCACCAGCAGGAGGCGCGCACCGGCCAGACGACGGTCGGCGGACCGCATCAGGTCTGGGAACTGACCTGGGAGCACCTCAAGG
>DATAPB010000135.1:0-3668 GCA_036265435.1 Solirubrobacterales bacterium | reverse complement strand
GTCGGCCACGATGTCGGGCGCGACGCGAGGATCGATGTCGACGGCGACGCGACGGATCCCTCGCGTCAGCTGCATCGGAGTGTCCTTCGACCCGATGTCGTAGACGACCGCGTTATCCGGCAACAGCGGTAACGGATCTATTCGTCGAAAGCTGTAGTTGGAGTGAGGCGGCGAGGGAAGTCGGTGATAGAGGCTCCGGAGGGTCTCGCGCCGGAACATGGCCATGGTCCTCTCCTGGGGGGATCCGGTCTTGCTCCGTATGAAAAAAGCTTGCCCGATCGGAGAATTATTGACAAGCCAGAACTCGTGGCGAGGGTCGTCCGGGTGCCCGGACGAAATTACCGACTCGAACAGGACGCGGGCGGACGGTGCGCGGCGGGGGTCCGGCCGATGCCGAGCGGGCGCTCTCTACTTCAGCGAGGCGAGCGTCTTCTTCGCGTCGTCCTTGCCGGAGAACTCGGCGGGAGCGCTGGTCGCCACGGTGAGCGCCTTGCGCGCGTTGTCCTTGTCGCCGACCTGCGCGTAGGTCATGCCCAGGTGGTACTGCACCTGGGGGTTGTTGGGCAGCTTCGCGGCGCTGTCCCGCAGGAGCGAGAGGGCGTTCTGATAGACCCCGCGCTTGTAGAGGATCCAGCCGAGGGTGTCCGACACCCGCGGATCGTCCGGCGCGATCTCCTTCGCCATCTGGGCCAGCTGGAGGGCCTTGTCCTTGTCACCCCCGTGCTCGGAATAGATCCAGGCGAGGTTGTTGGCGGCCGCCGCGGCGCGCGGCTCGATCGCGAGGACCTTCTCGTAGGCCTCGCGCGCCTTCGGGATGTCGCCCTTCTGCTCGTAGATCACCCCGCTGAGCATGAGGGCCGAGGTGTCGTTCGGCTTGGCCTTGAGCGCGTCGGCGACGCGGGTCAGCGCCTGGTCGTATCGCTTGGTGTCCGCGTACAGTGCGGCCAGCATCCGGTACGGCTCCGACATCTTCGGGTCGAGCTCGATCGCCTTCAGATAGGCGGCCTCGGCGGGCCCGGTCTCGCGGCGGGCGAGATACACCCCGCCCAGTACCAGCTGGTGCGCCGCCGAGGTGGCCACCAGCGTCGCCTGCTTGCGGGCCAGCGCGAGGGCCGCGTCCGGCTGCTTGTCGAGGAGCGCCATCTGTATCAGCTGGACGAGCGGATCGAGGAATCCGGGCGACAGCTCGAGTGACGTCTCCATTGCCTTGCGCGCCTCCGCCCGCTTGCCCTGCGACAGGAGGCCGAGGCCGACCAGGAACGGCCCGCGGGCGTCCTTCGGGACCGCGGTGATCAGGCGCTGTCCCGTCTCGATCGCCTTCGCGGGCTGCTTCTGGGCCAGGTAGGCGGTGCCGAGGAGCAGATATGCGCCGCCGGCTCGGGGCTGCACCTTGAGCACCCGCTCGAGGTCCTCGATGGCCGGCTGCGGCGCCCCACCCTGGAGGTTCAGCTGGGCGAGCAGGACGGTCGCGTCGACCGAGGTGGGCAGGGCATTGAGGACCTCACGGAGCTCCGTCTTGGCCTGCTGGATGTTGCCCATCCGGAGGTAGGCGAGCGCGAGCTGGTAGTGCGCCGCCGGCATCCGCGGCTCCGACTTGAGCACCGACTGGAACTCCTGGATCGCGTTGTTGGGATCGTTCTGGGCCAGGTAGACGCGCCCGCGCAGGAGATGGCCGTCGACGTCGGAGGGACTCTTCTTCAACACGACGTCCAGCGACTTGATGGCGTCGGGGAGCTTGCCCTCGGCGAAGTCGAGCTGGGCCAGGAGCCGCCAGGCGGGCAGGGAGTCGGGGGCCTTCTCGGTGGACTGCTTGAGGATCTGTCGCGCGTCCTCGGGACGGCGCATCAGGAGGTAGAAATCGGCGAGCCGCACCCGGGCGGGGGAGCCGACCGGCGCCAGCTCCGCCGCGGTACGGAACTCACGCTCGGCCTCGCCCATGTCGCGCTTCGACACGAAGAAATTGCCGAGGGCGACGTGGCCCTCCACCGACTTCGGCTCGCGCGCCACCGCCTCGCGGAACTCGCGCTCCGCGGACGCGGGATCCTGCTTGCGCAGGTAGAGGCCGGCCATCGCGAGGTGCAGCTTGGCGGTCCCGCCGAGAGTAGGCTCGACCGCCTTGATACGCGCGAGAGCGTCCTCGATCTCGCGAGGGCTGTTGGCCGCGCCCGCGAAGAGCACGAGGGCGTCGAGGTTGCCGGGGTCCTTTTTCAATACTTCCTCGACCTGGCTGGTGGCGTCGTCGGGCCGGCCGCCGAGGACGTAGATGCTCGCCAGCTTCAGCCGCACGTCGGTGTTGTCGGGATCGACCTGCTGCGCCTGGGTGAGATAGCGAAACGAGAGGCCGTACTGGCCGAGCTGGTAGTAGGCCAGGCCGAGCTGCCGGGTGGCCGCCGGCTCCTTCGGATCGATCCGCAGCACGTTCCGGTACTCGAGAATCGCCTCCCGGTACTGCTCCTGCTTGAAGTACCGGTTCCCGCGCTCGAGGTACCGCGCCTTCTTCGCCTCGGGCGACCGGGCGCACCCGGCCAGGACCAAGGCGATCATGAGGACGACGGTACCGACGCGCGCGCTCGACGAGATTCGCATGTCCTCGTTTCCTATTCGGGGAGATAGTCCGCCAGCACCGGATACAGGGCCTGGATGTAGCGAACCAGGACGTCGGTGGTCTCCGCCACTCCGCCGCTGACCGGAGTCGAGACCCTCACCAGGGCGCCGTCGGTGCGGTTGCGGGTGATCGCGCTGCGCACCATCTCGATCTTGGCGTCCAGCTCACCGGCGACCGCCTTGCCCTGCGATTGGTACCAGTAGAGTACCACCTGCTGGTCACGGTCCTTCTGGATGAGGTAGCGGTTCACCTCGATGGGCGCGTGCACGCCGGGCAGGGGAACGACGACCCGCGAGGCCTCGATCGGCTCCCAGCCGCCCCCGGGCAGACAGTTCCGGGGCGAGTGGATCTGCGCCCCCTTGCGCTGGGTGGACCAGTAGCCGATGTAGAGCCACATGTTTCGCCCGTCGGAACTGGCATACCGCCGCATCACGTAGTCGTTGACCTTGAGCAGGCTCACGATCTCGAGGTCCAGATTGTTGGTCTCGCGCTCCTGCCATGCGCCGATCCGGGACGGGAAGGTGTCGAAGCTCTTGCGGATCGGCACCGCCTCGCCGGTGGAGCGGAACTGGAGCACCAGGAGCGCACCGAGCAGGAGCGCAGCCGCGATGATCGCCCGGATGGTGAGCGTCATGCCGACTGTCGGCGCGAGGCCCCGCGCGCGAGCTGGATGAGCCCGTAGACCAGGATGAGGCACGCGAAGGCGAAGATGTAGACGACCCAGCCCGCGAACTCGTGAAAGAAGCCCGAGGCGTACTCCACGCCGAACCACTGGCCGATGAGGCCGGTCGCCACCACCCGCGCGGAGTTGGCCACGATGGTGATCGGGATCGCGGTGGCGACGAAGAGCACGGAGAGCCATCCGGCCGGCAGCATGAGGTACGCCCACGCGGCGGCGCCGGCAAGCAGTGAGATGAGCGAACGGATGCCGCTACAGGCCTCGGTCACGCCGAGGCTGATCTGGCTCAGGTGGATGATGTTGCCGTCGAGGAGCACGGGCACGCCCAGCAGATCGAGCGCCCACGCGGCCTGCTCCGCCGCGATCCGTTGAAGCGGGAACGTG
>DATAPB010000134.1:0-9434 GCA_036265435.1 Solirubrobacterales bacterium | reverse complement strand
ATGTGCGGCATCGTCGGATATGTGGGAGACCGACCGTGCCGGGATCTGCTGATAGCCGGGCTGGAGAAGCTCGAGTACCGAGGCTATGACTCGGCCGGCGTTTCGGTGATCTCGGACGGAGAGATCGACAGCGTGCGCGCTGTCGGCAATCTGGCGAACCTCCGGGAGGCGCTCGAACAGCAGTCCTCGAATGGCAGCGCCCCCGTGGCCGTCGCCGCCAAGCCGGCGACGATCGGGCTCGGCCACACGCGCTGGGCGACCCACGGCCGGGTCACCGAGGAGAACGCCCACCCGCACGGCGACTGCCAGGACAACGTCCACATCGTCCTCAACGGGATCATCGAGAACCACGCCGAGCTGCGGCGCGACCTGCAGGCGGAGGGGCACGAGTTCACCTCGGAGACCGACGCGGAGATCGTCAGCCACCTGATCGAGCGCCACTACGACGGGAACCTGACCGAGGCGGTCCGGGAGGCCTTCGCCGAGCTGAGGGGGCACTACGCGTTCGTCGCAATGCACCGCGACCAGCCGGACATGCTGGTCGCCGCCCGCAAGGAGTGCCCGCTGATCATCGGCCTGGGTGAGAACGAGAACTTCGTCGCCTCGGCGATCCCGGCCTTCCTCGCCGAGACTCGCACCGCCCTCGGCATCAAGAACAACGAGATCGTCACCGTCCACAAAGGGGGCGTGAGGATCACCGACGCCGAGGGAAACGTGGTCCAGCGTGACCCGGAGGAGGTCACCTGGGACGAGGACGCCGCCGAGAAGGGCGGCTACGAGACGTTCATGCTCAAAGAGATCCACGAGCAACCGGACTCCGTCGCCGAGACGATCACCGACCGGCTCCCCTCGCTCGACGGGGTTGACCTGTCCGACGTCGACCTGGACGACGACTTCCTGCGCGGCATCGAGCGGATCGTGATCGTCGCCTGCGGCACCTCGTACCACTCCGGGCTGATCGGCCGCTACGCGATCGAGCAGTGGGCGCGGGTGCCGGTCGAGATGGACATCGCCTCGGAATACCGCTACCGCGACCCGGTCCAGCGGCCGAAAGACCTCGTCATCGGGATCACCCAGTCCGGCGAGACCGCCGACACGCTCGCCGCGATGCGCCTCGCGCGCGAGGGCGGCTCCAAGGTGCTCGCGATCTGCAACGTGATGGGGAGCCAGGCGACGAGGGACGCGGACGCCGTGCTGTTCACCCGCTCGGGGATCGAGGTGAGCGTGGCGGCTACGAAGACCTTCGTCAGCCAGGTGGCAGCGATGTACCTGCTCGGCCTGAGGCTCGCCGAGCTGAGGGGCACGTTGCCCAAGGAGCGGATCGCCGAGCTGGTCGCCGAGCTCAAGTCGCTGCCGTCGAAGGTTCAGGAGGCGATCGTCGCCAGCGAGGACCCGGTGAAGGTGATCGCGCAGAACGAGCAGAACCAGCGCTTCTTCATGTACATCGGGCGGCACATCGGCCTCGCGGTCTGTCTCGAGGGCGCGCTCAAGCTCAAGGAGATCGCGTACATCCCGGCGGACGCCTATGCGGCCGGCGAGATGAAGCACGGCCCGATCGCGCTGCTCGACGAGTCGACGCCCGTCATCGCCGTCGCCACGGACAGCCCCGTCGTCGAGAAGATCCTCTCCAATATGGAGGAGGTCCGCGCGCGCGGGGCTGAGGTGATCGCCATCGCCACCGAGGGTTCGCATGAGATCGGCCAGGCCGCCGACCAGACCCTGTTCGTGCCGCGCACCGATTGGATCCTCCAGCCGATCGTCGCGATCGTGCCCCTGCAGCTGCTCGCCTACTACGTCGCCCGTGAGAAGGGGCTCAACGTCGACCAGCCTCGCAACCTCGCCAAGACCGTGACGGTGGAGTGAGTCGCTAGGATGCCGCGCTCGTGAGGCGCCGGTGGATCTCCACCCTCCTGGTCGCATGCGTCGCCGCTGCGGCGGCGCTCGTCGCCGGCTGCGGCGGTGGTGGGGACAGCGGCAACGTCGACGTCGGGCCCGCGACGGCCGCTCCGGCCAGCGCCGCCCTCTACATCGACGGCACGGTCAAGCCCACCGGGCAGACCCAGGCGGACGCCCAGGCCGCCCTGGACAAGGTGCTCAACACATCCGACCCCGGCGGCAAGATCGTCTCGCTGATCGAGGGCCAGGCGAAGGCCGAGGGTCATCCGTTCAACTTCCAGCAGGACGTCGCCCCCTGGCTCGGCGAGAAGGTCGGCTTCTTCTTCACCGATCTCACCGACGCCCAGAAGGGCGCAGCCGTGATCGAGACGACCAACCCGAGCGCCGCCCTGGCGTTCGCCCGCAAGGTGTCGGGTGCGACCGCGACCAATCCGGCCCCGCAGAGCTACAACGGCGCCAGCTACCAGACGGAGCCGAGTGACCCGACCACCGTCTATGGCACCGTCCGCGACTTCCTGGTGACGGGGGACGTCGAGGGATTCAAGGCGGCGGTCGACGCCGACAAGGGCGATTCGCTCGGCGACAACAGCGACTTCAAGGACTCTCTCGACCAGTTGCCGAGCGACCGCCTCGGGACCTTCTACACGGTCCCCAAGACCCTGATCGACGCGCTCGGCCCGAGCCAGATCGACGCCCAGAGCCAGGCCGCCATCGAGAAGAGCGCCGGCGAGTCGCTGAACAAACCGGTTTCGGGCGCCCTGACGGCCTCGGCGGACACCTTCGAGCTTCAATTCATCGGCGGCGACAACGGCGTCGAGACGCCGGAGAGCTCGCTGGTCGGCGATGTGCCGGCGGACTCCTGGCTCGCGCTCGGGCTCGGGAACCTGGGCGACACCGCGAAGCGGACGATCGAGCAGCTCAAGGAGTCGGGTGTCCCGAACCTCGAGCAGGGACTGGCGCAGATCGAACAGGCGACCGGCGCTTCGATCGACCAGCTGACGAATGCGCTCGGCGACGCCGTCATCTACGTGCGCGGTGAGAGCCAGAAGTCTCTCAACGGCGCCCTCGTCATCCAGACCAAGGACCCGGACCTCACCGGGCGCCTGCTGAGCCAGCTGCAGACGCTGGTCCGGCTGGGCAGCCAGGGCACCGCCAAGCCGCTCCAGCTCAGCGGGGGAGGCACCGGGTTCCAGATCAACGACCCGACTCAGACGCCGCAGCCCATCGAGATCGCCCAGCAGGGCGACAAGATCGTCATCGGCTACGGCGCCAACTCCGTCGCCCGGAGCCTCGCGCCCGCCCAGACGCTGGGCGACTCGCCGACCTTCTCGACCGCGAAGGGCCAAGTCTCGGACCTCGGCACCGACCTCTTCGTCGATCTTCCCAAGGTCTTCCAGCTCGCGGAGACCCAGGGAGCAAAGTCCGATCCGGGGTACGCCCAGGCGAAACCCTACATCGACGCGCTCAGCTACCTGGTGAGCGGCTCAGGCACCAAGGGCGACCAGGCGGAGCTGAAGGCGGTCGTCGGCCTGAAGTAGTCCCGTGGCGCTCGCCGTCGGCATCGACCTGATCGAGATCGAGCGCGTCGAGCGCGCCCTGGAGCGCCGGCCCCGGCTGGCGGAACGCCTCTTCACGCCCGCCGAGCTCGCCTACGCCCGTCAGCGGGCGCGCCCCGGCAGACATCTCGCCGCCCGCTTCGCGGCCAAGGAGGCGGTGATCAAGGCCCTGGGTCAGGGCGTGCCGCCGCGGGACATCGAGGTGGTCAGCGGCGAGCCGCCCGCCGTGCAGCTGCACGGGCGCGCGGCCGAGGTCGCCGGGGACACGGAGATCGCCATCTCGCTGACGCACTCGCGCGAGTCAGCTGCCGCGGTCGCAATAGCCGCTTAGGGCGAGCGCCGAACCGCGGGTAGTCTGGCGCGGTCATGGAGAAGTGGCTGGATCCCTGCCTGGACGCCGAGCAGATGCGGGCGACCGACGGCTGGGCGATCAACCAACAGGGCGTGCCGTCGCTGGACCTGATGGAGACCGCCGGCCGCGCGGTCGCCGAGGCCGCCGCTGGGCTCGCACTTCCCGGCAGGGTGGCCGTGGTCTGCGGCAAGGGCAACAACGGGGGCGATGGCCTGGTCGCCGCCAGAGCGCTCCGCGAGCTGGGCTTCGAGGTCGATGTGCTGCTGCTCGCGCCCGGCGATCAGCTCTCCGAGGACGCCCGTGCCAACCTCGAGCGCTTCGACGGTGGCCGGCACGTGAGCGTCGGCGAGCTGTCGGGCGCTCTCGACGGCGCGGGCGTGATCGTCGACGCGATCTTCGGGACCGGCTTCGCCGGCGTCCCCCGCGATCCGGCCCGGTCGGCCATCGACGCAATCAACGACACCGACGCGCGGGTGGTGGCCACGGACATCGCATCTGGCGTGAACGCCTCGACCGGCGAGGTCGAGGGCAAGGCGGTCGAAGCCCAGCTGACCGTGACCTTCCAGGCACCGAAGCTCGGCCACTCGATCGCACCGGGGAAGAGTCACACCGGCGAGCTGAGGGTGGCTCCGATCGGCATTCCGGATGGTGCCCCGGTCGAGCCGACCGCCGGCCTGATCTCCACCCGAGTGCTGGAGCTGGCTCCGCACCGTGCCCCTGGGTCGACGAAGTTCACCTCCGGCCAGGTCGTGATCGTCGGCGGCTCGCGCGGTCTGACCGGTGCGGTCTGCCTGTCGGCGCTCGGGGCGATTCGAAGCGGCGCCGGCTACGCCACGGTCGCCGTCCCTGCGGAGCTCGAGTCGATCTTCGAGATCAAGCTGACCGAGGTGATGTCGCAGGGGTGCGCGAGCCGCGACGGCCGGTTGCGCCCGGCGGCCTCGGAGCAGATCCTCGGGGCCACGGAGCGGGCGGCGTCCGTGGTGCTCGGCTCCGGGATGGGCCGGGAGCAGGGGACCCAGCGGTTGGCTCGAGAGCTGACGCACCGGATCCGGGCCCCTCTGGTGCTCGACGCCGACGGGCTCAACGCCCATGCCGGGCGGATCGAGATGCTGGCCGACCGCGAGCTGCCTCTCGTCCTCACCCCCCACGAGGGCGAGATGGGCCGGCTGCTCGACCGCGATTCGTCCGAGATCAAGGCCAGGCGGCTGGAGAGCGCCCGCGAGGCGGCGAAGCGCAGCGGCGCCATCGTCCTGCTCAAGGGCGATGACTCGATCGTCACCGACGGTGAGCGGGTCGCGGTCAACACCGTCTCGAGCCCGCAGCTGGCGACGGCCGGAACCGGCGATGTCCTCACCGGAGTGATCGCCGCTCTGATCGCGAGGCGCCTCGAGCCCTTCGCCGCCACCTGCGCCGCCGTTCACGCTCACTCTCGGGCGGGGGTCGTGGCCGGGGACCGGGTCGGACACGACTCGGTGATCGCTGGGGACGTCGTTGAAGCCATGCCGGCGGGGTTGAGCATCTGAAATGGCCGACGCCGAGGGCCGCGCGCTGGCGGTTGTCGATCTCGGGGCCGTCGAGCGCAACTGCCGGCTCCTGAAGGAGCGAACCGGCGAGGGGACGGAGCTCTGCGCCGTCGTCAAGGCGAATGGCTATGGCCACGGCGCGGCCGCCTGCGCTGCCGCGGCGCTGCGCGGCGGTGCGACGCGCCTGGCCGTGGCAGCCGCGGACGAGGCCACCGAGCTGCGCATGCACTTCCCGGACGTCCCGCTGTTCGTGATGGGCGCGCTCACCGAGGCGGAGCTCGGCACCGCCCTCGGTGTCGGGGCGGAGGTGGCGATGTGGCGCGAGGGCTTCAGGGAGCTCTGCTCGCGGCTCGCCGGCGACCGCGGCCGCCCCGTTCGCGTTCACCTGAAGCTCGACAGCGGCATGGGCCGACTCGGCGAGCGCGACCCCGATGTGCTGTTGGAGCTGGCTCGCAGGTGCGCCGCCGATCCTCACCTCGAGATCGCCGGAGTGTGGACGCACTTCGCCACCGCCGATGAGCCCGAGGACGGCTTCCTGGCCGAGCAGCTCGCGACCTTCCGGCCGGTTGCGGAGGCAGTGCGCGAGATCGCCCCGGACTGCACGGTTCACGCGGCCAACAGCGCCGCGACCCTGCGTGAGCCGGAGGCGCACTTCGACATGGTCCGCTGTGGGATCGCGATGTACGGCCTCGATCCCTTCCATCGCGATCCCGCCGAGCACGGGCTCGACCCGGGGCTCGAGCTCCACTCCTACGTGGCGGACGTGAAGCGCTTCGAGCGGGGAGCGAGCGCCGGCTACGGCCGCACCTGGCGGGCGCCGGAGGAAACCTGGGTCGGGGTGCTTCCGATCGGCTACGGCGACGGCGTCAGGCGGGGGCTCTCCAACAACGCCGAGGTCCTGGTGGCTGGCCGTCGCTATCCGCTGGTCGGCACGGTCTCGATGGACAACATCACCATAGACCTCGGCCCGGAGACCGCAGTCGACCCGGGTGCGCCCGCCGTCCTGATCGGCAAGCAGGGCTCCGAGCGGATCCTCGCCGAGGAGGTTGCCGCCAGGCTCGAGACCATCAACTACGAGGTGACCTGCGGGATCTCCCAGAGGGTGCCGCGGGAGTTCACGGAGTGAGCCCCGATCTCGGTGCTCTCGACCGGGCGCTGTCCATCGCGGCCGCGCGGACGGCCCTCGAGGAGCAGGGCCAGGCGTGGATCGTGGGCGGGGCGATTCGCGACGCCCTGCTCAATGAGGCCGTTTCGGACGCGGATCTCGCGGTTGAGCGCGGTCAGGAGGAGGGCGCGGCCAGGGCGATCGCCAGGGCGGGGGGCGGTACGGCCTTCCAGCTCTCGGAGGAGCACGCGACCTGGCGGGCGATCGCCTCCACCGATGGCTGGCACGTCGACGTCGCCGGGCTTCGGGCGGACACCATCGAGGAGGACCTGCGCGCCCGCGACTTCACCATGAACGCGATCGCGCGGCCGCTCGGCGGCGGGGAGCTGATCGACCCGACCGGGGGCGTTTCCGACGCCGAGGCACGCCGGCTCCGCGCAGCGTCCGAGGGGGCCTTACGCGACGACCCGATCCGGCTGCTTCGGGCCCCGCGGCTCGCGGCGCGGCACGAGCTTGCAATCGAGACGGAAACCGTGGAGCTGGTGCGGGCGAGCGCGGCCAACGCGTCCGAGCCGGCCGGCGAGCGCCAGTTCGCGGAGCTGCGCGGAGTCGTCGCTGGGCCGCGCCCACTGCGCGGCATCGAGCTGATGGACGAGCTCGCGCTGACCGCGGTTGTCCTTCCCGAGCTGGAAGCGCTGCGCGGCGTCGTCCAGAACCCGAATCACCACCTCGACGTGCTCGGCCACACGCTTGCTGTCCTGGAGGAATGGCTCGGGCTCGAGCGCGATATGGCGAGCTTCGCCGGCGAGCTCGCGCCGGAGATCGACGCCTTTCTGGACGAGCCGCTGGCGGACCAGCTCACCCGTCGCGAGGCGCTGCGGTTCGGCGCGCTCTTTCACGACCTCGGCAAACCCGAGACCCGCTCCGAGGGCTCCGGGTACGTGACCTTCATCGGGCACGACGCGGCCGGTGCGCAGATCATCGCCCAGATCTGCCGGCGCCTCCGGGTCAGCCGCAAGCTCACTACCCACCTCCAGGGCCTCGCCTTCCATCACCTGCGCCTCGGCTTTCTCATCCACCAGCGGCCGCTCTCCCGGCGGGCGGTCTACGACTACCTGGTCGCGACCGAGCCGGTCTCGGCCGACGTCACCCTGCTCACCGTCGCCGATCGCCTCGCCGCCCGGGGGGAGGGCCCGCTGGCGAGCGCCGAGATGATCCAGGCCCACCTGGACCTCGCCCGGGAGATGCTTCGCGATGCCCTCGCCTGGCACCACAATGGCCCGCCCCGCCCGCCGCTCTCGGGGGACGAGCTGGCGCGTGAGCTCGGCCTCGACCCCGGACCGGAGCTCGGCCGGCTGCTCGAAGAGCTTCGCGCCGAGACGTTCACCGGCGAGATCACAGGCAGGGACCAGGCGCTCGAGCGGGCGCGGCGGCTCCGCTAGCGCCGCGACTCGGGCGCCTTTGGAGCAATAGGCTCCGGCGCGAATGGCGGATCCCGACTGCCTCTTCTGCGCCATCATCGCCGGGACGATCCCGAGCGAGACGATCGACTCCGACGAGCGGACCGTCGCCTTCATGGACATCAATCCGGCGACGCCCGGACACGCGCTGGTTGTCCCACGGGAGCATTCGGCCGACCTGATGGAAATCGGGGAGGAGGACCTGACGGCGACGACCCTCGCCGCCCAGCGACTGGCCAAGCACATGAAGGAGGTGCTCGGCGCCGATGGCATCAATCTGATCAACGCTTGCGGGGCGGCGGCATGGCAGACGGTCTTTCACTTCCACATCCACGTCGTGCCCCGATACCAGGACGATCCGCTGAAGCTGCCATGGGTCCCCGAGCCCGGTGACCCCGACGAGATCGCCCAGATCGCGAAGAGACTGCGAGGAGAGAATGGCTGAGCAAGAGACGAAGACGGCCCCGATCCGGCTCGAGCGGGACGGCAACGTCGCGGTGATGGTCCTGGAGAACCCGCCGCTGAACCTGTTTGGGGATGACGCCTGGCGCGCGCTCACTTCCTGCGTCGACGAGGTCGAGGGTTCCGACGCCCGCGCTCTGGTCTGGCGTGCCGAGGGCGACATCTTCAGCG
This sequence comes from Solirubrobacterales bacterium, assembly GCA_036265435.1. Classification (GTDB taxonomy): domain Bacteria; phylum Actinomycetota; class Thermoleophilia; order Solirubrobacterales; family 70-9; genus DASUPK01. The sequence continues at coordinate 909 of DATAPB010000134.1, read as the reverse complement.
GCGGGGCCGACGTGCACAGGTTCCAGAGGGTGGTGCAGGAGGGCGCTTCCTCCGATGCCTTCGGATCGCTGATCCCGGTCGTCCAGCGCCTCGAGGACCTCTCGATCCCGACGCTCGCGCTGGTTCACGGCCTCTGCCTCACCGCCGGCCTCGAGATCTCCCTCGGCTGCGACATGATCTGGGCGACCGAGTCAGCCCGCTTCGGCCTCGTCGAGGCGGTCGTCGGCCTGACGCCGGGAGCCGGCGGTACCCAGCGGATGGCCGAGCGCGCGGGCCCCGCCCGCGCGGCCGAGTTCGTGATGAGCGGCGGGCTCTACGACGCGTCCACGCTGGAGCAGTGGAACGTCGTCAATCGCGTCGTGCCCGACGACCAGCTGCTCGAGAAGGGCATGAGGTTCGCGCACCGCCTGGCTGAGGGGCCGACGATCGCCCACGGTGCCACCAAGCGGATCATCCGCGCCAACCGGGCGGGCGGGGTGGAGCAGGCCGACCGCATCACGCCAGACGTCTTCGCCGAGCTGTTCGCCTCGGAGGATCTGCAGAACGCCGTGGCCACCTTTCTCAAGGAGGGCCCCGGCAAGGCGACGTTCGAGGGGCGCTAGGCGGGAGCCGAATCCCCGGCGCCGCGTTCGCCAGGCGCTACCCTGCCCGGCGCAGATGGCGAAGGAAGAGAAAATCGAGATGGAGGGCGAGATCACCGAGGCGCTGCCCAACACGATGTTTCGCGTGAAGTTGGACAACGACCACGAGGTCCTTGGCCACATCTCAGGCAAGATGCGCCGCCACTACATCCGGATCCTGCCGGGTGACCGGGTGAAGATCGAACTCTCCCCGTACGACCTCGACCGCGGGCGCATCACCTACCGTTACAAGTAGTCCCGGGCGGGTAGACGCGGCTCACCAACGAGC